>NZ_JBIAIY010000002.1:347388-738827 GCF_042871665.1 Micromonospora sp. NPDC005686
CGCCCCCGCCCCCGCCCCCCCCGCGCCCCCCCCGGGGGGGGGCGGCCCCCCCCCCCCGCCCCGCCGCCCCCCCCCCCCCCCCCCCCCCCCCCCCCCCCCCCCCCCCCCCCCCGACGTGGGGCCGGGGTCAGCACCAGCCGTTTATCGGCCCGTTGACTCCGGTGGACAGGTAGGCGTCGGACACCCAGCTACCGTCGCTGAGCCGGTCCCACAGGGCCGTGGTGCCGTACCGGCCGGTGTGCGAGGTGCCGTTGGCGGAGCAGGAGACGGTGACTGTGGCCCCGTCCGCGATCGAGCCGACGGCGCCGTACCCCGTTCCGGGACCGGACCGCCGGGTCAGGGTGCCGCCGCCGTTGGCGTCGACGACTCCCTGGTTGAAGCCGAGCGCGCCGTAGTTGTAGACGCCGCCGCCCCCGCCGGCGAAGGCGGACCCGTGCCGGGCGCCGCCCTGGTACGCCGCCGCGCCGGCGACGAAGTCCCACTTGCCGACGCCGTGCCCGGCGATCGGGACGTAGGCCGAGTTCTGCCGCAGCCCGAAGTGCACGTGCCGACCGCTGGCGGAGCCGCCGCAGGTGACGTCGGTGCCGGTGTTACCCAGGTATGCGCCCTGGCCCACGGCGGCGCCGTTGACGGAGATGCTGTTCCACAGGTGGTAGTAGTCGGTCGAGTAGCCCCGGTCGTGGATGACCCGGATCCACCCGGTGCACATCGTGTACGCGGTACCGGCCCGGGCGGCGCGGACGACCTGGTCGCCACCGGCGAGGTCGACCGAACTCCACGGCGCGGCGGCGCCGCCCCAGCCGTGCGGCCCGGAGGTGAGCGTCCACGTCTGCCCGACCGCGAACGGCAGCGCCATCCCGGTCCGGAAGTCGCCCCCGGCGTACATCGGGGTGACGGGCGTGCGGAACACCGCCTTCTCGTCCTGGCTCACCAGCGGCGACGCGGCGGCCAGGTCGCCGAACGACGCCTCGCCGTCGAACGCGACGGTCCAGCCCTTCGCATCGGCCCGGGCGAGGAAGACCGACCCGGTGGGGTGTGCGTCCGCGGTCCGGTCCGCGAGCAGCACCGCGGTGCCGAACGCCCACCGGCCGTTCGCGCGGGTGACGGTGACCCGGGTCCGCTCCGCACCCGCCGCTCGGGCGGTGGCGGTGTCGGCCTGGCCGAGAAGCTTCGCGGTCACCGCGTCGGCGACGGGCGCCGGTGCCGGGCGGGGCGCGGCCGAGGCCGGCGTCGGCGCCACGGTCCAGGCGCCGATCGCCGCCAGAGTTAAGGAGAGCACGAGCCGTCGCATGGAGCCTCCTATCGACAAGCATCACTGAAAGGCGAGGTTATCGAAGGGTGTGAAAATTGTCTACGAGTCGCGCGTGCTCCGCTGAAAGATCTGTGCGCCGGGGGGCGTCCGGAAGTGGATCTTCCGACGAAGGTGGCGGGCCTGCGGGTTGATTCGCGGCTGGCCGGGTAGCTGAGCGGTATGCGAGTGCCGACCCTGGTCAAGACCGCGGCGGCGGTGACCGCGACCGCAGCCGCGGGTGCCACCGTCACCTCGTCCGCCACCTCCTCACGCTGGTACCGCGGCCTGCGCAAGCCCGCGTGGCAGCCGCCGCCCACCGCGTTCCCCCTCGTCTGGACCCCGTTGTACGGGCTGATCGCGGTCGCCGGCGCCCGGACGCTGGACCGCTCCGAAGGCCCCGAGCGGGCCTCCTTCGCCCGTGGCTACGCGCTCAACCTGGCGCTCAACGCCGGCTGGTCGGCCCTGTTCTTCGGTGCCCGGAAGCCGGCCGCCGCGCTGGCCGGGATCGCCGCGCTCAACCTGTCCAACCTGGCGCTGCTGCGCCGCGCGGCGCGCGCCGACGGGCCCTCCGGCGCCGCCCTGGCCCCGTACGTGGCGTGGACCCTCTTCGCCACCGCGCTCAACGGCACCATCGTGCGCCTCAATCGCGGCAGGTGAGGCCGGCGTTCCCGCCGGCGGAGCATCCGTTTCCGCTGACTGCGCTCCGCCCGTTTCCGCGGGGCGGGGCGGCCATCCGCGCATTTTCCATTTCGTCTCCCAGGTGCACCCCGGCTCGCCTGGCTGAAATTGGCGGAAGTCGGCGATATCGGGTTCGGGCCGGTTGGTATGGCCGCGCATAATCGTGGCGATATCGGTATCGTTCCGCCCTTGTGGTGACCAGTCCCTTCTGCGGGCTGTGGTGCGGTGTCGTAAAGAATCGGCGTTCCCGCACTTCGGTGAAATAAGGGCCGACCGCATCGGGGCCATGTGACATCGGGCGCCGCTCCGCCGCTATAGTTCGGACCATCCCCTATGAGTGTGCCGGAAAGCGTCTGATCTGCGTGATGACACCTGGGCTGGGAAATGCGTCATCGGGCCCGTGCTTCGCCGGGCGGGAATCGCAGTTGGCGCGTATCGGAAAAGCCCGGGACGCGGCGTTCGGCCAGGGCCGGCAGATGGTGTGTGAAGTGGTCGGCGAGCCGGGTGTCGGCAAGACCCGCCTGGTCCACGAGGCCCTGCGACGATCCGCCCCCGCCGTCGTGTGGGCCGTCGGGACGTGCGCACCGGATGAGCGGGGAGTTCCCTTCCACGTGTTCCGGCACGCCCTCACGAAGGGCCAGCCACCCCGGCGCGGGCTGCGGGCCGGGCGGCCCGCGGAGACCTGGGCGGAGTCCGCCGCGGCGCCACCGGCCCCGGAGCGGGCTTCGGACGTCCGGCGGTTCCGGACCTACCAGGCGGCCCGCCGGCTGATCGGCCTGGCGGCCCGGGACGGACTCGTGCTGGTCCTCGACGACCTGCACTGGGCGGACGCCTCCTCCGCCGGCCTGATCGCCCACCTCCTGCGGTATCCGGTGCCGGCGCCGCTGCTGCTCGTGCTCGTCTACCGCCCGAGGCAGATGGCGACCCCGATGCCGTTCGGCCCGCCGGAATCCGACGAGAACGCCGATCCGGAGCCGACATCCCACGACCGGATCGAACTCTTGCCGCTCAGTCTCGCCGAGGTCGCGCTCCTGCACCCCCACGCCGATCCGGCGGAGCTGCGCGCCCGGTACGACCTGACCGGCGGCAACCCCGCTTACCTGGCGGCGCTTCCGGGCGGACCCGCTCCGGCCGGCGCCGACCCGATCCGTGACGCGCAGGGCGCCCGGCTGCCCGACGCGGCGGTGGCCGCCCTGCGCCGCGAGTGGACCGACCTGCCGCCCGTCGAGCTGGCCTGCCTGCGGGCCGGGGCGATCGTCGACGCGCCCTTCGCCCCGGAGCTGCTGGCCGAGGTCGCGCAGGTGCCGACGGCACAGGCGGTCGAGGCCGGGTGGCGGCTGGCCCGGCTCGACCTGATCCGCCGCGTACCCGGCACCGGGCGGTTCGCGCTCCGGCACCCGGTGCTGCGGATGGCGGTCGCCCAGGACACCGACCCGGCGTGGCGGATGGAGGCCTGCGCGCGGGCGCTCACCGCGCTCGTCGATCTCGGCGCACCCCCCGTGGACCAGGCGCGTTACGCGGAACACCTGCTCGCCCTGCCGAACGGCCGCTGGGCCGAACGCTGCGCCGACGTGCTCTCCCGGGCCGCCCAGGAGATCCGGCGTGAGGCGCCCGACCTGGCCGTCCACTGGCTGCGGCAGGCGCTGCGGGCGCTGCGGCCGACGGCCGGCTCGGCCCAGCGCCGCCGCGACGTGTCACTCGCGCTGGCCCAGATCACCGGTGAGGCGGGCAACCTGGCCGAGAGCCGGGCCCTGCTCCAGGAGATCGTGCCGCTGTTCCCCGCCGACGAGGAGGGACGACGGGCCCGGGCGGTGGCGCTGTGGGCGCGGATGGAACGCCTGCTCGGCAACTACGCGGAGGCGGTGGCGATCAGCCGGCGCGAGCTGGCCGCCCTGCCGGCCGGCACCGGACCCACCGGCGGCTACCGGCTCGCCACCGAGATCGGTGCCGCCGGCATCCTGGCCGGCCGTCCCGTGACCGCGCTGCCCGACGCGCTCGCCGGGGACCCGGGCGGCGAGGGTGTCGACCGGGCCGGCCTCCTGGCCGTACGCAGCCTGGCCGCCGTGCACGACGGCGCGCTCGACGAGGCGCGTGGGCTGCTCGACGCCGGAAGCCGCATCGTCGACTCGCTACCCGACCGGGACCTGCGGGACCACCCCGACTGCCTCACCGCGCTCGGCCTGACCGAGTCGTACCTCGAACGGCCGGCCGACGCGGTGCGGCACCTCGACCGTGGGCTGACGCTCGTCCGCGCCTCGCACCGCGACGACGGTCTGTGCCAGCTCCTGCTCGCGCGCAGCCAGGTGGCCTACCATGCGGGCCTGCTGGGCACGGCCATCGGACTGGCCACCGAGGCGGGCATCGTCGCCCGGCGCATCGGCAGCCACCACCTGCTGAGCTTCGCCCTGGCGTCCGAGGCGGAGGCGACGGCCTGGCGTGGTGGTCCCCGGGACGACGACCGGGCGGTGGCGCTGGCCCGCAGCGCCGTCGGAATCGCCACCGACCCGGCCACCTGGTGCGGCCGTGCCGCGGCGACCGCGCTGGCGACGGCCGCGTTGCTGGCCGGTGACCCGGCGACCTGCGCCGAACTGGTGCGCTCGGCCGGCGGCGACAGCCGGCTGAGCCGCCTCCAGCCCGCCCTCCGGCCGATGTGGCACGAACTGCTCTGCTCCGCCGCGCTCGCCGCGGGCGAGGTGGCCGACGCCGAACGGCAGGCGCGGCTGGCGATGGCCGAGGCGGAGCAGGTGGGCCTGCCCGGGCAGCGGGGCTTCGCCGAGTCGGCATACGGCGAGGTGCTGCTCGCCCGCGGTGAGATCGCGGCGGCGCAGCTCCACCTGGAGACCGCTGCCGACCTGTTCCGTTCCGGCGGCATGGCCCTCCGCCGCAGCCTGGCGCTGGCCTCCCTGGCCCGGGCGGCCGAAGCCGCGGAACAGCCCGGCCCGGCAGCGCGGGCCCGCCGCCGCGCGCTGGAACTGGCCGGATGGTGCGGAACGGAACGGGTCGGCCTGCGACTGGCCCGGCCGGTCGGCCCGCGCGCGACCGCCGCCCTCACCGACCGGGAATGGCACATCGCGCGGCTGACGGCGACCGGAGTCACCAGCCGGCTGATCGGCCGGCAGCTCAACATCAGCCCGCGCACCGTGGAGGCGCACCTGACCCGGATCTACCGCAAGGCCGGCGTCACCTCCCGGTCAGGGCTGGTCGCCTGGGTCGCCCGGCTCGATGACACCGATCGGTGACCGCTGCCCGGACCGGATGACGTCGTTCCGTGCAACGCCCGCGGGCCGGGCAGCACGAGGCCGCGCCGCCACCGGCCGGGGCCGACCCCCGCTCACATACTCGACTGCATCGGGCGCGATTCCCGTGGACCGGTTGTGGATGGAGGACGAGATGCTGGGCAGAAGATCCGTCAGGGGCCCGCGTGTCCTCGCCGTGCCGGCGATGCCGTTCGCCGCCGCCACCGTGGCGCTGCTCGTACTGTCCGGCTGTGGTGGTGAGCCGGTGGACGCGGCGACCCCGGCCCCCGACGGCCCGGCCGCCTTCGGCCGGGACCGGGCCGCGCTGGTGCTCACCGCCTTCGACCAGGCCGACTCGGCCGCCTCGGTGGCCGGCGACGTCGAGACGCTGCGGACCCAGGAGGTCTCGCCCTCGCTCGACCTCAGCATCGCCGCGGTCCGCCGCGCCGCCTACAACCAGCAGACGCAACCGTCGTTCCAGCACATCAACCCGGCGTTCGCGGTGCCGCCCGGCGACCCGTCCTGCTTCCTCGTCACCGCCACCCTCAAGCTGGCCGGCTCGGAACTGGCGCCCACCGACGTCAGCCAGTTCGTGCTCGGCGCGGACGGCCAGTGGAAGCTCAGCCACAACGTCCAGGTCAGCCAGTCCTCGCTGGTGGCCGCCCGGAGCATCGACGGGCGGGCGGCGACGGCGGGCGGCACCGCCCTGGACGAGACCAGCCGGCGGGCTCTCGCCGCCGAGGTCTTCGCGCGCAGCATCGGGTCGACCACCGGCAACCGGTCCCTGGTCGCGTCGAGCCCGCTGCTCGACGGTCAGTTCGCCGGCGGCTGGGAGGTCTACGGGCAGCAACTCGCCGGCGCCGGCGCGGGGGTCCGGCGGACCCTGGACCGGGCCCAGTGGTCGGACTGTGCGGTCACCACGCCGGCCGGCACGCTGACCTTCCTGACGATCCACGCCGCCGACACGCTGCGCCCGGCGCCCGGCGGTCCGCCCACCGTCCAGATGGTGCCGCAGAGTCCGGACCTGATCGCCACCGGCCACCGCACGGCGGTGCGCGGGAAGTCGATCCGGGTCACCCGGGTGGAGACCTTCCTGCTGCTCGTACCGGCGCAGGCCACCGGCACCTCGGTGCTGGGACTCAACGACACCGCGCTGACCGTCACCGCCGGCTGACCGGGCGCCGTCGCGCCGACTGCTGAAACCGGTGGCATCACTCGGGATCGGCACCTCCGAACGCGACGATGGCAGCAACCGTGATCGCCGGCGGGGCCGGCGGGACCACGGTCCGGCCACCAGGCTCGGGAGGAACCATGTGGCGTCCGCGCTTCCGATCGGACTACCTGCCGGTGCGGCTGCCCGACGGCCCGCTCGTGGTGCTGGGGGAGACCCGTAGCCTACTGGTCGACGATCCGGTCGCCGCGGACCTGGCCGACCAGCTCGACGGCGTCGCGCCGCTGGCCGACGTGGTGGCCCGGCTCGCCACCCGGCACCCGGTCGCCGCCGTCGCCGCCGCCCTCGCCCGGCTGCGCGACCACGGCCTGCTGACGTCCGGCCCGGCGCTCACCTCGCCGGCCGAGGCCGCCGGCTGGGACGCCCGGGGTGTCCCGCCCGAGGCGGGGCGGCGGTGGATGGCCGGCGGCCGGGTCACCGTCGTGGACCTCGGGGCACCCCGGGTGGCCGAGACGGCCGACGCGCTGCGTGCCCTCGGGCTCGCCGTGACAGCGGTCGGGCCGGAGTCGGTCGACCCCGGCGCTGACGACGCCCAGGTGCTGGTGCTGCCGTCGTCGATGCTCGACCCCCGCCTCGCGCCGATCAACGACCGTCATCTGGCCGCCGGTCGTGCGTGGACCCTGGCCCGGCCACACGGCAACGTGATCTTCCTCGGCCCGAACCTGGTGCCGGGCCGTACCGGATGCTGGGCCTGCCTGCGGCAACGCTGGCAGGAGAACGAGCAGGTGAACGCCTTCCTCGGCGCCCAGGACCCGGCCGGCCCGCTGCCGCAACCAGGACGGGCGGTCCTGCCCGGACTCGCCACCACGGCCGCCGGCCTGCTCGCCGCCGAACTCGCCGTGCTCGCCGTGCTCGGAACGTCGCCCCGCCTCACCGGCCGGATGGTCGCCCTGGACACCCGGGACCTCAGCACGGAGAGCCACCGGCTGGTACGCCAACCGCAGTGCCCCGCGTGCGGCGACCCGGACCTCGTCCGCAAGGCCGAGCCGCGGATCGACCTGCCGCCGAGCGGCGCCCAGCCCAGCCGGTCCGGGGAGTCCCGCACCCGGGACGCCGCCGAGACGTACGCGGCACTCGCCCACCACGTCAGCCGGTACCTGGGCATGGTGAGCCGGCTGACCCCGCTGGAGGCGACCGACAACGGCGTCACCCACACCTACTCCGCCGGGCACAACTTCGCCCAGCCCAGCCGGCTCGACGGCCTGCGCCGCAACCTGCGCGGGCAGAGCGGCGGCAAGGGCCGGACCGACCTCCAGGCCCGGATGAGCGCGATCGGGGAGGCGGTCGAGCGCTACTGCGGTGTGTGGCGCGGCGACCGTCCGGTGCACCGGGCGGCCTACCGGCAGCTCGGTCCGGACCGCGCGGTGCACCTGCGGGAACTGCTGCTGTTCTCGCAACGGCAGTACGCCGACCGGGACCGGCTCAACCGCTACCTGGGCCACCTGCACCGGGTTCCCCGCCCGTTGCCCGACGACGTGCAGCTGGACTGGACCACCGGCTGGTCGCTGACCCGGCGGCAGCCGCGCGAGCTGCCCGCCGCGTACTGCTGGTACGGCCATCCGGAGCTGACCGGGCTGGGCGTGTGCTCGGCCGACTCGAACGGCTGCGCGGCCGGCGGCAACCTGTCCGAGGCGATCGTGCAGGGCTTCTGCGAACTCGTGGAGCGGGACAGTGTGGCCCTGTGGTGGTACCACAGGTCCCGGATGCCCGGGGTGGACGTCGCCTCGTTCGCCGACCCGTGGGCAGTGGCCTGCGCCGACCACCACGCCGCCGTCCTGAACCGCGAGCTGTGGGCCCTCGACCTCACCGCCGACCTCGGCATACCGGTGTTCGCCGCGGTGTCCCGGCGGGTCGACGGCGGGCCGGAGGACGTCCTGGTGGGCTTCGGCGCGCACCTGGACGCGCGGGTCGCACTGACCCGCGCGCTCACCGAGGTGAACCAGTTCCTGCCCGCCGTCGGCGGACCCGGCTCCGGGCCCAACCGGTACGGCGTCGGCGACCCGGACACCACGCGCTGGTTCGGCACCGTACGGGTCGCCGACCAGCCCTGGCTGTCCCCGGATCCGGCCCGGCCGCCACGCACCCTCGCCGACCACCCGGCGCTGACCACCGGCGACGTGGGCGACGACGTGCGCCGATGCGTACGCCGCGCGGAGCGGGCCGGCCTGGAGGTGATCGTCGTCGACCAGTCCCGCCCGGACGTCGAACTGGCGGTGGTGAAGGTCGTGGTGCCCGGCATGCGGCACTTCTGGCGCCGGCTCGGCCCGGGGCGACTGTGGGACGTGCCGGACCGCCTGGGCCGGAACCCGCTGGCCGCCGACGAGACGTCGGCCAATCCGCTGAACGTGTTCTTCTGACCGGCGCTCCCGGCCCGCCGGGAACGTGGAAGGGATGTGGGGATGGCCACCGTGGCGGATCAGACCGGCCGGCGGACGTCGTGACCGGCGCCGCCGCCGGACCTCCGGTGCAGGAGTCGTACCGGCTGCGCCGGGACGCCGAGCTGCGGCTCGGTGAGGACGGCTCGCTGGTGCTGCGGCAGACCCGCTTCCGGCTCACCCTGGAGCGACCGGGCATGGGCCGGCGAGCGCTGCTGCTGCGGCTCGCCGCCGACTGGGTCGGCGACGTCGAGGTGGGGCGGCTGATCAGCGGCCTGGAGGGGGAGAGCCGGGTGCTGCCGGCGCAGCTGCTGCTGCGCCGGCTGCTCGCCCACTGCTGGCTGGAGCGCCGCGTCCAGGTCGACGACCGGCCGCTGCTCGACCTCGTACCCACCGGCCTGGGCCGGGGCAGCCTGCCGGAGAGCCGGCCGCACACCCCGGGGGTCCGCTACCGGCTCTCCCGCTTCGCGACCCTCCAGCACGAACGGGGAACGCTCGTGGCCGCGTCGTCGCTGAGCACACTCACCGTCGGCTGCGCCGACGCCGCCCTCGGCGCGGTGCTGGCCGCCGCCGTGCCGGGCCTCGGACCCGACACGGTGGCCCGCACGATCGGCGTGTCACCGGAGGCCGCCGGCCGGGTGCTCGACGAGCTGGCCACCGCCCGGATCCTGGTCACCGACGCCGAGTACGACGCGGAGCACGACGACGCGCCACTGGCGTACTGGTCACCGGAGGAGCTGCGCCTGCACCACCGCTCCCGGGCGGGCCGGCACGCGCTGCCGGTGGGCGGCACGTACCGGATGCGGGAGCGCTTCGCGCCGCAGCCGCTGCGCCGCCCGTACGACGGGGACCGGGCGGTCGAGCTGCCGCTGCCCGACCTGGCGACGATCACCAAGGCGGATCCCCCGTTCAGCCAGGTCGTCGCGGACCGGCGCACCGTACGCGAGCACGACGACACGGCGCCGCTGCCGCTGGACCGGCTGGCGGAGTTCCTGTACCGGACGCAGCACACCACCGTCGCCGGTGAGGCCGGCGGGCAGGAGGTGGGCCACCGGCCCTACCCGGGCGGCGGCGGGATCTACGAGCTGGAGATCTATCCGCTGGTCGCGCGCTGCGCCGGGCTCGACCCCGGGCTCTACCACTACGACGCCGTCGGGCACCGGCTGGAGCCGGTCGCCGGCTGGGGCGGGGCCGCCGACCGGCTGCTGGCGTACGCCCGGGCGGCCGGCGCCATGCCCCGGCCGCCGCAGACGGTCCTGGTGGTCACCGCGCGGGTGCAGCGGCTGATGTGGAAGTACGAAGGGATGAGCTACGCCATGATTCTCAAGGACGCTGGTGTGCTGACCCAGCAGATGTACCTCGTCGCCACGGCGATGGGACTGGCGCCGTGCGCTCTCGGCGCCGGGGACTCCCAGGCCTTCGCCGAGCTGTCCGGACTCGATCCACTCGTCGAACCGAGCGTGGCCGACTTCCTGCTCGGCTCCCGCCACCCCGCCGAGGCGGGAGGCCGGCGGTGAAGTTCCGGCGGCAGGCGCTGCGCCAGTTGGAGGCGCCCGAGCAGCTCGACCGGGCGGTCCGGCTGACCACCGTGCCGAACTGGCTGGCCACCGCCGCTCTGCTCATCGTCGTGGTCGCCGCCGGGATCTGGTCGGTGCGTACCGTGGTGCCCCGGACCGTCGAGGCGGCCGGGGTGCTGATCCACTCCAACGGGATATCCGCGCTCGACGCGCTGGACAGCGGTCAGGTCACCAAGGTGTGGGCGGCGCCGCACCAGCGGGTCACGAAGGGCACGCCGCTCTACAGCCTGCGCTCGATGGACGGCAAGGTACGGGTGGAGAACGCGCCGGGTGACGCGTACGTGGTGGCCTGGCTGGTGTCCGAGGGCGAGATCGTCACCCCCGGCACGCACCTGGCCGACCTGGAGCGGCTGGACACCGCCGGGGACGCGTTGCAGGCGGTCGTCTACGCCCCCGCCGTCGCCGCGCCACTGCTGCAACCGGGTGTGCCCGTCGAGGTGGCCGCCGCGGCGGCGCCGCGCAACGTGTTCGGCACCCTGGCCGGTCGGGTGACCACCATCGGCGCCTTCCCGGAGACCGAGGCATCGCTGCGCGCCTTCCTGGGCACCGGGCCGGACGTCCGGCGACTGCTCGCCCGGGGCAGCGTGGTCCGGGTGACAGTCACCCTGGAACCCGACCCGGCCGCGCCGGGTGGCCTGCGCTGGACCAAGTCCCCGCCACCGTTCCAGCTCAACTCGGCCAGCGAGGTCACCGCCTGGTTCACAGTGGACCGGGAACACCCGATCGACTGGTTGCTGGGCCGATGACCGCGCCGACGACAGACGCCACCGCGACGCCGGAGATTCCCCGGATCCGCCGTCGACGGGTCCGTACGCCCACCCTGATCCAGATGGAGGCGGTGGAGTGCGGCGCCGCCGCGCTCGGGATCCTGCTCGCCCACCACGGCCGGCACGTACCCCTGGAGGAGTTGCGCCGGGTGTGCGGGGTGAGCCGGGACGGCTCCACGGCGGCCACCGTGCTGCGGGGCGCCCGCAAGTACGGGATGGTGGCCAAGGGCTTCCAGATGGACCTGGCCGGCCTGGCCACCGTCGCGCTGCCGGCGGTGCTGTTCTGGCGGTTCGAGCACTTCGTGGTGCTGGAAGGGCTCGGCCGCAAGGTCCACATAAACGATCCGGCCACCGGGCCGCGCGCGGTGAGCTGGGAGGAGTTCGACGGCGCCTTCACCGGCGTCGCGCTCACCATGGAGCCGGGTCCGGAGTTCCGGCCGGGCGGCACCCGCTACCGGCTGCTGCGGGCGCTGGCCGAGCGGTGGCGCGGCCCGGGCTCGGCGATCGCGCAGATGCTGCTGCTCGGCCTGCTGATCGCCGTGGTCGGGTTGACCATCCCGGTGATGGCCAAGGTCTTCGTCGACCGGGTGCTGTTGCAGGAGGACCGGGCCGCGTTCGCCGGCCTGGTGGCGGCGGTGGCGGTGGCCACGGTGCTGACCTTCCTGGGCAGCCTGCTCCAGCAGCGCCTGACCGTACGCGCGGAGACGGCGCTCGCCTTGAGCAGCGCCGCCCGGTTCTTCCGGCACCTGCTGCGGCTGCCGCCGGCCTTCTTCGACCAGCGGCAGGCCGCCGACCTCGGCCAGCGGGTCCGGGGCAACGACGTGGTGGCCGAGGTGCTCACCCGCCGGGCGGCCACCACTGTGGTGGACACCGGCCTGGTGCTGGCGTACGGGGCGCTGCTCTGCCAGTACGACCTGCTGCTCGGACTGTGTGCGGCAGTCCTCGCCGGGCTGAACGTCAGCGTGTTGCGTTACGTCGCCTCGACCCGGTCGACGGCCGTCGCGGGGCTCCAGGCGGACCGCAGCAAGATGGTGACCACCGTCTACACCACGCTCCAGATGATCGAGACGGTGAAGGCCGGCGGCGAGGAGGAACGCGCCGTGGCCCGGTTCGCGGCGCGGCACGCCACGGTCGCCTCCCGTCAGCAGCGGCTGGGAGTGCCGACCGCGGTGCTCTCCGTCCTGCCCGCGTTCCTCGCCTCGGGGACCACAGCCGTGCTGCTGGGGCTGGGCAGCCGCCAGGTCGTGGCGGAGGCGATGAGCGTCGGCGTGCTGGTCGGCATGCAGAGCCTGGCCGCCGCGATGAACCGGCCGCTGGGCAACCTGACCGCGCTGGGCTCGCGGATCCAGGACATGAGCGCCGACCTCAACCGGCTGCGTGACGTGGAGCGGTACCCGCTGCCGCCGGCCGAGGACCGGCCCGCGCGGCGGTTGACCCCGCTGGAGGGGCACCTGCGCATCGAGGAGGTCACCTTCGGCTACAACCCGCTCGGCCGTCCCCTGCTGGAGAACTTCAGCCTGGACCTGCCGCCGGGCGCCCGGGTGGCGCTCGTCGGGCGGTCCGGCAGCGGCAAGTCGACGGTGGGCCGGCTGGTCGCCGGGCTCTACCGGCCGTGGACCGGGCGGGTCACGGTGGACGGGCTGGAACGGCCGGGGACCGACGACGGACTGTGGGCGGCCACGGTGGCCATGGTGGACCAGGACCAGCGACTGTTCGAGGGGACGGTCCGGGACAACGTCACCATGTGGGACCTCACCGTCGAGGACGAGGACGTCGTCACCGCGCTGACCGACGCCTGCCTCTACGACGAGGTGGCGGCCCGCCCGGGCGGCCTGGCCGGTCCGGTCCGGGAGAACGCCCGCAACTTCTCCGGCGGGCAGCGGCAGCGGCTCGAGATCGCCCGCGCGCTCGTCCGCAATCCCCGGGTCCTCGTGCTCGACGAGGCCACCAGCGCGCTGGACGCCGAGACCGAACGCCGGATCGACCTGCACCTGCGCCGCCGGGGGGCGACCTGCCTGATCGTGGCGCACCGACTGTCCACGGTCCGCGACTGCGACCTGATCGTCGTGCTGGACGGCGGTCGGGAGGTGGAACGCGGCACCCACGAGCAACTGGTTGCCCGCGACGGCGCGTACGCGCGCCTGGTCCGGGACCACTGACCGCCACGACACGAGGAGACGCTGATGAGCGGCGCGGTGGAAGGTCCCGCGGCGGGTGGCCTGATCGGCTTCTGTGCCGAGGGCGTACGCGAGGTCTGCCGCCTCGACGACCCGGTGGCGGGCTGGCTGGTGACCGGCGGCGAGGCCGACTTGTTCGCGGTACGCCGGACCGGGGTGAACCCGTCCCGCCGGCACCACATCGCCCGGCTGCCCGCGGGCGGCCTGGTGCCGGCCTCCACAGCGATCGGCGTGTGGCAGTTGATCCTGGTGCCGCTGCCCGGCACGGAACTGCGCGCGCTGTCCCGGCAGCACCTGTCCCTGCTGGAGCGGCAGGTCCGGCCCGGCCTTCCGGCGGACGAGGAGGTCTCGCCGCGGGCGCGCGGCGCCGCGACGGAGTTGGTCGCGGCGGTGGACCTGGTGCTCGTCGCCGTCGCCGACGCGCTGCGCCGGGGGCAGGCGCCCCGGGAGGCGTCCACCCTGAGCGGCCACGAGATCGTGTCGCTGGCGCAGGGGAGCACCCTCGTCTCCACCGGCGGCGCCTGGTGGCTGCGCAGCGCCGGCGGGCAGTTGCGCCGCAACGACGGTGGACCGGCGGAGGTGTCGGGGGAGCGCGAGCTGTTGCTGATCGCCGAGCGGGACTGGGTGGTGGCCGAGTCGCCGTGCGCGGTGGAGAGCCACGGCAGCTGGGACCTGCTGGTCACCGGCCAGCTCCGGTCGGCGGTCGACCAGCACGTGGTGCGGCTGCTGCGGCTGGTGGAGACCCGGATCGAGGAGGCCGACGCGGCGCTGCTGAACGGCGTGGAGCGGCGCCGGCAGATCGACGCCGAGATGCTCGCCGCGGCGGCCCGCCGGTCACTCGGGGTGATCGGCGCGGGTGGCGCGCTCGCGGTCCCGGACCCGGAGGCCGGCTTCGACAGGTACGGGCGGGCGGCCTCGGTGCTCCGGGTGGTCACCGAGGGGATGGGCAGCCCGGTAAACGAGCCGACGGACCGCAGCCGCGCGCCGCTTGACGACCGGGCGGCGGTGCGGGCGGTGTCCCGGGTGTCCAGCCTCTTCCTGCGCGAGGTGCGCCTTCCGCAGCGGTGGTGGCGGCGGGACCTGGGGCCGCTGGTGGGGTGGCGGACCGGCGACGACCCGTCGGCCGCCGTCGCGGTGCCGTTGGTGTTCCGCCGGGGGCGCTACCACCACGTCGATCCGGACACCCGGGCGTACGGGCGGGTCGACGCGGCGGTGGCCGCGGCGTTCGCCGCCGAGGCGACCCAGGTGCAGGCGCCGCTGCCGCCGGTCGCCCGGATGCGTCACCTGCTGCGGGCCGGGCTCGTGGGCGCGGCCCGCGACGTGCGCGGGCTGCTGGTGGCCGCCGCCTGCGTGGCGCTGCTGGGCCTGGGCGTGCCGCTGGCCACCGGTGAGGTGCTCGGTCAGTTGGCCCGGCAGGGCGAGGTGGACGGCCTGTTCGGGTTCCTCGCGCTGATGCTCAGCGCCGCGGTGGTCGCGGGACTGGTCGGTGTGACGCAGAACCTGCGGTTGCTGCGGCTGGACGGCCGGTTGCAGTCCGGCGCGCACCTGGCGATCTGGGACCGGCTCATGCGGCTGCCCGCCCGGTTCTTCACCGGGCGCAGCAGCGGTGAGATCGCCAACTCGATGCTGGGGATCTCGTTCGTCGGCGAGGCGCTGAGCGCGTTGCTGCCGCAGCTCGTCTCCGCGGCCGCGACCGTCGTGGTGACCCTCTGCATGCTCCTGGTGGTGGAGCCCGTGCTCGGGTTGTGGGGCGCGGGGATCGTCGTCGTCACCATGCTGACCTTCGGCGCCTTCGCCGTCCTGATCGCCCGTCGGCAGCACGCCGCGCTGCCGGCCGAGCACCGGGCGGCGGCGATGACGAACCAGTTGCTCGGAGGCATCGTCAAGATCAAGGTCGCCGCCGCCGAAGCCCGGGCCCACGCCCGCTGGTCGGAGGTGGCGGCGACCGCCCGGGCAGGGCTGCAACGGGTGCGGCAGAGCCAGGCGGGTCTGGTCGCCTTCGCCACCGCGCTCCCGGTCGCCGGTCAGCTCGTCCTGTTCGCCGTGCTGATGGGCCCGCTCTCCGGCCGGGTCTCGCCGACCGACTTCTTCGTCCTCAACGTCGGCTTCGCGATGCTGCTCGGCGCGCTGCTCGTGCTGGTGTCCGCCGGGGTCGAGGTGATCGCGGCGGTGCCCCGGCTGGGCGGCCTGCGGGACATCCTGCGCGCCGACCCCGAGGCCCGGCCGGACCGGGTGGACCCCGGCGAGTTGCGCGGCGAGGTCGCTCTGCACCGGGTCACCTTCGCGTACCAGCCGGACGAGCCGCCGGTGCTCGTCGACATCGACCTGCACGTCCGCCCGGGTGAGTTCGTCGCCGTCGTCGGGCCGAGCGGCTGCGGGAAGTCGACACTGCTGCGGCTGCTTCTCGGCTTCGAACGCCAGCAGCAGGGCGCGGTGCTCTACGACGGCCAGGACCTCTCCGAACTCGACGTCCACGCGGTACGCCGGCAGTGCGGGGTGGTCCTGCAGGACGGCCAGCTCTTCGCCGGCTCGGTACGGGACAACATCTGCGGCGCCGGCAGCTTCCCGCTGGACCAGGTCTGGGAGGCGGCGCGGCTGGCGGGGCTCGCCGACGACCTGGAGGCGTTGCCGATGGGGATGAGCACGATGGTGCCGTTCGGCGGCGGGACGCTCTCCGTCGGGCAGCGCCAGCGGGTGCTGATCGCCCGCGCGCTGGCGCCCCGGCCCCGGATCCTCTTCTTCGACGAGGCGACGAGCGCGCTGGACAACCGGACCCAGGAGATGGTCACCAGGAGCACTGCGGCCCTGGCCGCGACCCGGGTGGTCATCGCCCACCGGCTGTCCACGGTCCGCGCGGCGGACACCATCGTGGTGCTCGAAGCGGGGCGGATCGTTCAGCGGGGCACCTACGACGAGTTGATGGACCAGCCGACCGGGCTGTTCCACCGGCTTGCGCGCCGGCAGCTGGTGGACCAGCCGGAACGCTCCGACGCCGTGGTGGAGAGCCGGCAGCCCGACGGTCAGCCCGCGGCGGGCTGACCGCCCGGTCAGCCGTTGTCGATGACCGCGCCGTCCTCCAGGCACACGTCCGTGTCGAGGTGGTTCTCCAGCAGCTCCGCGACGTGCGCCTCGGCCTGGTTCTCCACCGCGAGCCGGAACGCCTCGGTGAGCACGCCGACCACCCCCTGGGTCAACAGCAGGGTCTCCCGGTCGAGGTCGGCCCAGGACGACCGGCTGCCGCGCGCCAGCTCCGGCGCGAGCGCCAGCAGCCTCGCGGTCACGGCGGCGACCAGCTCGCCGGCGACCGGCCGGAGGCTGTCCAGCACCTCGCTCAGGGTCTGCAACGCCGGCACCGTGCCGACCCGTACCCGATGCAGGTCCAGGGCCGCGCGTAGCGGGCGCGGCCGGGTGGTCCGGACCGTGCCGTCGGCGGCCCGGCCGATCACGCCGTGCCGGGTCAGCGAATGGGCCAGCGCGGGACGCTCGGCGGCCAGGCGTTGCAGCATCGCGGTCAACCCGTCGGGCACCTCGTCACCGGCCCGGACCCCGAGCATGGCCTCGATGGAGACCAGGTTGAAGCCCTGCCGTTGCAGGGTGAGGATCGCGTCCAGCCGACGGACGTGGGAGTCGTCGTAGAGCGCGGCCCGGCCGTGCCGCACCGGTGGGGGCAGCAGCCGCCGGGCCTGGTGGGCGCGGATGTTGCGCGGCGACATGCCGACCTTGCGGGCGAGTTCCTCCACGCTGTACCCGACCGGGCCGCCGGGCGTCGTCGTCACCTCGTCGATGGTCACGGTGGCCTCCGGCAGCGCTCGGTGACGGAACACGGCACCCCGCCGGACCGCTGTCACGGGGGCGGGCCGGCGATCGCAGCCTAGGTGCGTACGCCGCGCGGGTGACAGGCGAGGAATCACTACTTGTTCACACCGATGACAATCATTAGAATCGCCAATCCGTGGCACGCCGATGATTCCCAATTACCCGGCTTTCGCCGCTGCGCGACCCTGTCGCGGCCGCATTCGATGAAATTCCCACTCGCCCGGCCGGATGGAACGGCCCGCGGGCCCACGATGAATCGGAAACCGGTGGCCCGGGCCCTCCCCGCGCTGCCCGCGGCCGTCCCGTGTCACCGCGGACGGCCGACCGTGGAAGGGAGCAGGGGTGTGACAAACGTCGATCGGGCGGTCTTCGTGGCCGCGTACAGCCGGCTGGTCGCCGACGTCTGGGCCGAGCCGGCCAGGGAGCAGGCACTGAACTCCGACCCGCGGGCGTTCCTCGCCGGCTACGGCCTCCATCTGCCCGAACAGGTGCAGGTCCGGGTGGTCCGCGACGTCGCCGACGCCGATCCGGACATCGAGGTCCAGGTCGAGTCGTGGGAGCTGGCGGAGGCCACCGGCGCCTTCGTGCTCTTCGTGCCGTCGTTGCTGCCGGTGGCCGAGGCGGAGCTGGCCGAGGACGAGCTGGACAGCGTGGTCGCCGGCCTGGACTCCAGTTGCGCCTGCTGCTGTCCGTGCTGCTGCACCTGACACCGATGTCTGCCGCCCGCCGGTCGGCACGGCAGATTCTGATGGCACTCAGAGGAAATGCTTGATTGCCTGACCTCCATCTTCCTAGCGTTCTCGCCACAGCAATTAACCGCCGGGCCCGCAGCCCCAGGAAAGGACCCAAAGATGAGCAACGACGACCAGGAATTCGGCGCCAGATTCGTGACCAAGTACTCGGAACTGGTCACCGCGGTGTGGCGCAGCGACGAGGAGCTCCAGCGACTCCTCGCCGACCCGACCGGCTACGCGACGGCGGCCGGTCTGCCGGTCGCCCCCGGCGCCACGGTCGAGGTGGACCGCGCCCAGCCCGCCACGCTCTACACCAAGGAGCAGATCGTCGCCGACTGGGCCGGCACGCCGGGCCGGCACGTGCTGCACGTGCCCGAGGTGCCGCTGGTCGACCTCAACGAGCTGACCGAGGCCGAGCTGGAGACGGTGGCCGGCGGCGTGGCCGCGGCGGCCGACAACAACGTCAACATCATCGCCGTCCTCATCGTCTGAGTTCCTCCCCCCACCCCGCCGGGAGCCTCGATGACTGACACGACCGAGACCATCGCCTTCCGATCCGGCACCTACCGGACGGCCACCGTGGAGCAGACCTGGGCACGGGTCGGCGGCATGCTCGACCGGTTCCGGCTCACCCGGGTCGCCGACATCACCCGGCTCGACGAGATCGGCCTGCCGGTGCACGTCGCCTACCGGCCGGTCGGCGCCACCATGGCGGTGAGCGTCGGCACCGGCGCCACGGCGATGCAGTCCCGGGTCAGCGCGGTGATGGAGAGCATCGAGTCCTGGCATGCCGAGAACCTCCGGCCGGGGACCGCCGTCCGGTCCCCGGCCGAGGCGCTGGACCTGCCGTACGACGTGCGGTGGCTGCACCTGGCGGAGCGCTCACCGCTGACCTCCGCCGTCGAACTCGACTGGGTCGAAGGTCGTGGACTGGTTACCGGTACGCCCTGCCTGGTGCCCCGCGCCACCATCGAACTCGACTTCACCGTCCGGCGCGGGTGGGACCGCGCCCTGTTCACCGCCAGCAGCAACGGGCTGGCCACCGGCAACACGCTCGCCGAGGCCAGCCTGCACGCCCTGCTGGAGGTCGTCGAGCGCGACTGCATCGCCCCGTACTGCACCTCGCCGCTGACCGAGCGCACCTACACCGACCCGGGCACCGCCACCAACGCCATGACCCGCACCGTGCACGAGGCGCTGCTCCGGGCCGGCTGCTGGGTGGAGGTCTGCGACATCACCAACGAGGTCGGCGTGCCCTGCTACGCCGCCTCGATCTGGTCCCCCGACCTGCCGGTCACCTTCGGCGGCTTCGGCTGCCACGTGGACCCGGAGATCGCGGTCGGCCGGGCCATGGCGGAGGCGGCGCAGTCCCGGCTGGTCATGATCTCCGGGGCCCGTGACGACATCGACGCCACGGCGTACCACGACGTCGGCGCGCCGCCGGTGCCGCCGCCCACTGTCGACCGGCCAGCCGGGCCGGTCCGCCGAGACCCCCCGCCCGCCGGGGACGTGACCCAGGTGCTGCGTGAGCTGGCGGTGCGGGTGCAGCGGATCACCGGAGTCGAGCCGTTCCGCGTCGACCTGACGCACGACGACATCGGCATCCCTGTGAGCAAGGTGTTCGCCCCCGGCCTGCGCATGTTCGACGAGCGGGCCCTCAGCACCCGACCGGGAGCACCCCGTGACTGACGTCGTCTTCATCGGACCGAGCCTGCCGGCCGACGAGGTGGGCCGGCTGCTGCCCGACGCGGTGGTGCTGCCACCAGTCGCGCACGGCGACCTGCTCCGCCTGGACGTCGGCCCCGGCGACCGGGTCCTCGTGATCGACGGGTTCTTCCTGCAGCGCCCGCCGGTCCGCCACCGGGAGATCCTGGACCTGCTCGATCGTGGGGTGACGGTGGCCGGCGCGGCCAGCATGGGCGCGCTGCGCGCCGCCGAGCTGTGGCCGTTCGGCATGCGTGGCGTGGGGGAGGTGTTCCGCCTCTACCGCGACGGTGTGGTGACCGGCGACGACGAGGTGGCGGTGGTGCACGGGCCCGCCGAGGAGGGCCACCGCACGTTGAGCGAGCCGCTGGTGAACGTCCGGATCGAGTTGCGCCGCGCGGTCGCCGCCGGTGTGCTCAGCCGGGCCGAGGCCGAGCTGCTGCTGGACATCGGCCGGGAACTGCCCTTCCGGCGGCGGTCGTACCGCGCGCTGGAGCGCACCGCGCCGCCCGGGGCCGCGGGCGCGGTGGACCGGTTTCTGACCTGGCGCCGGTGCGATCCCGGAGACGCCAAGGGCGCCGACGCGCGGCTGCTGCTGTCGATGGCGGCGCAGAACGCGCCGGAGCTGTGCCCCGCGCACGCGGACGACCAGCCGATCGACAACCTGCACACCCGCTTCCTCGACAGTTGGCGCTCCCGGTTCGCCGGGGCGCCGGTCGGTGGCCACTGGGTCAGCGACCGGGATGCCGCGGCCGTGCTGATGCTGCTGCACCCCGAGGCACCGGCCTGGCACCGGCGGGGGGTGCTGGCCGGGCTGGCCGAACTCGACATCACCGACCCGGCGGTCGAGGAGCGCGCCCACCGGGCGGCCCACGACCGCGGCCTGACCGGCGTGCCGCCGGGCGGCTGGGAATGGCTCACCGACCGGGACCGGGGCATCGACGACCGGGAGGCGGTGCTGCGGGTGCTGGTGCGGGCGTTCGGCACCACGCCGTACCGCAGCCTGGCGCTCTGGATGGTCGCGGCGCCGCTGCGTACCCCCGCGATGCTCGCCGCGGCGCGGCAGGTCGCGGCGACCGCGGCGTCGCTGAACGAGACGCTCGTCCCGCGTACGACGGGACACCGCCGCCCGGGTGGCCGGCTCCACTTCCGCACCGAGGTCGTCGACGGGTGCTTCGCGCGGTTGTGGGGCTGCGACGCCGACGGGCTGGAGGCGGCGGCGTGGGACCGGGGCTTCGACAGCCTGGCGGCGTTCCGGTACGCCGCCGAACCGCTCGTGGCGTACGTCAAGGCGTTCGGCGCCCCGCGACTGCCGGCGGTGGCGCAGCGCACGCAGGAGGACAGCCCGGCCGGTTCAGCGGCCCGGATCGGTTGAGGAGGCGTCGATGACCGCATCGGTGAAGGCGGCACTTGTCTACCCCCCGCTGACCGACCCCACGTCGGGGTACCACTCCCTGAACTACCTCGACTCGTACGCGCGGGCGCAGGGGCACCGGCCGGCGGAGATCATCGACGCCAACATCGAGGCGTTCCACCACTCGTACACCCCGGCCGCGTACGAGTGGCTGCGGCGGGAGCTGTCCCGGCGCTCGACCGACGACCTCAGCGGCCCGGACGCGCTGATGGCCCGGGCGAACCACCTCGGCCTGCCCGACCCGGACCCGGAGCGGCTGCGCCGGTCCATCGGCGTGTTGCAGGACCCGAACCTGTTCTACGACTACCGGCACTACCAGGAAGCGGTCGAGGGCGTGATCGCCTGGATGGACGCGCTCGGCGCGGTCGGTTTCCCCGGGCAGTTCCGGGCCGGATTCCGGCTCCAGCCACCACCGATGATCTCGATCGGCTCGGTGGCCGCGTTGACCGACGAGGCGCTGCTCGGCCGGCTCAACCGGCCCTTCCAGCCGTACTACGAGGACGTGCTCATCCCGCGGCTGGCCGCCGGCGACCACCAGGTGATCGGGATCAGCGTCACCTACCAGTGGCAGTTGCCGTTCGCGCTCTGGATCGCCCGGCTCGTCCGCCGGGCCTGCCCGGACGTCTTCCTCGTCGCCGGTGGCACGGAGATCTCCGACGTCTGGAAGTGCGCCGCCCGGCCCGAGTACGTCTTCCAGGTGCTCGCCGACTTCGACGCGATAGTGGTCGGGGAGGGGGAGAGCGCGTACACCGAGATCCTGGACGCGGTCGCCGCCGGCACGCTGCCGGCCGGGCACCCCAACGTCCGCCTGCACCCCAGGTACGGCCGCCAGCGTCACCTGCCCCTGCGCTACGAGCGCCTGGCCCAGGTGCCGGTGCCGGACTTCTCCGGCCTGCCCTGGGACCTCTATCTCAGCCCGGAGCGGTTCGTCTACTACTCGCCGACGCGGGGCTGCTACTGGAACAAGTGCACGTTCTGCGACTACGGCCTGAACACCGACGGCCCGACCAGCCCGTGGCGGCAGGACACGGTGGCGACGATGATCGCGGACGTCACCGAACTGTCGAAGTTCGCCAAGTTCATCTACTTCTCGGTGGACGTGCTCGCACCCGCGACCATCCTGCGCTTCGCCGAGCAGGTCGTCGAGCGAGGGCTCGACTTCCGCTGGGGCGCCGAGATCCGGCTGGAGAAGTACTGGTCGGACGAGCGTTGCGAGCTGCTACGGCGCAGCGGCTGCGTGGCCGTGTCGGTCGGCTTCGAGTCCGGCAACCAGCGCATCCTCGACCTGATCGACAAGGGCACCAAGCCGGAACAGGTGCGGCGCACCATGACCGCGATGACGAAGGCCAACATCGGCGTGCAGATGATGGGCTTCACCGGGTTTCCCACCGAGACCCGGGAGGAGGCGCTGGACAGCATCACGTTCCTGCGCGACAACCCCGACCTGTGGACCCTCGGCGGGCTCGGCGACTTCATGCTGACCCCGGGCGCGATCGTCGCCAAGGAGCCGGAGCGGTTCGGCATCACGAACGTGCGGCCGGTGGAGGGCTCGGACATCGTCCGGATGCTCCGGTACGACGAACCGGTGACCGAGGCGGCGCAGGCCGAGGTGGCCCGGGCCAAGGCCGACCTGAACCCGGGCCACTTCCACCGGCCCTGGCTGGGCAGCACCGACACCCCGCACACGTTCTTCTACCACGACCGGTACGGCACGGCGGTGCGCGGCGTGCTCGCCCACGACCGGGTCCGGCACGACACCGACGACGAGACCGAGTTCCTCGCCAACGGCGTCTTCGTGGATCGCGACGACGAGCAGGTGTGGGACGCGTACCGGCGGATCCGCTCCGACGAGCAGGAGGGCGCCCCCGGCGAGCTGCCGGCGGACCGGCACCTGTTCCGCCGCACCGACGGCCAGGTGTTCGCGCTCAACCGCAGCAGCCGGCTGTTCCTGGATCTGTTCAGCGCGCCGCTGACCCTCGCCGACGCGCAGCGCCGGCTCTGGATCGTCGAACCGGCGGTCGCCGACCGGGTCTGGCGCACCTTCATCGGGCAACGGCTGATCCGCCGGCACCAGCTTCCGGCCGAAACGGCGCGGTGACGCGCGACGGAGTGGGATTTTGCACTCCCAGTGCATCTTGTCTCCCGGGTCGCGCCTGCCTAGCGTCAGACCATGCCTGACTCGTGGACGTTCGCTGTGGCCCGGGACGACCTCGCCGACACCACGCTCGTGGACGGCCCGGTGCCCGACCTGTCCGACGGGGAGGCGCTGCTGCGCGTCGAGCGCGTCGGCCTGACCGCCAACAACGTGACGTACGCGGTGCTCGGCGAGGCGATGCGCTACTGGGAGTTCTTCCCGCCCGCGCCCCGATCGCTCGGCGAGCGGTGGGGCCTCCCGCCACTGTGGGGCTTCGCCGAGGTCGAGACGTCCACGGTGGCCGGGGTCGAACCGGGGCAGCGGGTGTACGGCTATCTTCCGCCCGCCCGCCACCTGGTGGTGCGACCGGACCGGGTGGACGCGAGCGGGTTCCGCGACGCCAGCGCGCACCGGGCCGACCTGCCCTCGCCGTACAACGCGTACCGGTCGACGGACGGCGACCCCGCGTACCGGGCGGATCAGGAGGACCTGCTGATCCTGTTCCGGCCGCTGTTCTTCACCTCGTTCATGCTCGCCGACCAGATCCTCGACGAGGACGCCTACGGGGCGCGGTCACTGGTGCTGTCGTCGGCGTCGAGCAAGACGGCGTACGCCGCCGCGTTCGAACTGCACGGGCGCGGCCCGCGCCTGATCGGGCTCACCTCGCCCGGCAACCTCGCCTTCACCCGTGCGCTGGGCTGTTACGACGAGGTCGTCTCGTACGACGACATCGGCACGCTGGACGCCGTACCTACCGTCTACCTCGACCTGTCCGGCTCACCCGCGACCCGCGCCGTCCTGCGCGCGCACCTCGGCGATCTGCTCGTCCGGGACATCGCCGTCGGACTCACCCAGCAGACGCCGAACGCCGGCGCCGCCGGAGAGGTCTTCTTCGCGCCGGTACGCATCCGCAAGCGCAGCCGGGACTGGGGTCGCACCGGCCTCGACGCCCGGTTCGCCGACGCCTGGCAGCGGTTCTCCCAGGTGGTGAGCGGATGGCTCGACGTGCGGGTCGGCGCCGGTCCGGAGGCGCTGCGGGAGGCGTGGCTGGACGTCCTCGCGGGCCGTACGCCGCCCCGGGTGGGCCACGTCGTGCAGTTCTGACAACGTCGCCGATTCGGGCCGCGACGCGACGGCCCGGCTGATGCGCGCTAGGCTGACGACGCAGGGTACCGATCACTGATCGCCACCCCTTGTTTCTCCCACGGTTTCCCAGCCGCGATGACTGAGTCGAGCGCTGCCGTGCAGATTCCTTGGAGCACCACGTGCCCGACAACACGTTCGCCCTGAACCCTTTCCGTGTGGAAGGGATCGGGGTCACCGGCGACGAGCGCGGTCCGATCGCGGACATCAGCGCCGAATCCATGACCCGCCTGCGGAGCCCGTTCACCACGACGCGCCCCGGCCGCGAGTCGACCGGCGCGCCCGTCGGGCGCTAGGCCCTCATCCGTCCGCGATCGGCAGGCGCTCAGCGGTTGACGTAGGCGGCCAGGCCGCCGAGTTCCTCGTTGGCGATGAAGGCCGACCGGACGTTGATGATGGCCTCCTCGACGTGGACCGGGCAGCCCCACGCGGAGTCGCCCCACGAGTCCGCGACCTTGATCTCGGCGGGTGCCGTGCAGCCGTCGCTGCCGCCGAGCTGACACCGCTCGGGGCGGGGGGTGGCGGCCTGCGCGGCGGCGGCGGCGCGCAGGCGGGCGGTGAGCTCCGCGGCGGCGGCGGCGCGTTGCTCCGCCTCGGCCCGCAGTTCCCGTTCCGCCCGGACCACCCGGGCCAGCTCGTCGTGGGCGGCTCGCGCGCGGGCGTCCGCGGCGGCCTTCGCCTCCTCGATGTGGTGGCGTTCGACGGCCAGGGCGGCGGTGCCGGCGAAGACCCGGGCGAGGGCCAGGTCGGCGTCCTGCGGGACGCGCGGGGTGCGGTGGTACATGGCGAACGTGCCGAGCAGGCTGCCGTCACGGCCCAGGATCGGGGTGGACCAGCAGGCGGCGAGTCCCGCCCGCCCGGCCAGATCGCGGAAGTCGACCCAGAACGGGTCGGTGGCGATGTCGGTGACGATCACCGGTTCCCGCCGGTGCGCGGCGGTGCCGCACGAGCCGACGCCCTCACCGGTGGCGATGCCGTCGATGGCCTCGTTGTAGAAGTCGGGCAGGCTGGGCGCGGCGCCGTGGCGCAGGTGCCGGCCGTCGGCGTCGGCGAGCAGGACGGAGACGAGCATCTCCTGCGGCGCGAGGTTCTCGATGCGACGGGCCATCCCGTCCAGCACCTCGCTCAGGGGCGCCTGACGGGCGATCTGCTCCAGCATGGCGCGGTGCTCGGCCATCAGTCGTTGCGCCTGCTTGACCTGAGTGGTCTCCACCCCGATGACCCGGATCCCGGTCACCGTGCCGGCGGAATCGCGGCGTGCCTCGTAGGTGAAGTCGAAGAACGTCTCCCGGGCCCGCGACCCGGCGCCCAGCATGATCCGGGCGTCGTGGCCGGTGTAGGACTCGCCGGTGCGGTAGACCTCGTCGAGCAGGGCGATGAAGCCCTGACCGTCCAGCTCCGGCATCAACTCGGCGAGCGTGACCCCGGTTCGCGCGCGTTCCTCGCCGATGGCGGCGAAGAACGCCGGGTTCGCCGCCTCCACCACGTGCGTCGGCCCCGCGAGGGCCGCGAAGACGGCGATGGACTGCCCGAACAGCGTCCGTAGATCCTCGTCCGCGGGTCGCGCGACGACCGGCGAACCCACAGTGGTCGGACGCTGGCCTGGTAGCGCCGTCATTCCTGGTCTCCCTCTAGGCCGGCATCGTCGGTCGGCCGACGGGCCCGCGCCGGTGACCGACGACAGATTACGGGCAGGGCCGCGAGGCCACCGTCCGGCATGCCGGTGGGCACACGCCGGCCCGGCGGCCGCGGTCACATCTTCCGGCAGTGGCTGCCGTTCACATCTTGGCATCGATGCCCGCCTCCGTTACCGTCGTGGGAACGCTCCCATGAACTTAGATACGTCTATGTGATCAGGAGGAAACACGACGTGGCTATCCTCTCGTCCCACCGCAGATCAGCGGCCATCAGCGTGGCCGCGGTCGCGGGGCTCGCCGCGGCCGGCGTCGGTCTCGCCGTCGGCGGCGCATCCGCCGGCACCGTGTCCGGATCGCTCTATCGCGACCCGAGTTCGGCGGTCGTCCGTTGGGTCGCCGCCAACCCCGGGGACTCTCGCGCAGCCGTCATCCGCGACAAGATCGCAAGCCAGCCGCAGGCCCGCTGGTTCGCCAACTTCAACCCGTCGACCATCCAGTCCGAGGTCTCCGGTTTCGTCGGCGCCGCCAACGCGGCCCAGCAGATCCCGGTGCTGTCGGTGTACGAGATCACCAACCGGGACTGCGGCGGGGCCAGCGCCGGTGGGGCGCCGGACCTCAACCAGTACCAGACCTGGGTGTCCAACTTCGCCAGAGGACTCGGCAACCAGACCGTCATGATCATCCTGGAGACCGACTCGCTCGCGCTCCAGACCTGCCTGAGCGCCAGCGAGCTCAGCGCCCGCAACCAGGCGCTCACCACGGCGACCCAGACCATCAAGTCGGCCAACCCCAACGCCAAGGTGTACCTCGACGGCGGCCACTCGACCTGGAACAGCGCGAACGACACGGCCAACCGGCTGCGAGCGGCCGGCGTGCAGTACGCCGACGGCTTCTTCACGAACGTGTCGAACTTCAACCCCACCTCCAGCGAGGCGAACTTCGGCCGGGCGGTCATCTCCGCGCTCAACGGCATGGGCATCTCCGGCAAGCGGCAGGTCATCGACACCAGCCGCAACGGGGGAGCCGCCGGTGACTGGTGCGCGGACGACAACACCGACCGGCGTATCGGGCAGTACCCGACCACGAACACCGGCGACGGCAACATCGACGCGTACCTCTGGGTGAAGCCGCCGGGTGAGGCGGACGGCTGCCGCTACACGGCCGGTTCGTTCCAGCCGGACCTGGCCTTCAGCCTTGCGAACGGCGCGCCCAACCCGCCGCCCACCACGGCGCCGCCGACGACCAACCCGCCGACCACCGCGCCGCCCACCACGGCGCCGCCGACGACCGCGCCGCCCACCACGGCGCCGCCGACCACCCCGCCGCCGACCGGTAACGGCTGCTCCGCGTCGGTAGCGATCAACCAGTGGAGCGGCGGATTCACCGCGAGCGTGAACGTCACCGCTGGCTCGACGGGCATCAACGGCTGGACCGTGACCGTCGCGTTGCCCGGCGGCGCCGCGATCACCGGCACCTGGAACGCCCAGGCCAGCGGCACCAGCGGCACCGTCCGGTTCACGAACGTGGGCTACAACGGGCAGGTCGGCGCCGGGCAGTCGACCAACTTCGGCTTCCAGGGCACCGGCACCGGCCAGGGCGCGACCGCCACCTGCGCCGCCGCCTGACCACACCTGACGGAAGGGCCCGGCGCGGAGGATTCTCCGCGCCGGGCCCTTGGCGTGTCACCCGTCGACGTAGGGGTGGTTGTGGGGTGTCTACCGGGGTTACCGCGCCAGTAGGGTTCGTCAGGAATCGAGTTCCAACAATGAGTTCCCTGTTTCGCCGCTAATTGCCGGAAACATCGGAGGGGGGCCCGCGGTCGGTGGCTGATGAGGAGAAGCTCCGTCAGTATCTGAAGAAGGCCACCGGCGAGCTGCAGGTCACCACGCGGAGACTGCACGAGGCCGAACTAAAGGATTCCGAGCCCATTGCGATCGTCGGCATGGGCTGTCGATTTCCCCCCGATCTGCGCTCACCGGAGGACCTGTGGCGGTTTCTCGTGGACGAGCGCGATGCCGTCGCGCCCTTTCCCGCGGATCGCGGCTGGGACGCGTCGAGCCCTCTCGCCGAGGCGATGCCGCCACCGCGTGGCGGGTTCGTCACCGGCGTCGACCGCTTCGACGCCGGGTTCTTCGGCATCGGCGAGACCGAGGCGCTGGCGATGGATCCGCAGCAGCGGCTGCTGCTGGAGACCGCGTGGGACGCGGTCGAGCACGCCGGTATGGACCCGGCCGCCCTGCGGGGGACACCGGCGGGCGTCTACGCGGGTGTGTCCTACTGCCACTACGGCGCGGGACCGCAGGCGGAGCTTCCGCCGGGTGTCGGCGACCAGCTGATCATCGGCGGCACGCCGAGCACGACGTCCGGGCGGGTCTCCTACGTCATGGGCCTGCGCGGGCCGGCGATCAGCGTCGACACGGCCTGTTCCTCGTCGCTGGTCGCGATCCACCTGGCCTGTCAGGCGCTGCGGCGGGGCGACTGCGATCTCGCCCTGGCCGGCGGCGTCACGGTGATGGCCACGCCCGGCGTCATCATCGAGTTCGGTCGCCGCGGCGCCCTGGCCGCGGACGGCAGGTGCAAGCCCTTCGCCGCGGCGGCGGACGGCATGGGGTTCGGCGAGGGCGCCGGGCTGCTGGTGCTGGAACGTCTCTCCGTGGCCCTGCGCAAGGGCCGATCGGTGCTCGCGCTGATCCGTGGATCGGCGGTCAACCAGGACGGCGCCACGAACGGACTGACCTCGCCGAGCCGTTCGGCGCAGGAGGCGGTCATCCGGCAGGCGCTGGCGGAGGCCCGGCTCGACCCCGACCAGGTGGACGCCGTCGAGGGGCACGGAACCGGTACGGCGCTCGGCGACTCGATCGAGGCCGAGGCGCTCATCGCGACCTACGGCAAGGGCAGAACGAGCGGCCGCCCTCTGCGACTGGGCTCGCTCAAGTCGAACATCGGGCACACCCAGACCGCGTCCGGGGTCGCCGGGGTGATCAAGATGGTCATGTCGATGCGTGCGGGACGGCACGCGCGGACCCTCCACGTCGACCGGCCCTCGGACTACGTCGACTGGTCCGGCGGGACGGTCGTGCTGACCACCGGCTCGGGCCCGTGGCCGTCCGACGGCCGCCCCCGGCGGGCCGGTGTGTCGTCCTTCGGCATCAGTGGCACCAACGCGCACGTGGTCGTCGAGGAGCCACCGGAGGCCGACGCGGACGACTCCGCCCCGGCGCCGGACGCCGCCTGCGTGCCCTGGGTCCTCTCCGCGAAGAGCGAACCGGCGCTGCGCGCCATGGCGGCACGGTTGCGTGACCTCGGCACCGGGACACCCGCCGCGGCCGCCCGGATCGGCATCGCGCTGGCCCGCACACGGGCCGGGTACCGGTACCGCGCGGTGAGCGTCGGCACCGGCCTCGACGAGCATCTCGCCGCCCTCGCGGCACTGGCGAGCGGTGCGGACGCTCCCGGCCTCACCACCGGCAGCGCCACCACCGCGAAGCCCACCCTGGTGTTCACCGGCGGGGAGCCGGCCGACGACGACTCGGTGGCCGGGCTGGCGCGACGCTTCCCGGCCTTCGCCGAGGCGTACGACGACGTCCGGGCCCGGCTCGACGCCCACCTCGGCCGGCCGCTCCGGGCGTACCGCCAGGCCGCCGTCTTCGCCCACCAGGCAGCGCTGTGGCACCTGGTCGACTCGTGCGGCGTCGCACCGGGCCTCGTCGCCGGTTCGGGAGTCGGCGAGATCACCGCGGCACACGTCGCGGGCGTCCTGTCGCTCGCGGACGCCGTGGCACTCGTCGCCGCCGTCTCCCGTGCCTCCGACGCCGCCGACCCCGCTGGCCGGGAGGCGCTCCGGGCGACCACCGCGCGGATCGGCTACGCGGAACCGCGTGTCGCGCTCACCCTGACCGGCGACGCCCGCGATCCGGACCACTGGGCCACGGGTGCCTTCGGCCGGGCCGGGGCCGGGGAGGTCCTGTCCCGCGTACGGTCCCCGGGTCCGGCCTGCCTGGAACTCGGCCCGGAAGCCGTCACGACGGCGGCGGACGTGCTCACCCGCCTCGCGGACGCCTACGCGGCCGGAGCAGCGGTGTCCTGGGAGGCGACCTTCACCGGAACGGGCGCCCGCCCGGTACGCCTGCCCGGCTACCCGTTCCAGCGCGAGCGGTACTGGCTCGCCGCGTCGGGCAGCCGGGTCGGCGCGGGCGAGATCGTCCGCGCGGCCGTGCACCCGCTCCTCGGTGGACCGATCGACCTCGCCGACTCGACCGGACGGCGATACGCCGCGACGCTCACGGCGGGGCAGCCGTGGTACGCCGCGGCGTACCGGTTGCGGGGCACGCCCGTCCTGCCGCCCGCCGCCGTCGCGGAGTGGGCGCTTGCGGCCGCCCGTCACGGCGCACACAGCGGCGACGTGTGGACGATCGAGGACGTCACCCTCGCCGAACCGGTCCCGGTCCCGGCGGCCGTGCAGACGAGCGTGGAGACCGGTGGCGACGCCCTCCGGATCAAGGGCTACAGCGCGGGCCCCGGGGACGCGGAGCGCGGCTGGGCACTGCGGTTCACCGCCTCGGCCACGCGGCGGACCCCGCCGGCACCGCCCACGACGGACCTCGACCGACTGCGCGCCGGGATGACGGAACACGATCCGGCGGACCTGTTCGCCCGGCTCGCCGCCGCCGGCGTCGACTCCGGCCCGGCTTTCCGGCAGGTGGTACGCCGCTGGTGGCGGACCGACGCCGAAGCCTTGGCACTCGTCGAGACCGATGTGGCAGGCGCCGACGACGGCCGGCACCTCGTCCACCCGGTGATCCTCGAGAGCTGTTTCCTGACCGCCCTGACGCTCGTCACCGAGCCCAGCCCGCGGGTGCCCTCGCGCCTGTCCCGTCTCACCCGGCACCGCGAGCTGCCCCAGCGGGTGTGGTGTCACGTCCGCCGGACCGCGGACGGCCGGCTCGACCTGGAACTCCGGTCCGACGCGGGTGAACCGCTGGTCTCGGTCGCCGGGCTGGCGCATGCCGCAGTGGAACTGCCCGACCGGCGCGGTGTCCCGGCGGCACCGGAGGCCGCCGAGCCGTGGGACGCCGCGCGGTTGTCACTGCTCGCCGTCGAGGAGCCGCAGGCGGCGCGGGAGGCGCTCACGGAACTGCTGTTCTCGCGGGTGACCGGCATGGTCGACGGGCGCGTCGAGGACCGGGAGGACCTGCGGGTGCGGTTCCCCCGCGTCCGGCTCGGCGATCTCGGCCTCGACTCGCTGCGGGCTATGCGGCTGCGGGAGCAGTTCCGCGCGGAACTCGGTGTGGACGTCCCGCCACAGCGTCTCCTCGGCGACGGCACGGTGGCGGACATCGTCGACCTGGTCTGCCGGTCGCTCGCGGCGCGTCGCCTGATGGCCGCCGAGGAGGAGCCGCAGGACGCCGGACTGATCGAGGAACTCATCTTGTAACCCGCCAGGAAGGCAGGCACGATGCCCACGGATCTGTTCGCCGAGTTGTACCGGCGCGGGGTCAGATTGCGGCTCACCGACGGTCGGCTCCACGTGACGGCCCCGCCCGGCGCCCTGACCTCCGAACTGCGCGAGGAGATGAGCCGGCACCGGGACGAGCTCATCGAGGTGATCAAGCGCGCGGAGGGGGCCGGCGACCAGGCGGGCATCGTCCCGCAGCCCGCGCACAGGCACGAGCCGTTCCCGCTGACCGACATCCAGCAGGCGTACTGGGTGGGTCGGACCCCGGCGGTGGAACTCGGCGGGAACGCGGCACACGGCTACCTCGAGTACGCCGTGGAGGATCTGGACATCCCGCGGCTGAACCGCAGTCTCGACAAGCTCGTCCGCCGTCACGACATGCTGCGCGCGATCGTCGAGCCCGGCGGGCTCCAGCGCGTCCTGCCCGAGGTCCCGCCGTACGACGTCCAGGTGGCCGACCTGTCGGCACTGGACGACGTGGCCCGCGAGGCCGAGCTGCTGCGGATCCGGGGTGAACTGGCCGACCAGATCCTGCCGGCCGACCGGTGGCCGCTGTTCGAGGTCCGGGCGACCCGGCTGGACGACCGGCGGTGGCGGCTGCACCTGAGCCTCGACATGCTGATCATGGATGGCTTCAGCATCGGGCTCTTCCAGCGCGACTGGTTCCGCTTCTACAGCCGTCCGGAGGCCGAGCCCGAGCCGATCGAGGTCAGCTTCCGCGACTACGTGCTGGCCGAGCAGCGGCGCCAGCAGCAGGGCGACGAACGGTTCGAAGCCGACAAGCGCTACTGGCTGGACCGCCTCGACCAGTTGCCGCCCGCTCCGGACCTGCCGACGGCGGTCCAGCCCGGGCAACTGCCCGCCCGGGCGCGGTTCGCCCGGCACAGCGCCCGCCTGTCCCGGGAGGGGTGGTCCGCGGTCAAGGAGACCGCCCGGCGCCGCGGCCTGACCGCCTCGGCAGTGCTCATCGCGGTCTACGCCGACGTGCTGCGCCGCTGGTCGAAGCGGCCGGAGCTGACCCTCAACCTGACGTTGTTCAACCGCCCGCCGCTGCACCCGCGGATCGGTGAGGTGATCGGCGACTTCACCTCGGTGGTCCTGCTCGAATCGCGGCCCGACGCGGAGGACTCGTTCACCGCGCGCGCGAAACGGCTGCACCACCAGCTCCTGGACGACCTGGCACACGCCACGTACTCCGGTGTCCGTGTCCTGCGCGAGCGTGCCCGGCGCTTCGGGGGCCGGCCCGGAGCGGGGATGCCGGTCGTCTTCACCAGCATGATCGGCTTCGACGCCGAGTCGAACCTCACCGAGTCGGCCCGGCTGTTCGGCGAGGTCGTCCACGGCGCCAGCCAGACGCCGCAGGTCTGGCTGGACTACCAGGTGCTCGAGGACCGGGGCGAGCTGCTGGTCAACTGGGACTTCGTCGACGACCTGTTCCCGGCCGGCATGATGGCGGAGATGTTCCGCGCCCACCACGCGTGCCTGGAGCGCCTGGGGGAGAGCGAAGCCGCCTGGGACGAGCGGGAGCTCGTCGGGCTGCCGGACACGCAGGCCGAAGAGCGGGTGCGGGTCAACGCCACGGAGGCGCCGATCCCGGACCGGACGATCTGCGGTCTGGTCGAGGACCGGGCCGGGCGGACCCCGGACGCGACAGCGGTCGTCGCCGCGGACGGTGAGCACACCTACCGCGAGCTGATGGACGACGCCTACCGGCTGGCCCACGTCCTGCAGGCGATGGACGCGTCGCCGGACGCGCTCATCGGTGTCGTCACCGACAAGGGCTACGAGCAGGTGGTGGCCGTCCTCGGCGTCACCCGGTCCGGTGCGGCGTACCTGCCGATCGAGCCGCGCTGGCCGGCCGCCCGGCGAGAGCAGTTGATCGAGCAGGGCCGCGTCAGGGTGGTGGTCACCACGTCGCGGCTGCGCGACGAGCTGACCTGGCCCGAGGGCGTCACGCTGGTCACCCTCGCCGATCCCGAGGTGGCGTCCGCGCCCGCCACCGCACCGTCGGCGGGACCGGCCCCGGAGGACCTGGCCTACGTGATCTTCACTTCCGGGTCGACCGGCACCCCGAAGGGCGTCATGATCGACCATCGGGCCGCGGCCAACACGATCCAGGACCTCAACGATCGTTACCGGATCACCCCCGAGGACCGGACGCTGGCCCTGTCCGCACTCAGCTTCGACCTGTCCGTGTTCGACGTGTTCGGATTCCTGGCGGCCGGCGGTGCCGTCGTCATGCCCGAGCCGGGCAGGCAGCAGGACCCCCGGCACTGGACCGAGCTGGTGCACCGGCACGGGGTGACGGTCTGGAACAGCGTTCCGGCGCTGATGCAGGTGTGGATCGACGCACACGATCCGGCCGCGCCCCCGCCCGGACGCAACCTGCGGCTGGTCATGATGAGCGGGGACTGGATCCCCGTCGCCCTGCCGGACCGGATCCGCGCGTTCTACCCCGCGGCCCGGCTGATGAGCCTGGGCGGCGCCACCGAGGGGTCCATCTGGTCGATTCACTACCCGATCGGCGTGGTGCCTCCCGAGTGGTCCCGGATCCCCTACGGCACGCCGCTGGCCAACCAGACCATGCACGTGTACGACCAGTGGCTGGAACCGAGCCCGGTGTGGGCGACGGGTGAGATCTACATCGGTGGGAAGGGGGTGGCCCGCGGCTACTGGGCCGACGCGGTACGGACGCAGGAGCGGTTCGTCACGCATCCCCGGACCGGGGCGCGGCTCTACCGGACGGGCGACCTCGGCCGCTATCTGCCGGGCGGCGACATCGAGTTCCTGGGGCGCGAGGATTCCCAGGTCAAGTTGAACGGGTACCGCGTGGAACTCGGCGAGATCGCGGCCCTGCTCCGGCGCCGGCCGGGCGTCCGCGAGGCGCTGGTCGCGGTGGACACCAACCCCAGGACGGGCCGCCACCAGCTGGTCGCCTACGTGGTGCCGGCGGAGGGCGAGGCGGTCGCGGGGCGCATCCACCCCGACGCCGCCGGGCTGCGGGCGGAGCTGGAACGCGTCCTGCCGGAGTACATGGTTCCCCGGCACTACCTGCTCATTCCGAAGGTGCCGCTCAGCGGCAACGGGAAGGTCGACGCGACGCTCCTGCCGACCCCGAGGGAGCAGCAGTCGCCCGTCCGTCCGTCCGGCCCCCAGGACGAGCTGGAGCGGACGCTGCTGGGGATCTGGCGGGAGGTCCTGGAGCGGGACGACTTCGGCACGGAGGACAACTTCTTCGAGCTCGGCGGCGATTCCCTGCACGCGATCGGCGTCCTGGAACGGATCGGCCGCGAACTCGGCACGACCGAGAAGCAGGAGGACGGCATGCGGCGGCTCTTCGACAATCCCACCGTCGCGGGGCTGGCCGCCGCGATTCGGGCCGGAGAATGACCCGGCTTCGCGGGCGCGATCCTCTTGTCTCTGGGGTATGACAGGGGTTGATTAATGTGATGAGTCAAAAAGGCGACGCCCGGTCATGTGCCACGCACTTCCGATAGTGCATTCCTCATGTTCCAAAGCGCTTTCCCGATCGGTACCGTGGTCCGGTAGAGCGCAGGTCTATTCGCCTGTGTCATTCGCTGAGAAGGGGCGATTAGCCGATGGCCGAGCGGGGCAGCGGGCTGAGCATCAAGGCGGCGGCGACCTGGTTTCCGCCGGACCGGGAAGGGCCACCCGGAAAAGATTTCAGTGCGGAAGACCTGGAGCGTGTCGGCGTCAAGGAACTGAGCGTAGCCACTCACCAGTCGGCGCCGGAAATGGCCGTGTCCGCCGCACGCGACGCGCTCGCGCAGAGCGGCGTCGAGCCGGGCGGTATCGGATACGTCGCCCACACCCACCTGTACCACCAGGGATTCGACATCTGGTCGCCGGCGCACTACATCGCGCACCAGACCGGTGCCGTCTCCGGCCTGCCGATGACCGTCCAGCAGACCTGCAACGGCGGCGCCCTCGCGCTGCACCTGGCGGCCCTGTGGCTGCGCGCCACGCCGGAGGCGACGGCGGCTCTGGTCACCGCCGCCGACCGGTTCACCGGCCCCGGGTTCGACAGGTGGGGCACCGACGACGAGGCCGTCTACGGTGACTCCGGCGCCGCGGTCGTCCTCGGTCGGCGCGGAGACGGCAACGACCTGCTCGACCTGCTGGCCCTGGAGATGGCGGCGGACCCGTCGTTCGAGACGCAGCTGCGGGGGGACGACGAGTTCGGCGCCGCGCCGCTGTCGCACGGCGCACCGATCAGCCTGGTCCGCCCCAACAACGTCTTCCGGGCATCCAGTCAGGCCGCGCAACTGGGCAAGAGCGGTGTCGAGAAGCTCTACGCGGCAGTGCAGACGAGCCTGACGAAGGCCGCCGTGGCGCCGGACGCCATCCGCTGCGTCGCGATCCCGCGGCTCACCCGGCACATGCGCGAGAACGTCTTCAAGCCCGGCATCGGTCTGCTGCTCAACCGGCAGCCCGAGTACATCGAGAGCGAGACCGGTTGCCTCGGTCCCGCGGAATACCTGGCGAACCTGTCGGACATGGCCTCGGTGCTCGATCCGGGCGATGTCGGCATGCTCATTCAGGGCGGCGGCGGGTTCACCTTCTCCTGCACGATCGTCCGTCGGCCGGCCGACTGAAACTGTGCGGTCCGCCGTCAGGAGCCGAGCGGCTAACAGTCCGCTCGGATCCCCATGAAGGTCATCGTGTCGCTGCGTGTTTGGGGAGTTGGGCCCGTGTCGGACCAGGTAACGGTGGATGCGCCCTGGGAAAAGGTGGCGGAAAGCATCGAGTTCATTCCGTCTGACTATTCCGTCAGGGACAGACCGGAATCCGTGGCGCAGGAGATGCTCCGCTGTGGGCCGGCGGAGATCGACCGGCTCGTCTCCGCCGGGCTGCCGTTCGAGGAGCGGTCCGGTGTCCGCCATTTCGATCAGAACGACCTCTACAACCTCGGCATGTACTCGAACACGTCGAAGACGCAGCCGGAACTCGCGTTCCGGATGCTCTTCCGGTTCGCCGGACGGCCGGTGGACGACCTGCTGCGGACGAAGACCTGGGACTTCCAGCTCCGGCTGGAGTGCGCCGACTGCGGCGGCCACGCCCCGTGGCGCGTCGAGGCGCCGGACATCGCCCGGTTCGGTGGCGGGGTCGCCGACGTGACCGCGCCGGAGCCGAGCGCGGAGGCGGCGCAGTACTCGGCCTCGGTGACCACGACCGGAGCGCGTACCCCGATCGTCTCTCCGGCCCTGCGCGAGCTGACCCGGGAGTACCTGGCCGCCGGCTACCGCTGGCAGATGCTGCCCGTGCCCATGCAGGCGGACTACGCGCTGGTGCACGAACTGGGCGCGACCAGTTGCATCGCGGCCAGCCTGATGCTGGCCGAGCGCTTCCGGGCGGCCGGCTACCGGGCCGAGGCGAGGCGCGGGTGGTTCTGCGGCGTGCTGGGCGGCGCGCTGGACCTGCCGCACGCCTCCGTCGAGGTCGAGGACGACGACGGGCGGATCAAAGCCATCGACATCGCGAAGGCCCAGCTCGCCGCGAGGCTCTCCGCGAACACCGGTGAGTTCCAGGAGCTGTGCCTGGGGTCGATCTACAACAAGGTGATCCCGTCCACCGCCTCCGGCGACGCGGCTCTGGCCCACCACGAGTGTGGCTCGCGGGGGCCCGTGCACGTCCGCGCGGATATCCGATCGGTGCAGAGGAGAGATTGAACATGGCCGTACGCGAGATGGAACCGGTGGTGCTGGACCTGGCCCGGCTGGAGCAGATGGCCGAATCCGGCTACTACAACCCGTACACGATGTTCGACTGGCCCGACTCCATCGAGACCGACAAGCCGTGGATGAGCGAGAACCTGACCACGCTGGCCGGCACGGAGATGTGGGACGAGCTGAGCCGCGAGCAGCAGCTCGCCCTGACCAGGTACGAGACCGTCAACTTCTTCAGTCTCAACATCCACGGCATCCGTGAGCTGATGAGCGAGGTCGTGATGCGGATCCACGACCGGAACTACGCCGCTGTCTCGGAGTTCATGCACCATTTCATCGGCGAGGAGAACGAGCACATGTGGTTCTTCGCGCAGTTCTGCCTGCGCTACGGCGGCAAGCTCTACCCGCCCCAGCCGTCGCTGAAGGCGGACTCGGTCAACCACCTGTCCCCGGTGGCCCGCGAGCTGGTCGTCTTCGCCCGCATCCTGATCTTCGAGGAGATCGTCGACTACTACAACGCGCGTATGGCGAACGACCAGTCGTTGCCGGCCATCGCCCGGGAGATCAACCGCCTGCACCATCAGGACGAGAGCCGCCACGTCGCGTTCGGACGGCTGCTGTTCAGCAATCTGCTCGGCCAGGTGGCGGCGCGCGACCCGGAGGAACTGCCGGTCATCGCCGAATACCTCGAGAGCTACCTGCAGTACAGCATCGGCACCCTCTACGACCCGACCGCCTACCGCGACGCCGGCATCCCGGACGCGCTGGCGCTGCGGCGGCGGGCGCTGAAGCACCCCGTCCGGATCGCGGCGCACGACCAGATCCTCAAGCGGACCAGGAGCTTCCTGTCCAAGGCCGGCGCAGGTAGGGAACTGATCGCGCGATGACCGAACCCATGCTCGCCGTTCAGGAGTTCATCCTCGAACGCAATCCCAAGCTCGATCGGTTGAGCGGCGACCTCGACCTGATCGACAGTCGGGCCATCAACTCGTTGGCCTTCGTCGAGTTCATCTTCCTGCTGGAGGAACTGACCGGCCAGCCGGTCGATCCCGAGGACATCGACCTCGACGACTTCCGCACCCTCAAGGCGATCGAAGCGCGATTCTTCAACCACAAGGCGGCGTGATGACCACGGCAACCGACAAGGGCCTGAGCATCCTGGACGGTCCCCAACTCCGGCTGCTGCGGGCGGTGGACGGGGTGTTCCAGCGCTTCGCCGAAGGCTGGCAGGCCCCGGAGTTCCGATTCCCGTTCCTGATCCAGTGCCGGGACCTGGACAACTTCGACTACTTCGACAACTTCCCGCACCTCGGGCTGGCCGCTACCCGGCTGGATCCGCAGCGTCTCGGCAAGCTGCTGACCGAGGCGCCGCGGCCGCTGGAGAGTGTCCCGCCGGAGATCATGGAACCGACCGCGTTCGCGCTGCCCTCGGCCGCCTGCTACGCCATCTACCTCGACCTGGCCGGCACGGCGCTGCCCGACGCGGGGCTGTTGCGGACCACGCTCGCGACGTGCTTCCGCAACGAGGACCACTACGACGGCCTGCAGCGGCTGCTGGGCTTCTCCATGCGGGAGATCGTCTTCATCGGGCCCGAGGACGGGGCCAAGCACCACCTCGGGCGTGCCAAGGAGACAGTGCTGGCGCTGTGTGCCGCCCTCGGCCTGGACGTCCGGGTGGAGGTCGCGACGGATCCGTTCTTCGACAAGAACGGCAGCAAGGCCAAGATGCAGCGGCTGTTCCCGGTCAAGGAGGAGTTCGTCGTCCAAGGCCTGGCGATCGGCTCGGTCAACTACCACCGCAACTTCTTCGGCGAGCGGTGTTCCATCCAGGTGGCCGGGAGCCCGGCGCACACCAGTTGCCTCGCGTTCGGCCTGGAGCGGTGGGTGCACGTCCTGAGCCGGCACTTCGGCGACGCCACCGCCGCCCTGTCGGCGGTGGAGAGCGTGGCCTGATGCCCGCCACGGTGGCGCAGCTGCTGGGAGTCCGTGTCAGCCTGCTCCAGTCGGGGATGGGTGGCGTGGCGGGCCCCGAGCTGGCCTGTGCCGTGTCGGAGGCGGGCGCGGCCGGCTGCCTCGGCGGTTACAAGCTCGTCGGCGGGGCGCTGTCGGCCGCACTGAAGCGGCTGGTGGCGGGCACCGAGCACCCGGTCGGCGTGAACCTGATCCAGGAGGTCGTCGGGCCGGACGAACTCGCCCGGCAGGTGGCGCAGGTGCTCGACGAGACGCCGCAACGGGTGTACCTCTCGCTGTTCGGCATGGCCGACGACGCCGTGCTCCGGCGGATCACCGCCGTCGGGCGCGCGCTGGTCGTCCAGGTCGGGACCGTACGGGACGGTGTGCGCGCGGCCGAACGGGGCGCGATCGTGGTTGCCCAGGGCATCGAGGCCGGCGGGCATCTGCTCGGCACGTCGACCCGGGACGAGCTGGTCGCCGAGCTGCGGGCCGAGTTGCCGGACGCGTGTCTGGTCGCGGCGGGCGGCATCGGCTCGGCGACCGACGCGGCCCGGGCGGTGGCCGCGGGAGCCGACGGTGTGTTGCTCGGCACCGCCTTCGTGGTGGCGCGCGAGTCGCTGGCCCACCCGTACTTCAAGGCCGCGGTCTGCGCCTCCGAGGGGGCCGACACCGTGATCAGCGACGTCTACGAGATCGGCTGGCCGGGCCGGCGGCACCGGGTCCTGTCGACGGAGGTCACGCGCAATCCCGACCAGCCCAAGAACTTCATCGGCCGTACGACGGTCGAGGGGAAGCCGTACGTGGTGCCGCGATTCAGCGCCGCGGTGCCGACGGTCGCGACCACCGGCCGCATCGAGGAGATGGCGATGTACTGCGGCCTGTCCTGCGACACCGTCTCCGCCGAACTGTCCGCGGCCGACATCGTCGCCGAATTCGCCCACGTCCTGCCGGGCGCCGTACTCCCACAAACAGGGAAAGGATGAACCAATGCCTGGGTACGAGAATCTCTCCCGGCTCGATCTCACCTACCGTGAGGACACGCCGCGGATCGCCACTCGCGAGGGAGTCGAGCTCTATTGCGAGTCCCGCGGCGAGGGCACCCCGATCACCCTGCTCAACGCCTTCTTCCTGACCAGCCCGTCGTGGCGGGTGTTCACGGAGGAGCTGGAGAAGGACTACCGGCTGATCAGCTACGACCTGTGCAACCACGGCGCGTCCTCGCACGTCGGCGCGGAGCCCACCTGGGACGAGCACGTGGTCGATCTGATCGCGCTCCTCGACGCGCTGGAGATCGAGTCGACCTACCTGATCGGGGTGTCGTCCTCCACCCTCCTGGCGCGCGACGCCGCGCTCAGGCACCCGGACCGCATCAAGGGCGTCGTGCTCGCGGCGCCCGTCTTCGGCCCGCGCGGGATGCGCCGGCAGCGGCAGGTCCAGCGGGCCTGGCTGCGGACGCTGCAGACGCACGGCGTCCCGGCGCTCTACGAGCACCTGTATCCGGAGGTCTTCAGCGCCGAGATGAACGAGTTCCTGGGTGCGCCGGGCTTCCTGGGCTTCCGGGAGGCGTTCTCCGCCCTGTCCACGGTCGAGGACCTGGTGAACGGCCTGACCCGGGCCATGAACGACGAACACAAGCCCGAGATGCTGGCCGGTCTCCAGGCGCCGACGCTCGTGGTCATCGGCGACGACGACTTCCTGCTGAGCCCCACCGGCGCCCGGGAGCTGGCCGAGCAGCTGCCGGACGGTCGCCACGAGATCATGCCGAAGGCCGGTCACATCCCGTACGTGGACGACGCCGAGACGTTCCAGGACATCGTGCGCCGGTTCGTCGAAGAAGTGGAATCGCGTGGCTGACCAGGCGACCCAGGTGCGGCTTCGCATACGGGAGCTGCTGGTCGGCCTGTTCACCGACGCGGCGTTCCTCAGCGGCCTGCCCGACTCGGGGTCACTCCGGCAGGCGGGGGTGTCGTCGAACGCGCTTGTCAGTCTGCTCGTGGCGATGGAGGACGCCTTCGGCTTCCAGTGGGACGACGACGTCCGGCCGGAGGCGCTGCGTTCGATCGACTCGCTCGCGGACCACGTGTTGGCAGTGCACGCCTGAGGGTGTCCGACGGTGATCGATCCGCCCCTTCCCGGGCTCCCGGCCGAGATGCGTATCGAGTGGTGCCGGGTGCGGGCGCCGTACGACCCGGTGGAGCAGTCGGCGGCCGGTCGTCGGGCGGCGTCGGCGGCACTGGCCGCGGCCGGCGCCGCCGACGCCGCCGTGCCGCGCCACGCCGACGGTCGGCCGCGCTTCCCGCCCGGCTTCGCCGGTTCGATCTCGCACACCGACCGGCTGGCGGTCGCCGTCGTGCTCCCCGGCTCCGCCGCCGTGGGCGTGGACGTCGAGGAAGCCGCCATCAGCCCACGGGTCGCGCGATTCGTCTTTCGCGAGTCGGAGCGGCGGGCGCTGCTCGCGCCGGGATCGGAACTCACCCCGCAGGGGTTGTTCGCCGCCAAGGAGGCCGCGTTCAAGGCGATGTACGGGCCGGACACCGAAGACCTTTTGTTCTGGCACATCCGGCTCAGCCGTAGCGGCGATATGACGATCGCGTCCTGTCGCGATACGACTGCCCGGATCTGGATTCATTCCGAAAATTGTCTGTCGCTCGCCGTGGCAGTTGTCGTCGGATCGCCGACAGGTGCCACTTGAAGTGTTATTGCTCATAGCCGTATGTGAATTGCTCACCTGTGTGAATGCTGCTTGCCTTGCTACGGTCTTTCGGGGATCGCCCGAGCTCGATCAGTTCCTTGAGAGGAGTCGTCGTGTCGGATCCTAGGGACATCGCGGTCATCGGCATCGGATGCCGATTTCCGGGTGGAGTCGACTCCCCGGACGCGCTGTGGAAACTGATCGAGAGCGCCGGCGACGCGATCACGGAGATTCCGCCGGACCGGTGGGACGTGGAGCAGTTCTACGACCCCGAGAAGGGCGTGCCCGGCCGGTCGGTGTCCCGGTGGGGCGGGTTCCTCACCGACGTCGCCGGCTTCGACGCGAAGTTCTTCAAGCTCGGTGAGCGGGAAGCGCTCTCGGTCGACCCGCAGCACCGCCTGCTCCTCGAAACCGCCTGGGAGGCGGTCGAGCACGCCGGGATGCCGCCGTCGACGCTCGCGGGCACGCGTACCGGAGTGTTCGTCGGGCTGGCGCACATCGACTACGCGCTCGCCTGTCACGGCCCCGAGGCGCAGGACATGGTCCATCCCTACGGATTCACCGGCCCGGCGCTGAGCATGGCGTCCGGCCGGATCTCGTTCGCCCTGGGACTGACGGGCCCGGCGCTGAGCATCGACACCGCCTGTTCCTCGGGTCTGATGTCGGTCAGCCTGGCCGTGCAGAGCATCCGCAGCGGCGAGAGCGACATGGCGCTGGCGGGTGGCTGCATGCTCATGCTCGTCCCGGAGGCTGCCGTCTCCGCGTCCGGCCTGGGGATGCTGTCGCCCACCGGCCGTTGCCGGCCCTTCGACCAGGCGGCGGACGGATTCGTCCGCTCCGAGGGCTGCGGCATGGTGCTGCTCAAGCGCGCCTCGGACGCGCTGGCGGACGGCGACCGCATCCTGGCGGTGATCAAGGGGATCGCGTCGAATCAGGACGGTCGGACCGAGACGATCACCATGCCGTCGGTGTCCGCGCAGAGCGCCGTGCACCAGGCCGCGCTCGCCGACGCGGGCGTCGAGCCGGAGACGGTCGGCCTGGTCCAGGCACACGGCACGGGGACCCCGGTCGGCGATCCCATCGAGTTCCGGGCGCTGGCCGAGGTGTACGGCCGCGGCGCCGACGGCTGCGCCGTGAGTTCGGTGAAGTCGAACATCGGCCACACCGAGTCGGCGGCGGGCACCGCCGCGCTGATCACCACGGTCCTGGCGCTGCAGCACGGTGTCGTGCCGGGGACGCTGCACCTGAACGAGCTGAACAGCGAGATCAGCGAGCTGCCCACCCGGCTGTTCGTACCCGGGGAGACCCAGGCCTGGCCGAACGAGCAGCGACCCCGCCGGGCGGCCGTCTCCTCCTTCGGCATGTCCGGCACGAACGTGCACGCGGTCGTCGAGGAGGCCCCGGCGGTCGCCGGGACGCCCCCGCCGGCGGCCGAGGCGCTCCCGGAACGCACGCGCGGGCGGATGCTGTTCCCGCTCTCCGCCACGTCGGTGGGAGAACTCGCGCCGACCGCGGCCCGCATCGCCGACTGGCTCGACGCCCATGCGGACGTCGAGCTTCCCGACCTCGGATACACCCTCGCCCGCCGTCGCGAACACCGCGCCATCCGTACGGCGGTGATCGCCGCGGGCCGGGCCGAGCTGGTCACCGCGCTCCGCGGCATCGGTGACCGGGTGGTGGAACTGCCCCCGGATCCGGTGGTCGGCGACGACACGCGCGGGCCGGTCTGGCTCTTCTCCGGCCAGGGATCCCAGTGGGCCGGCATGGGTTCCTCGCTGCTCGCTACCGAGCCCGCCTTCGCCGACCTGGTCGCCCAGGTCGAGCCCCTCATCCAGCGCGAGTCGGGTTTCTCGGTGACGGAGGCGATGACCCGGCCGGAGACGGTGACCGGCATCGACCGGGTGCAGCCGACCCTGTTCGCGATGCAGGTGGGACTCGCCGCGGCCTGGCAGGCGGCAGGTGTCCGGCCGGGCGCCGTCATCGGGCACTCCCTCGGTGAGGTGGCGGCCGCCGTGGTCGCCGGAGCGCTCTCGCTGGAGGACGGCGTCAAGGTCATCTGCCGCCGTTCCCGGCTGTGCGCGAAGCTCGCGGGCGCCGGCGCGATGGCCTCCATCGAGTTGCCCGAGGCGCAGATCGAGCAGGAGCTGGCGCACCTGGACGACGTCGTCGTGTCGGTGGTCGCCTCACCGCGTTCGACAGTGATCGGCGGGGCGACCGCCCGGGTACGCGAGCTGGTCGCGGAATGGGAACGGCGGGGCATCTCGGCCCGAGAGGTAGCCGTTGACGTCGCCTCGCACTCCCCGCAGGTCGACCCCATCCTGAGCGAGCTGGCCGACGTGCTCACCGACCTGACGCCCGGCTGCGGCACGGTGCCGTTCTACGGGACGGCCCTGGACGACCCGCGGGCCCAGCCGTCGTTCGACGCCGACTACTGGGTGGCCAACCTGCGCCGCCCCGTGCGCTTCAGCACCGCTGTGACGGCCGCCCTCGACGACGGTCACCGCGTCTTCCTGGAACTGTCCCCGCACCCGTTGCTCACCCGGCCGGTGGAGCAGTGCGCCCAGGCGGCGAGCCTGCCCGCCGCCGCCATCGCCAGCATGCGCCGCTCCCAGGAGACCCCGTACGGCCTGCTGAACAGTCTCATCGAGGTGCACGCCGCCGGTGGCGCGGTGGACTTCGGCACCATGTACCCGGACGGCATGCTGGTGGAGGCGCCGCTGCCGACCTGGACGCGGCAGCACCTGATGGTCCGGCCGGACCATGCGCGGTCCACCCACACCGCCACGATCCACCCGCTGCTGGGTGTGCACGTCCGGCTCGACGAGGACGAGGAGCGCCACGTCTGGCAGTCCGACGTCGGCACGGCCGTGCTGCCCTGGCTGGCCGACCACCGGGTACGGGACGTGGCCGCCTACCCCGGCGCGGCGTACTGCGAGGCCGCCCTGACCGCCGCCGCCACGGTCTACGGACCGGGGGCCGAGGTGCACGGCTTGAAGTTCGAACGCATGCTGCTGCTGAGCGGGCGTACGGACCTGACCACCTCCGCGCGGGTGGAGATCCCGGGGCAGGCGATCTTCGAGGCGGTCGCCGACGAGGACGGCGAGCGGCCCCGGCTCGCCTCGGCCACCCTGGTACCCGCTCCGGCGGGCCAGGCCGAGCCCGTCCCCCTGGACATCGACGTGCTCCTCGACGAACACGCCGAACCGCTGCCGGGCGATCGGCTACGCGACACCCTGGCCGAGCGCGGCATCCAGTACGGACCGGCCTTCCAGGGGGCGAAGCTCGCCCGTCCGGGCGCGAGTGCGAGCGGCGACCAGACCGTGCTGGCCGAGGTCACGCTCCCGTCGCAGCTACGCAGCAACCAGGACGGCTTCTCCGTCCACCCCGCCCTGCTGGACGCCTGCTTCCAGTGCGTCGCCGCGCTGCCCGCCGTCACGGGTGCGGGTGAGGGCGGCCTGCTCCTCCCGCTCGAGGTACGGCGGCTCCAGCTCCTGTCCGCCACCGGCGGCACCAGGTACTGCTACGTGCGGCTCCACTCCAGCGACGGCAACCGGGTGATCGCCGACCTCCAGCTCGTCGACCAGTACGGCGCGGTCCTCCTGATCGTCGAGGGCCTCGTCATGGGCACCCGGGACAGCGACGGGGACGACGCCGACCAGGTGCTGAACGAGCGTCTGCTCACCATCGGCTGGCAGGAGCGGGAGCTGCCGGAGCCGGCCGAACCCCTCGCCGCCGGCCCGTGGCTGCTGCTCGCGTCCCCCGGGGCGGCGCCGGCGCCGGACGAGCTGGCGGAGGCGCTGCGTCACCAGGGCGGCCGGTGCGAGATCCGGCCGTGGGCCGCGCCGGACACGAAGGCCGCCCTGGCCGAGTCGTGGCACGGTGTCGTCCTGCTGTGCCCGCAGCCCACCGGCCCGGCCGGCGTGGAAGCCGTCGCGCGCGGCCGTGACCTGGTCGAGGCGGTCGTCGAGGTCGCCCAGGAACTCGCCGCCGCCGACGGGACCCCACCCCGGTTGTACGCGGTCACGCAGGGCGCGCAGCGGGTCGTGCCCGGCGACTCGGTGAACCTGGAGCACGCCGGGGTCCGCGGACTGCTCCGCGTGATCGGCGCCGAGTTCCCCGAGTTGCGGCCCACCCAGATCGACGTCGGCACCGGCCCGGGTGAGGGCCCGGCGGCGAAGGACGTGGCCGCGCAGCTCGCCGCCGACGCGGCCGAGGACGAGACCGCGTGGCGTGCGGGAAGCTGGTACACGGCCCGGCTCCAGCACACCCGGCTCGCCGCCGACGAACGCCACTCGGCCGTCGCCGGCGAATTGGACAACGGCGTGCGGATGGTGATCCGCCAGCCCGGCGACCTGGACACGCTGGAGCTGACCGTGGTGCCGCGCCGCGCGCCCGACGCCGGTCAGATCGAGATCGAGATCGGCGCCGCGAGCATCAACTTCCACGACGTCCTGTTCGCCCACGGCGAGTACAACGCCTTCGAGGGGGTGACCCCGGCGCTCGGCGTCGACTGCGCGGGCATCGTCGTCCGGGTCGGCGACGCGGTGACCGAGTTCCAGGTCGGCGACCGGGTGATGACCGGCGCCGCCACCGAGGGAGCCTGGGGCAGCCACGCGACGATCGACGCGGCGCTGGCGGCTCGGCTGCCGGACGCGCTGAGCGTCGAGCAGGGCGCCGCCGTCCCCGCGGTGTTCGCCACCGTCTGGTACGGACTCATGGACCTGTCCCGGCTGCGCGCGGGCGAGCGGGTGCTGATCCATTCGGCGACCGGCGGGACCGGGCAGGCCGCGATCGCCATAGCCCGGTACGTCGGGGCGGAAATCTACGCCACGGCCGGCAACGAGGCACGCCGGGAGTGGCTCCGCGCGCAGGGGATCGAGCACGTCTACGACTCCCGCAGCCTCGAATTCGCCGACCGCATCCGGGAGGACACCGGTGGGGCCGGCGTGGACGTGGTGCTGAACTCGCTGACCGGCGCCGCCCAGCGCGCCAGCCTCGACCTGCTGTCCTTCGGCGGCCGCTTCGTCGAGATCGGCAAGCGCGACATCTACCGGGACGGCAAGCTGAGCCTGGCGCCCTTCCGCCGCAACCTGGCGTTCTACAGCGTCGACCTCGAACTGATGGCCGTGGCCGACCCGGGCCGGCTGGGCCGCCTGCTGCGTGAGGTGTCCGAACGGCTCGCCGCGGGTGAGCTGGCGCCACCGACTACGACGACGTTCCCGCTGGCCGAGGCGGCGACCGCGATCCGCCGGATGGCCTCGGCCCAGCACCTGGGAAAGCTCGTCCTCACCACCACGGTGGCGCCCGGCACGCGGGCCGCGCTGACGCCGGAACGGGTCCCGGTGTTCCGCGCCGACGGCGCGTACATCATCACCGGAGGTCTTGGCGGTCTCGGCCTCCGATTGGCCCGCCACCTCAGCGAGGCCGGCTGCGGCCGGATCGTGCTGAACTCCCGGTCCGCTCCGAACGAGGAGGCGGCCCGGCAGATCCGGCAGCTGCGCGACGCGGGTACCGACGTGCAGGTCGAACAGGGGAGCATCGCCGACCCGGAGACCGCGCGGCGGCTGGCCGCGGCGGCCCGGGCCGGCGGGCTGCCACTGCGCGGGGTCCTGCACGCCGCGGCGGTGGTGGACGACGCGACGATTCCGAGCATCACGCACGATCTGATCGAGCGCGACTGGACGCCCAAGGCCGACGGCGCCTGGCATCTGCACGAGGCGACCGCCGACGACGACCTCGACTGGTTCTGCTGCTTCTCCTCGGCCGCCGCGCTGCTCGGTTCGCCCGGCCAGGGCGCCTACGCCGCGGCGAACAGCTGGCTGGACGGGTTCACCGCCTGGCGGCAGGAGAAAGGGCTGCCGGTGACCACCATCGCGTGGGGGGCCTGGGGTGAGATCGGACGTGGTGCGGTTCTCGCGGAGGCCGGCGACACCGCCATGATCGCTCCGGACGAGGGCGTCCACGCGTTCGACGTCCTGCTGCGGCACACCCGGCCCTACACCGGTTACCTTCCGCTGAACCGGGCGCCGTGGCTGACCGCGCTCGCCGCGCGCAGCCCCTTCGCCGCGGCCTTCCGGGACGACCGCGGCGAGCGGTCCCAGAGCTCGCAGCTGCGCCAGGAGTTCGAGGCGCTGCCCGCGGAGGACCGCCTCGCCTGGCTGCGCCGGTTCGTGGCGGGCGAGGCCGCCGCGATCGTCCGCGGCACCGTCGACCCCAGCCGGCCCTTCAACGACTACGGCCTGGACTCGCTCGGCAACCTGGAGCTGCGTACCAGGATCGAGACCAACCTCGGCATTCGCGTCGCACCCAAGGCGGTCGCCGAGAACAACTCCGCCCAGGCACTGGCCCAGTACCTGGCGCACTTCATGGGCAACTGAGGACTGGCATGACCGCGATCCTTCTCTCCGGCGCGACCGGATCACTCGGCGGCCACCTGGCCGCGGCCCTGCTCGAACAGACCCACCCGGTGATCTACTGCCTGGTGCGGGCCGGTAGTCCCGCAGCCGCCGACCGGCGGCTGCGGGAGCGCATGGCCGAGGTCGGCGTGGACGACCCGGCCCGGCTCGTAGCCGTGCCCGCCAACCTGGAGGCGCAGCGGCTCGGTCTGACGCCACGAGCCTGGGACGACCTGGTCGGCCGGGTCGCCCAGATCTTCCACTGCGCCGCCTCGGTGCACCTCACCGCGGCGTACCAGCAACTCGCGCAGGCCAACGTCGGCGGCACCCGGGAACTGGTCGCCATGGCCACTGCCGTGGCCGAACGCTCGGGCCGTCCGGTCGGCTTCCACTATGTCTCCACGCTGGCGGTCTTCCTCGACGCGATCCGGGCCGGGATCGAGGTGGTCGACGAGAACACGCGACCGTCCATGGAGACGGCCGGTGAGCTCGGCTACCCACGCTCCAAGGTGGCCGCGGAACGCGTGGTGGCCCGCGCGGCCGGGAGGGGCGTGGTCGCCACCGTCTACCGCCCCGGGCTGGTCACCGGGCACTCGTCGACCGGCGCCACCTCCAGTTCGGACCTGCTCATGCCGGTGCTGCGGGCGGTGGTCGCGGTCGGACACACCCCCGACCGGGCCGAATCGGTGCCCGGCGAGGCGGTCGACCTCGTCGCCCGGCACATCACGCACCTCTCCGTCGATCAGCCGGGTGGGCAGGCGTACCACATGGTCAGGCCGGAACTCGTCTCGATCATGAGCGGCTTCGAGGCGCTGCGCCGGGCCCGCTACCGGTTGGGCGAGGTGTCGGCCGAGAAATGGTGGGAGCTGGCGGCGCAGCACCGCGACCACCCGGAGGTGGCGCCTCTGCTGCACATGGGTCCGATCGGCCGACGCATGCTGGGGCTCGAACCGGACTACCCGCCGCCGCCGGTCCGCAGCGACCACACGTACGACCTCATCAGGCGCTCGTCCCCGGCGCCGGCCGCGCTCGACGACGCCTTCTTCGACCGGCTGGTCGCCAACGGGCTCAGCCGGTTCGCTCCCTTGCCGCGGGTCTAGCCGGCCGGCCGGCACAGCTCGGAATGAGGCCGGCCGGCACCGCTGGGGATGACGGCCGGCCGGCGGCGCGTCACGCCTGGCGGACGGCCTTCCTCCTGGCGAACGCGTTCGCCGGCCGCGCCCCGGCGGCGAGTGCCCGCCGGTCGATCTTCCCGTTCGCCGTGACCGGCATCCGGTCGACGACCGCCCAGAGGGACGGCACCATGAAGGACGGAAACCGTTCGGCCAGGCGTCCGCGCAGGTCGACCGGGGTGACGTCCGTTCCGGGGGTCAGCCGGACGGCGGCCAGCAGCCGTTTGTCGGCGGTGGTGCCGTCGGCGACCGTGACGACGGCGTCCTCGACCTCCGGGTAGCCGTTCAGGGCGTCAGCGATGGCGGTCAGCTCGATGCGGTAGCCGCGGATCTTCACCTGGTGGTCGGCCCGGCCGAGGAACCGGATGCTGCCGGCGTGGTCGATCCGGACGAGATCGCCCGTGCGGTAGATCCGCTCCGGAACGTCGGGTGAGAAGCGGCCGAAGCAGCGGTCGGTCTCCTCCGGGTCGTTGACGTAGCCCACCGCGAGCCCGTCGCCTCCCGTGTACAACTCGCCGACGGCGCCCGGTGCCAGGAGCCGTGCCCGGCGGTCCAGGACGTACACTCGGGTCCCGGGGACCGGGGTGCCGATCGGGAGCGGGCCGTCGACGTCCCGCGGCGACCGCACCGGGTGGTACGTCGTGAAGGTCGTGTTCTCGGTCGGGCCGTAGCCGTTGGTGAAGGTCAGGCCGGGATGGTCGGCGAGAGCGCGGGCGACGTGCTCGTGCGGAACCACGTCGCCGCCGCTGAGCAGGTGCCGCAGGGTGCCGAGCGAGGCGGGTGCGATCTCCTGGACGAGGCGGAACAGCCCGGCCGTCAGCCAGGCCACCGTCACCCGCCGTTCCGCGATGAACTCGCCCAGTTCGCCAGGTGACACCAGACCCGGCGGACACACCTCCAGGGTCGCCCCGGACAGCAGCGAGCCCCAGAGTTCGAGCGTCGAGGCGTCGAACGCCAGCGGCGAGAGGCGGAGCACCCGCTCTTCCGGGCCGAGCATGAGGTAGTCGGCGTCGTGGACCAGCCGGATGACCCCACGGTGCGGGACCACGACGCCCTTCGGCTCGCCGGTCGATCCCGAGGTGAAGGCGATGTAGGCGACCCGATCGGGGTCCGGCGTCACGGGCGGCGCCGGCGGCGCGGCCGGAGCCCGGTCCGGTCGCCACGGACCGACCACCGGCACGGCGTGCGGGGCGACCGCGTCGACGTCGTCCTCCCCGACGATGGCGGCGGCAGGCGCCGCCTTGGCCACGATCCGGGCGGTGTGCGCGGCCGGCTGCGTCAGGTCGACGCCGATGTACGCCGCGCCGGCCCAGAGCGTGCCCAGGACGGCCACCGCCTCCGCCACGGAGCGCTGAACGCCGACCAGCACGGCGTCGCCCTCCCGGACGCCGGCCGCGCGGAGGAGCCGCGCCTGCTCGGCGGCGGCGGCGGCCAGTTCGGCGTACGTCAGCGCCGAGTCCTCGTCCCGCACGGCCACCGCGTCCGGCCGGTCGGCCGCCCGCGCGCGGAAGAGCGCGTCGAGGGAGGTGGCCGGGAAGGAGCGGTCGGTCGCGTTGATCCTCTCCAGGATCTTCCGGCCGGCCGGGGAGATGCAGCGGACGTCGGCCAGCGTCATCGCGTCGTCGCCCGTCGCCTCGACCAGCTCGTCGACGGCGGCGACGAAGCCGAGGGCGAACCCGTGCGCCTCGCCGTCGCTCCATCGGCCGGCCGCGTACTCCAACAGGCCGGTGTGGCCGGGCCCGTCCTGGCCGAATCGCACGCCGATGTCGAATCGCGGTACGCCGCCCGTCAGCTCCTCGACCCGGACCCGGCCGGCGCCAGTCGCGCTCTCGCCGGGTTCGTCAGGTGCGCTCAGGAACGCGCGGACCGGTGCCGCGGGGGACTCGGCGGCGCCCAGCCGGTGCGCGAGCCGCGGCAGCGACACGCCGTCGGCGTTCGTGCTCCAGGCGAGCGACTCGTGGACCGCGCGGACGAACTCCGCCGGTGAGCGGTCGTCGGTGATCTCGATGCGGACCGGAAGGAGATCGCCGACGCGGGAGGGCACGCCCACGAGCAGTGTGTCGGCGCCGGTCGTCCGGCCGAGCGTCAGCCCGAACGCGGCGAGCAGGAAGGCGGGAGCACCCACCGCCAGGGCACCGGCCCGGTCACGTACCGCCTCCGTGGTGGCGGCCGGCAGGTGGAGCGGGAGACGGCCGACCGACGGGTCGCCGGTGCGTGGCCGGTCAGCCGGGATCTCGAGGTCGGTGGGCACCCCGGCCAGCCGCTCCGCCCACGACTCGGTGCGGCTCGCTCCGTCCGGGTTGCGGTCGTCGCCGTCGGTCGCCCGCCCCGGCGCCGGACCGTTCGTGCACAGGTCGTCCGCGCGCGCCAGCAAGGCGTCCAGCAGCCGGCCGGCACCGTGCGTGTCGATGAGGCGCGGCGGTGCCACGACCGCCACCGCACGCAGCGCGCTCCCGTCGGTGAGGAGCAGCAGGCGCATCGACACCGCCGGGTCGAACCGGGGTCGTCCGAGTTCGCGTGCCGCCCGGCGGGCGTGGTCCTCGAAGCCGTCCGCCGGACCGTCGTGTTCGAGGTGGACGACCTCGGGGGTGTGGTGCGCGAGGACGTCCGCCGCGGCGTCGGCCACATGTTTCGCCGCCGGGGCGTCGCCGTCGACGAAGCCGATGATTACCGAGTTGCGTTCCGCGGGATTCTCAGGAGTCATCAGTGGAGTTCTCCGGCTGCGCCTGCCTCAGTCGGATCAGCAGATCGGCCTGCCCGCTGACGGTGTCGGCCTTCAGGACCTCGATCGTCTTGAGTTTCTGCCCGCTGGCCTTGGAGAGGCGGTCCACCAGTACGAACAGCAGATGTGAATCGCCGCCCGAGTCGAAAAAGCCGATGTCGTCGTCGGGTTCGAAATCGAGAACGTCCCGCCACACCGAGCGAACGAGCTCCAGGACGTCGGTCGAGCCGCTGAAGTCCAGGTCAGCGGAGTGCGAGCGGGGTGAACTCTCCATGGTCTGCACCTTTTTCGATTCATCCACCGGCTGGTCATGGTATCGGCCGCGGCGTCGGCGGCGATATATGAAAAACTCATCATCGGGCGCGTATTTTGCACGACGCGCATGGATACCCTTCCTTCCGTCATGATCCAGAATTAGACTGGAACCGTGCGCGCCTGCCGATACGCGTGTACGTAGGAGAGTGGCGATGCCGCTGGACCGGATGCTCAAGTACCTGATCGCGTGGCAGAGCGCCGACGGATCTCCCATTCCGGACCGCGAACTCACTCTCCAGCAGGCCCGTGCGCGTTATCGCGAGAGCGCGATGGGCCAGCGCCACGGCGCGGCCACGCCCGCCCCGGCGGTGGCCTCGGCCGACCGCCTCGTGGACGGGGCCGACGGCTCGTCGGTCGCGGTGCGGATCTTCACGCCCGAGTCGGCCGGCGATCGGGTGGTGACCTACCTGCACGGCGGGGGATGGGTGCTGGGCGACCTGGACAGCCACGACTGGGTCTGCCGCGACCTGGCGGCGTCGCTCGGCGCGGTAGTCGTCTCGGTCGACTACCGGCGGGCGCCAGAGTTCCCCCACCCCGCACCGCTGCGCGACGCGGTCGCCGCGGCCCGCTGGGTCGCGGCGTCCTTCCCCGGCCGGCGGCACCTGATCGCCGGCGACAGCGCCGGCGGCAGCCTGGCCCTGGGTGTCGCCCTCGTCGCGCGCGACCTGCGTCCCGCCGCCCTCCTGCTGATCTACCCGGCGCTGGACCCGAGCCTGGCCATCGCCTCGGCCAGCCCTTGCGCCGAGGGCTACCTCCTGAGCGTGCGCGATCTGGCCTGGAGCTACGACCAGTACCTCCCCGATCCGCACCGACGCGCCGATCCCGCTGTCGATCTGCTCAAGGCCGACTTCCGCGGTCTCCCGCCGACGATCGTCGCCACCGCCGAGTACGACCCGCTCCGGGACGAGGGCGTGGAACTGGTGGCGCGGATGCGCGCCGCCGGGGTCCGCGCGCGCCACGTGCCGGGGGAGGGCCTGGTGCACGGCTACTTCCTGATGCAGGGCATGGTGCCGTCGGCCGCCGACGGCGCGCGGCGGGTGATCCAGGAGACGGACCAGCTGCTGGAGGCCGTCGCGCCGGGGCCGGACGACCGCCCGGCGCCCGACCGCGCGCCGGCGCCGGACGCGCCGGCGCACGACATGCTCCGAACGCCTCGGTGACCGGCGATGGCGGCCACGAACAGCGGAAGGCTCACCGGCCGCCCTCGTCGGCGGCCCCGGTACGGCGTGGACGCGCCGGGGTACGCGGTGGCGAACGCCGTCGTCGGGATGGCGGGGTGCCTGGCCGCGGTCCGGTGGCGGCGCGGCCGGGCGGCGACGGCGCTCGCGGGCGCGGTCCTGCTGTCCTCCACCGCGGTCTACCTCCACACCACGCTCCGCGGCAAGCTGCGCGTCTGGGAACGGGAACTCGACCGGATCGCCCTGAAGGGGGACGAGCGGCTGCTCGACCTGGGGTGCGGTCGCGGGGCGGTGCTGATCGCGGCGGCCCGCCGGCTGCCGTCGGGCCGCGCCACCGGCGCGGACCTCTGGATCGGCAAGGACCAGAGCGGCAACAAGCCCGAGGCCACGCTGGCAAACGCCGCCGCGGCCGGAGTCGCGGACCGGGTGGAGGTGCGTACGGCAGACCTGAGCGCGCTCCCGTTCCCGGACTCCTCTTTCGACGTCGTGACCAGCGCACTTGCCATCCACAACATCCCCTCACGGCGGGGACGGCAGCGCGCGGTGAGTGAGGCGGTGCGGGTGCTGCGCCCGGGCGGGCACCTGCTCGTCGCCGACTTCTGGTGGTCGGCCGCGGCGTGCGCCGCGCAGATCGGGCAGGGCACGTTGCGCCCGCTCGGGCCCGCTTACTGGTACGGCGGCCCGTGGCTCGGCGTCACGCTGCTGCACGTCGTCAAGCAGGACCGTCCGAAGGAGGCGAGGCCGTGGTGACCGCAGCCACGATCAGCTGGAGTTGGCTGATGGCCCGGCAGCAGCAACTGCTGCTGCTCTCGTCGCTCATGTCGATGGTGCTGTTCACGGTGGTGACGATCCCCGCTGACATCCGCCACGCGCTCGGCTCCGAGCAACCGCTGAACTGGCTGGTCACCATCACGGTCTTCACCGCGCTGGCGGTCCTCCGGCGGTTTCCCATCGGTATCGCGGCGATCGCCGCCGTCGGGACCGTGCTGCTGGTGGCCGAGGGAATGGTCTATCCGCCGACCCTGCTGGCCCTGTTCTGCGCGCTGTACTGGGTCGCGGTGGACGGCCCCGCGGTCCGGGCCCTCGCGGTCGGGGTCACCGTCAAGGCGACGCTGCTGACCGCCTCGCTCATCGCCAATCCGGGCATCTCCGGTGTCGTCATGGTGCTCTGGGCGGCCCTGGCGATCACCACCGGCAGTGCGGCCCGTAGCCACCGCGCCTACGTCGCCGAGGCCGAGGACCGGGTGCGGCGGGCCGACCAGGCCCGTGAGGAGGAGGCGAACCGACGGGTCGCCGAGGAGCGGCTGCGCATCGCCCGGGAGCTGCACGACGCCGTCGGCCACCACGTCGCGCTGATCAACGTGCAGGCGGGCGCGCTCGTCTGCCTCCTGGACGACCAGGACAGATCCCAGGCCATGGAGTCGGTCCGGCACATCCAGCAGGCCAGCCAGGAGGCCCTGGAGGAGCTGCGGCTGACCGTCGGGCTGCTGCGCGAGGCCGGTGCGCCCGAGCCGACCGAGCCGGTGGCCGGCCTCGACCGGCTCGGGGAGCTGATCGGCTCGTTCGCGAGCGCCGGCCTGCGGGTCACCCGGGAGGTGACCGGCCGGCCCAGGCCCGTACCGGAGGCCGTCGGGGTGACCGCGTACCGGGTCATCCAGGAATCACTGACGAACACCCGCAAGCATGCCGACTGTGACACGGCGGTGGTGCGGCTCGTCTACACGAACGGGGCGCTCCGGCTGGCCGTGGAGGACGAGGGCGGACCGGTCACCCCCTGCGACCAGTACCCACCGGGCGGGCACGGGATCGTGGGGATGCGGGAACGGGTGGCCGCCGTCGGCGGGCAGCTGGCTGCGGGCCCTCGGCCCGGGGGCGGCTACCGCGTCTTCGCCGAGCTTCCGCTCTGATCGGCGACACGGAGGACCGATGACCACTACCGTCTCAGCGACCACGCACCCCGCCACCGCGGCGCCCACACGCGTGGTCCTCGCCGACGACCAGGACCTCATCCGCGCCGGCCTGCGGCTGGTGATCGATCGCGCGCCGGGCCTGACGGTGGTGGGCGAGGCGGCCACCGGCGCCGACGCGGTCCGGACCGCCCGTGAGACGCGGGCCGACGTCGTCCTCATGGACATCCGGATGCCGGGTCTCGACGGTCTGGCGGCCACCCGCCGGATGGCCGCCGACGACAGCCTGGCCGGCGTGCGGGTGCTGATCCTGACCACGTTCGAGGTCGACGAGTACGTCTTCGAGGCGTTGCGGTCCGGGGCCAGCGGCTTCCTCGGCAAGGGCGCTCGGCCGGAGGTGCTCATCGAGGCGATCCGTACCGTGGCCCGCGGGGACGCGCTGCTCTCACCGTCCGCCACCCGAAGCCTGATAGCCAGATACCTCACGCTGCACGACAGCGAGCCGGTCCGCCCTTCGTCGCTGCTTGCCACGCTCACGGAGCGTGAGCGGCAGGTGGCGGCCATGGTCGCCGAGGGGATGTCCAACGCCGACATCGCCGATCAGCTCACGCTCAGCCCGCTCACCGTCAAGACCCACGTCAACCACGCCATGAGCAAACTCGGTGCTCGTGACCGTGCACAGCTCGTCGTCCTGGCCTACCAGACCGGTCTGGCCATTGCGCCGCGTCTCCAACCCTGAGCACGTCTACTGCGATCGCAGTAGACGAGGCCGTGATCCGCACCGAATGGCGCGGTAGCGGCCGCGTAGTCACTGCGGCTGGCCGGTGACTGAACCAGCTCGGAACCTCGACGATGGGTAACGGAACCAATCGGATGGAGGATCATGCAAGCCATTGCGCGCTGGTGCTATCGGCACCGCTTCGCCGTCATCGTCGCCTGGGTGGCTCTGCTCATCGGCCTTGGCGCGATGTCGCAGGCGGTGGCGACCACGTACGACAACTCTCTGATCCTGCCGGGCACCGGCTCGGGTGAGGCCCAGACGCTGCTGCAGAAGTCCGCACCGGCCCAGGCTGGCGACTCCGACCAGATCGTCTGGCAGGTGGATCAGGGCAAGGTCACCGACCCGGCCGTCCAGCAGCGGATCTCGGCGATGCTGTCCGAGGTGTCGCGGGTGCCCGAGGTGACGTCCGTGGTCAGCCCCTACCAGCCGGGTAACGAGCTCCAGATCAGTGCGGACGGCCGCACCGCGTTCGCCACAGTGACCTTCGCCAAGGCGGCGGACGACCTGGAGGGCGACAACGTCAAGCAGGTGATCACCACGGCGACCGACGCGGCCCAGCCGGGCCTCGCGGTCGAACTCGGTGGCAAGGCCATCTCCAGTGCCGAGCAGAAGCCGGAGTCGGTCGCGTCGCTGATCGGACTGATCGCGGCGGCCGTCATCCTTCTCATCGCCTTCGGTTCCCTGCTCTCCGCGGCGCTGCCGATCGTCACCGCGATCGCGGGTGTGGGCAGTGCCATGATGCTTATGGCCCCGCTGAGCCACATGATGTCCGTGAACGCCATCGCGCCGATCCTCGGCACGTTGATCGGTCTCGGCGTCGGCATCGACTACGCGCTCTTCATCCTGACGCGTCATCGCCAGGCTCTGATGTCCGGGCTGGACCCGGAGGAGGCCGCCGTGCAGGCGCTCAACACCTCCGGCCGGGCGGTGTTGTTCGCCGGTGGCACCGTCTGCATCGCCCTGCTCGGTCTCCTCACCATCGGCGTCGACTTCGTCACCGGGCTGGCCGTCCCGTCGGCGATCACCGTGGTGTGCACGGTGATCGCCGCGATCACGTTGATGCCCGCGCTGTTCGGGATACTCGGCATGCGCGTGCTGAGCCGCAAGCAGCGCCGCACGCTGGTCGCCGGCGAGTCGCTCACCACCGCCCCGAGCAGCACCGGCCTCTGGGCGCGCTGGTCGCATTTCATTCCGCGGTACCCCGCCCTGCTCGCCGCCCTCGGGGTCGCGGTCATGCTCGTGGTGTCCGCGCCAGTGCTGGATCTGCGGCTGGGCTTCGCCGATGCGTCGAACGACGACCCGTCGACCCATACCTACAAGTCCTATCAACTGCTCGCCGAGGGCTTCGGACCCGGCTTCAACGGTCCGCTGTTCCTGGTCGCCGAGACCCGGTCACCCGCTGATCGGGAGGCACTGTCCCAACTCGGCACCGCGCTCGCCGCCGTGCCCGGGGTGGCGGCGGTCCAGGGCCCGCCTCCGCAGACCGCGGCGGACTCCGGTCCGGCGATCCAGATGATGCAGGTGATCCCCACGACGGCGCCCCAGTCCGAGGACACCGCCAACCTGATCACCGACCTGCGTGACACAGTCATCCCGCGCTACACGCAGGGCAACACGCTCGAAGTCCACGTGGGCGGGTTCACCGCCACCTTCGTCGACTTCGCGGAGATGACGAGCTCCAAACTGCCCTGGCTGCTCCTCACCATCGTGGGTCTCAGCTTCCTGCTCCTCGTGCTGGCGTTCCGCAGTCTGCTCATCCCCGCGGTCACGGCGGTCCTGAACCTGCTGGCGTCGGCGGCGGCCTTCGGAATCCTCACGGCGTTCTTCCAGTGGGGTTGGGGAACCCGGCTGTTCGGCCTCGGCGAGCCCAGCCCCATCCAGGGCTACCTGCCGGAACTGGTGTTGGCGGTGCTGTTCGGGCTCTCCATGGACTATCAGGTGTTCCTGGTCAGCCGGATGGCGGAGGAGTGGGCGCGTACCCGGGACAACACCCAGGCGGTGATGGCGGGCCTGACCCAGACGGCACGGGTGATCACCACGGCGGCGCTGATCATGATCGCGGTGTTCGTCGCCTTCATGTTCCTGGGTGATCGCGCCATCTCCCAGTTCGGCATCGGCTTGGCTGCCGCGGTGGCGCTTGACGCCTTCATCCTGCGGACAGTCCTCGTGCCGGCAGTCATGTACATGTGCGGTCGAGCCAACTGGTGGCTGCCCAGTTGGGTGGACCGGCGACTGCCGCACCTGGCCATCGAGCCGTCCGACGAGGCGCGGTCCGCCCCCGCCCTCATCTGACCCTCGTGGCTGTGAGCCACGGTGGGCCCCCGGAGTTCCGGGAGCCCACCGTGGTGCCGTGTCACCGGCGGGCAGGCGGTCAGCTCAGGCCGAGGCCACGGGCGATCAGGCCACGCTGTACGTCGTTGGTGCCGCCGCCGAGGAAGGCGAGGATGGCCACGCGCAGGCCCTGTTCGAAGATCCCCGTGCCGGGGGCGTCGGGCCCGCACAGGGTCGCCGCGGGTCCGAGGATGTCCACGGCGTCCCGGCTGACCTGCTCCATCGTCTCGGCGGCCAGCACGCCGGCCATCGCCGAGGTGAGGCGCGCGGTGTGTGCGGTGCCGGCCCCGGCCTTCGCGGCCGCCCCGGTGAGCAGGAGGTTGACCGCCTGCACCTGAACGGCGATGCCGCTGAGCCGGGCGCGCCTTTCCGAGCCGGCCGGGCCGGCGACGCGGTCCGGATCCGCCCGGACGGCCGCCAGCAGCTCGTCGAGATGGCGGCGGGACAGTCCGGCGAGTTCGCCGGCCAGCAACAGCCGTTCCTCGGTGAGCGTGTCGGTGATGACCTGCCAGCCGCGGTTGACCGGCCCGACGCGCGCGCCGTCACCCACCCGGACACCGTCGAAGCGCACCGTGCTGCAGATCTGCCCGGACAGCGCCTGCTGCGGTTCCGTCCGGATTCCGGGGGTCGCCATCGGGACGATGAACATGCTGATGCCGGCCAGCGGGAGCGCCGCATCGGGGTCGGTGCGGACGGCGAGCCAGATGTACTCCGCCGTGTGGGCGTTCGTGATCCAGGCCTTCGTTCCGGTTATCACCCAGTCGTCGCCGTCCCGGGTCGCGGTCGTCGTCAGCGACGCGAGGTCGGAGCCCGCTTCGGGCTCGCTGTAACCCAGGCAGAAGGTCAGTCGACCGTCCCGTATCCGTGGCAGGTAGGTCGCCTTCTGCTCGGCCGACCCGTACTTGACCAGGGGAGCGCCGACCACTGACACGGCCGCCAACGCGTTGGCCACCGGCAGTTGGTGGTAGGCGATCTCCTCCTGCAGAGCGAGCTGTTCGGCGATAGTGGCGCCGGCGCCGCCCTGCTCGACCGGCCAGGTGACGCCGAGCCAGTTGCGGATCGAGATCGCGGTCACCAGGGCTGGATCGTCGCCCTTGGCGAACGACCTCTCCCGGGAACGCCGCTCGATGCTCAACGCCCGGACCTGGGCACGCAGGTGGGCGGCCGGGGTGCCGGCGTCGACGGCGGGCAGGCTGCCGGCGGTCCCGATCAGGATGTCGGCGACGGTGCCGTGGGGCGGTGGATACGCCGGCAGCAACGCGATGTCGGCATGGACCCGCCGGAACAGCCAGGGCGCCTCGTGCCCCTCGAAGTAGCCGCCCGCGCCGAGAGTCTGCTGCGCTCCCACCTGGATACGCGAGGCGACGGCGGCGGCGTGGGACACGGCGAGTTCGGTGGCGAGGAGCCGGTCCGGGGCCTCGTCGTCATGTCTGCGGACGGCGTCGGCGACGAGCATCTCGCCGGCCACGAGGTCGATCTCGCGGGCCGCCGTCCGTTGCTGGACCGCACCGAAGCCGCCGATCGTCTGACCGAACTGCCGGCGGACCTTCGCGTGGGCGATGGACCGCTCGTGGGTGCGGCGTGCCGCCGCCGTCGCCCGTGCCGCCAAGCCCAGCCGGAGCAGCGACAGCGCCCACGCGGCGCGCTCTGCGCCGACGTCGACCACGGCCTCCACCGGCCCCAGGTGGAGCCGGTCCCACGCGGGCGCCGCCAGGCCGGCCTGCGGGACGGTGAACTCCACCGGCCGTACCGGCGCCGGTCCACCCGCCGCAGGCAGGAGCAGGACGTGCGAGGCGGCACTCCCCGCCTCCGCGAACGGCACCGTCTCGGTCGCTGCGTCGGCCGGCACCACCAGGAGGCGGATGTCGCCCGCGGCGATGCCGGCCCGCAGTTCCGGGGCCCGGGTCAGGAGGCCGGCGGCGACGAAACCGTCCATCACGGGCAGCGGGCAGGCGGCCGCGCCCACGGCACGAACGAGCGCCACGGCCTCGGCGAGGTGGCGCGGCCCGAACCATCCCCGCGCCGCGGCCAGTCTCCACAGCCGGGTCAGTGCGGCACGGTCCGCCTGATCGGGGAAATGCCATTGGCGATCCAGCAGTTCGACGGCTTCCGCCGTCAATTCGGTGATTTCGACCGTGCTGACCATTCGGCCTTCCCCGCCCGCAGTATTAGTCGCCACACCGTGTGTGTCTCGGAAGCGTAGTAGTGCCATCGATTCCGGGCAATCAGGGGTTCCGATGTAGGGGCTCGATAGGGGTCTGCGGTGCGGGCTTGACGGATATGGTCGGATCGGCCGGCGAAACGGCCTTCCGGGCACCGTTCAGGGGGTCGCACTGGTGGAGAACACCGAGGATGACAGGTGGGTCCGTGTCTACCACCCGGCGCCCGACGCCGTACGCCTGTTCTGTTTCCCCCACGCGGGCGGCACCGCCAGTTACTTCTATTCCTGGTCGAAGGCGCTGGCGGGCAGCGTCGAGGTGCACAGCGTGCAGTACCCGGGCCGGCAGGACCGCAGGGGCGAGCCCCGCGTCCGTAGCATCCCGGAGCTGGCCGACCGGATCCATGCCGCGATCCAGCCGCGGCTGACGGAGCCGTTCGCGTTCTTCGGCCACAGCATGGGGGCGATCCTCGCCTTCGAGGTGGCCTGCCGGATCGCCCGGGACGGGCAGGCGGAACCGGCGCACCTGTTCGTCTCCGGCCGGCGGGGACCCTCGCGGGTCCGGCACGAGGAGTGGCACCGGGCGACCACTGCCGCGTTCACCGCGGAACTGCGTTCGCTGGGCGGCACCGACCCGCGTGTCTTCGCGGAGCCGGATCTGCTCGACCTCGTCCTGCCGACGATCCGCGACGACTACCGGGCGATCGAGACGTACCGGTTCCAGCCGACGCCGCCGCTGGCCTGCGGCATCACGGCGTTGGTCGGTGACAGCGACCCGAAGGCCGGCATCGACGACACCTCGGCCTGGTCGCAGCACACTCTCGGCCGGTTCGACCTCCGGGTCTTCCCGGGTGGTCACTTCTATCTCGACGAATGCCGGTCGGGGGTGCTGAACGTGATCTCGTCGGTGCTCGGCGGGGTGCCGCAGGACGCGGCCCGTGTCTCCGGTTGGTGACACCCCTGTTCGGGGTCTCCGCATAGGGGTGCGTTAAGGGTTGGGGCCGGCGCGGCGTGAATCTACGTTTGCTGACAGGTCGCAACGAAATGTGGCGGTGCCGTCCTCTCCGAATACGACCGTCGAGGTGGGACTGAAATGGCAATGGCCGAATACGCACCGAGGCGCTGCTGATGGACTTCGAGCCGTCACCGATTCAGCGGAAACGCTGCAACGGGATAGCGGAAGCTGTGGCCGAGCGGTTCACCGCACATGAGACGCGCACCGATCCGAAGTCGTTGCGGGTGGCCTGGAAGGACGCGGCGGGCATCGGCCTGGCCGGGCTGTGCCTGCCCGAGGAGCACGGCGGCGGCGGCCTGGGCGCACTGGACACCGCGCTGAGCCTCGAGGCGTTCGGCCGATCCTGCCCCGACATGGGCCTGGTCTTCGGCATCGCGGCCCACCTGCTGTCCTGCGCCGTACCCATTCAGGAGTTCGGGACGGACGAGGCCGGGCGGCTTCTCGCGGGCATGGCCTCGGGCGACCTCATCGCAGGTAACGCCATGACCGAGGACGAGGCGGGCTCGGACGTGGGCCGGCTCCGGACGACGGCCGTGCGTTCCGGCGAAGGGTACCGGCTCGACGGGGAGAAGTCCTTCGTCAGCAACGCCCCGGTCGCGGACGTCTTCGTGACCTATGCGGTCACCGACCCGTCCGCCGGGTTCCTGGGCATCTCGGCCTTCGCCGTGCCGCGGGACCTCGACGGCGTCGTCGTCGGTCCTCCGCTGCCGAAGATGGGGCTGCACGGCTGCCTGGCCGCACGGGTGCGGTTCGACGGCTGCGTGGTGCCGGCGCAGTACCTGCTCGGAGCCGAGGGCCGCGGCGGGGCGATCTTCCAGCATTCGATGGCGTGGGAACGGGGCTGCCTCTTCGCCGCGTACCTGGGGCTGATGGACCGGCAGTTGGCCGAGTGCGTGGCCCGCACGACCGGCCGGCGCCAGTTCGGGCGCAGGCTCGCGGGCTTCCAGGCCGTCGCGCACCGGATCGCCCGGATGCGGCAACGGCTGGAGAGCGCACGCCTGCTGCTGTACCGCGCTTGCTGGCTGCTCGACCAGGGCCGCTCGGACGTCACCGCGATCGCGATGGCGAAGGTCGCCGTGTCGGAGGCGGCGGTCGCGAACAGCCTCGACGCCATGCAGTTGTTCGGCTCGAGCGGCTACCTCGCCGGTACCGGGATCGAGGAGCAGCTCCGCGACTGCCTGCCGACCACCGTCTTCTCCGGCACGACGGAGATCCAGCTCGAACTGATCGCGAGGGAGACCGGCCTGTGACCCTCCATCAGCTCGTCATCGACGCCGCCGCGCGCCGTCCCGACGCGCCGGCCGTGAGCGGGCCGTCCGGTTCCCTGACGTACGGCGAGTTGGGCGCCGTGGCCGACAGCATCGCGGCCCGGCTCCAGTGCCGAGGTGTCCGGCGCGGTGACCGGGTGGTGTTGTGGGCGGGCAAGAGCCCCGAGGCGGTCGCGGCGATGCAGGCGGCCCTCCGGCTCGGCGCGGTCTACGTCCCGGTCGACGGCAGCAGCCCGGCGTCGCGCGTGGCGACCATCGCCCGGGACTGCGCGGCCCGCGTCGTCGTGACGCCACGGTCGTGGATCGAACGGATCGCGGACGAGCTGGGCGGGGAGGTCGGCTACACGGAACTCGACGGCCCGTACGAGCCGTCGCCGCCCGTCGACACCGCCACCGCCGAGGACGACCTGGCGTACATCCTCTACACGTCGGGGTCCACCGGCACGCCCAAGGGCGTGTGCCTGACCCACCGTAACGCGGAGGCGTTCGTCGACTGGGCGGCCGACGTACTCACCCCCACGCCGGACGACCGGTTCGCCAACCACGCCCCGTTCACCTTCGACCTGTCCGTGCTCGACCTCTACCTGGCGTTCCGGGCCGGCGCGTCGGTGCGCCTGATACCCGCTGAGCTGTCCTTCGCGCCGGCCCAGCTCGTCGAGTTCCTGCACCGCGAGCGGATCACCGTCTGGTACTCCGTGCCGTCCGCGCTGGCGGTGATGATGCGTCACGGTGGGCTCCTCGACCGCCCGGCGCCCGACACGCTGCACACGGTGTTGTTCGCGGGCGAGCCGTTCCCCATCACGCAGCTGCGGGACCTGGCCACCTGGACGAGTGCGCGGCTGATGAACCTCTACGGTCCGACGGAGACCAACGTGTGCACGTTCCACGAGGTCACCAAGGCGGATTTGGACCGCGACCGGCCGGTGCCGATCGGGAAGCCGGCCAGCGGGGACCAGGTCTGGGCGCTGCGCGAGGACGGGGCCGTCGCCGGTGTGGGCGAGGAGGGCGAACTCGTCGTGGAGGGCCCCACGGTGCTGGCCGGCTACTGGGGGCATCCGCCGCAGACCGGCCCCTACCGCACCGGCGACCTGGTCCGGGTCCTTCCCGACGGCGCCTTCGACTATCTCGGGCGCCGCGACCAGATGGTGAAGATCCGCGGGCACCGGGTCGAACTCGGCGAGGTCGAGGCGCTGCTCGGGAAGCACCCCGAGGTCGCGGACTCGGCCGCCGTGGCCGTGGGCGAAGGAGTCGACACCCGCCTGGTGGTGTTCGTGGCCCCACGCGCCGGCTGCGATCCGGGGCTCCTCGCCCTTCGCCGGTACCTCTCCCAGCATCTGCCGCGGTACCTCATCGCGGACGAGGTGCGGGTCATGTCTCCGCTGCCCAGGAACGGCAACGGCAAGGTCGACCGACTGCTCCTCAAGGAGCTCGCCGCCCGGACGGGCGGGGGCGTCTCGTGACCCGGATCCACCCTTTCCCTCCGACAACGAAAAGGGGCGACCATGACCGCCGATGAGGTCACACCGCGAATCATGACCTTCATCAGAGAGAGCTTTCTCGACGGTGACCCGAAGGGCGAGCTCACCGAGTCGACCCCGCTGCTCGAGTGGGAGGTGCTCAATTCGATGAACAGCGCCCTGCTGCTCAACTTCCTGCGAGAGCAGTTGCGGGTGGATGTGCCGCTCGCGGCGATCAACGCGGCCAACTTCCGCGATGTCGCCTCCATCAGCAAGCTCGTCTCCGGCCTGAGGGTCGTCGCAACGGAAGGCGTGACGCGATGAGTGTCGACTACGACGTGGTGATCGTCGGTGGCGGGCCGGCCGGCTCCTCCGCCGCCGCGTACCTGGCCATGGCCGGGGTGTCGGTCGCCCTGTTCGAGGGGGAGAACTTCCCCCGGCCGCACGTGGGTGAGTCGCTGGTGCCGGCCACGACACGCGTGCTGCTGGAGACCGGCGCGATGGACAAGATCGAGAAGGCGGGCTTCCCGCGCAAGTACGGCGCGGCCTGGACCTCGGCCCACTCGCGCAACGTCACAGCCGAGCAGGCCGACCTGCTCACGCACGAACTCGGCGTGGCCGACATCCTGTTCAGCGAGCGTGACCAGCCGGGCGTCGACCGGGACTACACGTTCCACGTCGACCGCAGCAAGTTCGACCTGATCCTGCTCAAGCACGCCGAAAGTCTCGGCGCGAAGGTGTTCCAGGGGATCCGGGCGCTGCGCGTGGACTTCGGCGACCCGGACAAGGTCACCCTGACCTGCCGACTGGGCAGCGCCGAGGTGGACATCACCGCCAAGATGATCATCGATGCCTCCGGCCGGCAGACCATGCTGGGCCGGCAGTTGAGGCTCAAGGAGGCGGACCCGGTCTTCAACCAGTACGCCATCCACGCCTGGTTCGAGGGTCTCGACCGCGCCTCGGTCGCCACCAACCCCGAGAAGGTCGACTACATCTACGTGCACTTCCTGCCGGACAGCGCCAGCTGGGTGTGGCAGATCCCCATCACCGACACCGTCACCAGCGTCGGGGTGGTCACCCAGAAGCACCAGTTCGTCAAGGCGAACATGGACCGCGAGGAGTTCTTCTGGCACTTCCTCGAGAGCCGGCCGGACCTGCACGCGGCGCTCAAGAAGACCGAGCAGGTGACGGCGTTCAAGGTCGAGGGCGACTACAGCTACGCCATGCGCCAGATCTGCGGCGACCGGTGGGTGCTGCTCGGTGACGCGGCGCGCTTCGTCGACCCGATCTTCTCCAGCGGGGTGAGCGTCGCGTTGAACAGCGCGCGGCTCGCCTGCCGGGACATCGTCGAGGCCGTCAAGGCGGACGACTTCTCGCAGGCCCGGTTCGCCACGTACGAGAAGACCATCCGCAGCGGCGTACGGAACTGGTACGAGTTCATCACCGTCTACTACCGGCTGAACATCCTGTTCACCACGTTCGTGCAGGATCCGCGCTACCGGCTCGACGTGCTGCGGCTGCTGCAGGGCGACCTCTACGACGAGGAGGAGCCGGAGGTGCTGCGGGTCATGCGTGAGACGGTCGCCGCCGTCGAGGCGGACCCGTCCCACCTGTGGCACTCGCACCTGGGGAACCTGCGCTCCTCGGCCCTGGCGTCGTCCTTCCGATGACCCGCGGTGGCCCTTCCGGAGGTCAGGCCTCGTCGGCGGGCAACGCCAGCGTCCGGGACGACACCCGGACGCGTGGCGCCCGGACGGCGACCGAGGCGATCACGTCGTCCGCCACGGTGAGGTCGGCCAGCGACCAGGCGGACGCCGGGCCGCACTCGTCCGGAAGGGACACCACGACACCGTCGACAGTGGTGACGATGGCGCGCAGATCGGTGGCGAGCCCGGTGCCGAGGGCCTTCGCCACGGCCTCCTTCCGGGTCCAGAACCGGAGCACCCGCGCGTCGCGGAGGGCTTCCGGCGCCTCGTCCACCGACCGCTGCTCGACGTCGGACAGGGCCGTGCGGGCCAGCCCGGCACGGTCGGCGAGCGGCCGCAGTCGCTCGACGTCGACACCGACCGGGACGTCCCACGACAGGGCGGCCGCCACCACGGCCTCGGCGTGGCTCAGGCTCACCTGGAGCCCGCCGGGTTCGACGACGAGCGGCCGCCCTCGGGCGTCGTGTGCCCAGACCTGCCGGTCCGGCGCACATGCCGCGTACGCCGCGACGAGCCGCCGGCCGATCCGGTGCGCGTCGGCCCGCGCCCGGCGATATCGCCGGGCGCGCTCGTCCAGGCGGAGCAGGGTGCTCGGCGACCGTGTGCCGAGCGCTACCCAGACGACGGCGCAGCCAGGCCCCGCGCGACGCGGGTCGTTCATCGGTCCCTCCTTCCCGTGCCGTCGTGAAACCGGTGCGGGACAGCGGAAAGTCAGTGTAGGGAAGGGTCTTCTGTGATGGCTGAACGGTCGTCGAGAACCGCGCACGATTCGCCGATCGCCGTCGTCGGTGTGGGCTGCCGATTTCCCGGTGGCGTCCGCGACCTGTCCTCGTTCGGGGCGGTGCTCCGGTCCGCCACCCCTGTCTTCCAGGACGTGCCGGCGACCCGCTGGAACCCGGCCGACGCCGGCGCGGACACGGCCGGCCGCGTCGGCGCCTTCCTCGACGACATCGACCGGTTCGACGCCTCCTATTTCGGGATCTCCGCGCGCGAGGCCGGCGCGATGGACCCGCAGCAGAGGCTGATGCTCGAGGTGGCCTGGGAGGCCATGGCCGACTCCGGGCGGCCCGCGCAGGCGTGGGCGGGCACCCGCACCGGGGCGTACTTCGGGGTGTTCACCCACGACTACGCGACGCTGCACACCAAGACGCTCGGAGTCAGGGGCATCGGGCCGCACTACGGCAGCGGAACCGAACTCAGTTTCGTGGCGGGCCGCCTGGCGTACACCTTCGACTTGCGCGGGCCCATGGCCTCGGTGACCACCGCCTGCTCCTCCTCCATGCTCGCCGTGCACCTCGCCGCGCAGAGCCTGCGGTCCGGGGAGAGCGACGTCGCCCTCGCCGGTGGCGTCAGCCTCATGATCACGCCCGAGCTGAGCGTCTTCATGGGCCGCATCGGTGCGATCTCGCCGACCGGGCGGTGCCGGCCGTTCGCGGCGGACGCCGACGGCATCCTGCGTGGCGACGGGTGCGGTGTCGTCGTTCTCAAGCGCCTGTCCGACGCCCTCGTCGACGGGGACCGGATCTACGCGGTCATCCGGGGGTCCGCCGCCAATCACGACGGCCGCAGCCTCGGCATCACCGCCCCGAACGGTCTCGCCCAGACCGAGCTGCTCCGCTCGGCGCTCGACACCGCGGCGATCGGCCCGTCGGACGTCGACTACGTGGAGGCCCACGGCACCGGAACCCCGCTCGGCGACCAGGTCGAGCTCATGGCGCTGGACCAGGTGTACGGCAGCGGACGCGGTCCGCACCTCCCACCGCTCTACGTGGGCTCGAACAAGGCGGTGTTCGGGCACACCGACAGCGCCGCCGGCATCGCCGGTCTCCTCAAGGGCCTGTGGGTCGTCAACGCGCGGGAGGTGCCCGCCCAGCCCGATCCCGGCCGGCTCACCTCGGCGGTCGCCTGGGACTCCGGCACGCTGGCGGTGCCCACCGGCGCGGTCGACCTCACCGCGCTGGGCCGTCCGGTCCGCGTCGGGGTCAGCTCCTCGGGGCTCAGCGGCACCAACCTTCACCTGATCATGGAGGGTGTCGAGTCTGCCGACGTCCCGCACGAGGACGACCGGCCGGTGGGTCCGCATGTGCTGCTGGCCTCCTCCTTCCACGAGCACCACCTGGCCGGCCAGGTCGCCGCGATGCGGGAACGGGTGGTCGACGCCTCGGGCGGACTGGGCGACCTCGTCGCCTCCGCCGCCACGCGGCGCACACACGAGCGGCACCGGTTCGCCGCCGTCGCGGCGGGACCTGACGAACTGGTGGCGGCCCTCGGTGAGTTCGAGGAGGTGCCGGACGGCACCTACGTCGGCGACGTCGATCCCGATGCCGCCCCCGACCCGGTGTTCGTGTACTCCGGCCAGGGCGCGCAGTGGGCGGGCATGGCGGTCGACCTGTACGAAGTCTCGCCCACGGTGCGCGCGGTGCTCGACGAGTGCGACGCGTTGATCCGGCGCGACGCGTCGTGGTCGCTCATCGACGAACTACGCGCCGACGCCGGGCTCGACCGGCTTGCCCGCACCGACGTCGCCCAGCCCGCCCTCATGGCCGTGCAGACGGCGGTGACGAGCTGGCTGGCCGACTGCGGCGTACGGCCCGAGGCGGTGGTCGGACACAGCGTCGGCGAGATCGCCGCGGCGCACGCCGCGGGCGTGCTCTCCCGTGCCGACGCGGTGCGGCTGGCCGTCCGGCGTGGGCTGATCCTCCAGGAGACGGCCGGCCGGGGCGCCATGCTCGCCGTTCGCTCGGACCCGGAGACGGTCCTCCAGCCGCTGGCCGACACCGGGCTGCCGGTGGTGGTCGCCACGGTCAACGGACCGGCGGCGGTCGTGCTGAGCGGACCCGGCGACGCCATCGCCGCCGCGGCCGCGCTGCTCGAGGAGCGCGGTCTGCGGTGCAAGCGGCTCTCCGGCGACTACGCCTTCCACAGCCCGGTGGTGGCCGAGTGCGGTCCCCGGCTGCGGGCCGCGCTGGCCGGCCTGACCACCGCCGAACCCACGGTGCGGCTGATCTCCAGCGTGCTGCCGGACGAGCCGGACGTCCGCTTCGACGCCGGATACTGGGCGCGGAACCTCACCGACCCGGTGCTGCTGTGGCCCGCTGTCGACCGGCTGCTCGCCCAGGGCGACCGGGCCCTGGTCGAGATCGGCCCGCACCCGACGCTGACCCGCCCGTTGGCGGACGCCGTCCGGCACCGGCAGCGCCGGGGGCCGGTGGTGGCCACCCTGCGACGTGGTGAGCCCGGGCTGCTGGCGCTGTACAAGACGGTCGCGCGGCTGCACGTCGACGGCGTCGACGTGGACTGGGCGAGCATCACCGGGACGCCGGGCCGGTACCGGACCCTGCCGGTGCCCTCCTGGGGCGGTGACCGGCACTGGCTGCCCGGGATCGAGGTCGGCGAGCAGGGGCGCGGCCCGGCGGAGGCGCCCGCCGCCCGGGTACGCCCGAGCCCGCTCGACGATCCGGCGGGGGAGGCCGTCGCCACCCGCAGGCGGCCGGTGGACCGAGGGCCGCTGGGGCGGGTCGAGAAGCACGTCGCGGCGGTCCTCGGCCTCTCCGACGGCCAGCCGCTGGCGCGGCGTCGCGGCCTGTTCGACCAGGGGCTGGACTCGCTCACCGCGCTTGAGCTGCGGGACCGGCTGGCGGCCGAGTTCGGCCTCGAACTGCCCACGACGCTCATCTTCGAGAAGCCGACGATCGAGGCGCTCGCCGCGTTCCTGGCGCAGGCCGCACCGGACGCCGACGGCCGGGAGCAGGTGACCCTGCCGGACGGCCGGTCCGGCCGGGCCGTCGGCAGCGAGCCGGCGGACGACGCCGTGGCGGTGATCGGGCTGGCCTGCCGGCTGCCCGGCGCGAACTCCCCGGAGCAGTACTGGACGCTGCTGACCGAGGGCCGCAACGCGGTCCGCGACATGCCGGCCGCCCGGCGGGCGGACCCGGCCTGGGCCGAGGCCGCCCCCGACGTTCCGCTGCGGGGCGGATTCCTCGACGCGGTGGAGGGGTTCGACGCGGAGTTCTTCCGCGTCTCCCCGCGTGAGGCCAGGTCGCTCGATCCCCAGCAGCGCCTGCTCCTGGAGGTCGCCTGGGAGGCGATCGAGGACGCCGGGCAGCCCGTCGCCGCGCTGGAGGGGCGGGCCGTCGGCGTCTACTGCGGCCTGAACACGGCGGACTACCAGCAGTTGCTGACCCGGGACATGGCCGACGTGGACCACTTCTTCGGGACCGGTACGACCTTCGCCGGGGCGGTGGGCCGGCTGTCGTACTTCCTCGCCTTGAGCGGCCCCAGCATCGCCGTCGACACCGCGTGCTCGTCGTCGCTCACCGCCGTCCACCTGGCGTGTCAAGGGCTGCGGCAGGGGGACTGCGAGATCGCCGTCGTGGGCGGGGCCAACGTGATCGTCGCCCCGACGGTGTCGGTCTCCATGTCGGGCGCCGGCGCCCTGGCCCCGGACGGGCAGTGCAAGACCTTCGACGACGCGGCCGACGGTTACGGCCGGGGCGAGGGCGCGGTGGCCCTCGTCCTCAAGCCGCTCGCCGCCGCGAAGCGCGACGGTGACCGCGTCTACGCGACGATCCGCGGCACCGCTGTCAACCAGGACGGCGCCACCGGCGGCATGACCGTGCCCAACGCCTCCGCGCAGGTCGCCGTGATCAGGCGGGCGGTCGAGGCGGCGGGGTGGGCGCCGCACGAGGTCGACTACGTCGAGGCCCACGGCACCGGCACCCCCCTCGGCGACCCGATCGAGGTGCGCGCCCTGGCCGAGGCGCTGGGCCCCGGGCGGACGGCGGACGAATCACTGCTGATCGGCGCCGTCAAGGCCCGCATCGGGCACCTGGAGGCGGCGGCCGGCGTCGCCGGGCTGCTCAAGGTGATCCTCGCGCTGCACCACGGTGAGCTTCCGCCGCATCCGTTGAACCGGCCGTCGACGCACATCGACTGGGAGCGGATCCCGGTCTCGGTGGTGACCGAGCGGCGGCGCTGGCCGCAGCGGGACCACCCGCGCCGGGCGGGCGTCAGCGCGTTCGGGTTCAGCGGCAGCAACGCCCACGTGGTCGTCGAACAGCCACCGGAACTCCCGGAGCCGGCGGCGGCCGCGCCCCGCTGGGCGCCCTACGTGCTGATGGTCACCGCGGCGGCGGAACCGGCCCTTCGCCGGGCCGCCGGACGCCTCGCCGCCCGGCTGCGGCACGCGCCCGCCGATCTGGACGACGTCGTCTTCACCGCCGCGTACCGCCGTACGTGGCTGGGCAACCGGCTCGCCGTCGTCGGCCGGGACGCCGCGGCCGTCACGGCGGCCCTGGAGGCGGCGGCGCGGGGCGACCACACGCCGGCCGTACGGACCGGGCAGGTACCCGACGGCACGGTGCGCACCGTGGCGTTCTGGTACCGCGCCGAACCACCGGCCGCCGCCCTCCGCGACCTGCTGGCCGAGATACCGGAGTACGCCGACACGGCGCGCTCGTGCGCCGAGCGCCTCACCGTCCTGACCGGCGCGACGGTCGACCCGTTCGGCGAGCCGCCGTCCGATCTCCCGGCTGCCTACCTGCTGTGCCACCACGTCGCGGCGGCACGGCTGTGGGCCTCCGTCGGGCTGGCACCGGAGGTGGTGATCGGCGAGGGGCCGGGCCACGTGGGCGCCGCCTGGGCGGCTCGCCGCCTGGACCTCGACGACGCGCTGCGCGTGGCCGCCGGGCAGGCGTCCGGTGTCGTGCTGCGGCCCGGCCACGTACCGGAGTCTTCGGCGGACGGCGCCGCGCCCGCCGAGACGGCCGAGGACCTGGCCGCTCGCGCATCCGGTCGGGCCGACGCCGAAGCCTCGCGGAGCCTCGGCGACGACCTCACGGCCGCGGGCGTGGACGTTCTCCTCGACATCCTGCCGCGGGACCTGCCCGAGGAACTGGCCGGCCGGTTCGGGGTGGAGACCGACGCCGCCGACCTGCCCGAGCGGTTCACCGGCACCGCCGCCGAACTCTTCGTGAGCGGCGCCGCCGCCGCGCCGGCCGGGTTCTCGCGCCGGCCGGTCAGCCTGCCCGCCTATCCGTGGCAGCACACCCGGCACTGGTATCGCGAGGCCCCGGAGCCGGCCGGCGACCAGCCGGCGGTGCCGTTGACGCTGTCGGCCGCCAGCGTCACGGGACTGCGGGCCCGTGCCGTCGCGCTGCGCGACCTCGCGAGGCGCGTCCCGGAACCCGGCCTCCCGGACGTCGCGTCCGCCCTCGCCGCCGTGCCGGGCCCGGCCGGACACCGCGCCGTCGTGCTGGCCGGCGACACCGGGGGCGCCGACGAGGGACTGACCGCCCTCGTGGAGGGCCGGACGGCGGCGAACCTGATCCAGGGCACGGTCGGGGACGACCCGAGGACCGCGCTGGTGTTCCCGGGGCAGGGCGCACAGTGGCAGGGCATGGCCGCCGAGCTGATGGCGGCCGAGCCCGTCTTCGCCGAGCGGATGCGCGCGTGCGGGGAGGCGCTGGCCGAGTTCACCGACTGGTCGCTCAGCGCGGTGATCGGCGGCGAACCGGGTGCCGCGCCGCTGGACCGGGTCGACGTCGTCCAGCCGACGCTGTTCGCCGTGATGGTCTCGCTGGCCGACCTCTGGCGCTCCCACGGGGTCGCGCCGGCCGCCGTGGTGGGCCACTCGCAGGGCGAGATCGCCGCCGCGTACGTCGCCGGTGCGCTGTCGCTGCGCGACGCGGCCCGGGTGGTGGCGTTGCGCAGCGCGGAACTGTCCCAGCTGTCCGGCCAGGGCGGCATGGCCTCGATCGCGGTCGGCGTGGACGTGGCCGTCGGCCTGCTGGACCGCTTCGCCGACCGACTGTCGATCGCCGCGATCAACGGCCCCGCCAGCGTGGTGGTGGCGGGTGACCTCGACGCGCTGGACGAGCTGGCGGCCGTCTGCGAGCGCGCCGGCCACCGGTTCCGGCGGGTCGACGTCGACTACGCCTCGCACTCGCCGCACGTGGAGCAGATCCGCGACCGGCTCGGACACGTCCTCGCCGGGATCAGGCCGCGCGCCGGGCAGGTGCCGTTCTACTCCTCGGCCACCGGCGGGTTGCTGGACGGCGGCGAACTCGGTCCGGACTACTGGTACTTCAACCTCCGCCGGCGGGTGCGGTTCGACGAGGCGGTCCGCGCCCTGCTCCAGGACGGTCACGACCTGCTCATCGAGTCGAGCCCGCACCCGGTGCTCGTCCCGGCGGTCGAGGAGACGATCGAGGAGACGGGCCGCCGTGCGCGGGCCCTGGGCACGCTGCGCAGGAACGACGGCGGCACCGGACGTCTGCTCGTCTCCCTCGCCGAGGCCTACGTACACGGTGCCGACGTCACCTGGCCGTCGGTCCTCGCCGGGCACGAGCCGGAGCCGACCGTCCTGCCGGATCTGGCCGGCCACGAACTCGACGCCTGGCGCTATCGCATCGACTGGCGCCCCGCCACCGAGCCCGCGGCGCCGTCGCTGGGGGGAACCTGGCTGGTCCTGGCCCCCCACACCGGCCCCGGCCGCGACCACGCCCGGGTCGTCGAGGCAGCCGTCTCCGCGCGGGGCGCGGAGGTACGCCGGCTGACGCTGGACCCCGCCGTCGACGGCCGGGACCGGGCCGCCGAGCTGTTGCGGAGTGAGGGCGTCGCGGACGCGGCCGGTGTGCTGTCGCTGCTGGCGATGGACGAACGCCCGCACCGGGATCTCCCCGACGTGCCCGCTGGCACCTCCGTCACCCTGGCGCTCGTGCAGGCGCTCGGCGACGTGGGCGCCGACATTCCGCTGTGGCTGCTCACCAGCGGCGCGGTCCAGGTGGACGGGGACGACCCGGTGTCGCCCGTACAGGCCCAGGTGTGGGGCATGGGGCGGGTGGCGGGTCTGGAGTCTCCGCAACGCTGGGGTGGGCTGATCGACCTGCCCGCCGAGCCCGGTGCGGACGCGCTCCGGTGGCTGGGCACGGTGATCGGCGGCGGCCTGGGCGCGGAGGACCAGGTGGCGTTGCGGGACGGTGGCGCGTACCTGCGGCGCCTGGTGCACGACCCCGTGGCCGACCTGCCCGTGGACCGGCCCTGGCGACCGCACGACAGCGTGCTGATCACGGGCGGCACCGGCCGGCTGGGCCGGCGCCTGGCCCGCTGGTTCGCGGCCTGCGGCGCGCCGCACATCATCCTCGTCGGCCGGCGGGGCCGGTACGCGCCGGGCGCCGCCGACCTCGAGGCGGAGCTGGTGCGCTCCGGCGCGTCGGTGACGCTGACGGCCTGCGACGTGACCGACCGCGAGGCGATGGCCGCCGTGTTGCGGTCGGCCCGGTCCGCGGGACGGCCGGTGCGCACCGTCGTCCACACGGCCGTCGTCCCCGAACGCGACCCGCTGTCCGAGACGACGCCGGCCCAGTTGGCCACCGCGCTGCACGCCAAGGTGACCGGGGCGCAGGTGCTGGACGAGTTGCTGGGTGAGGACTGCGCGGACACGGTGGAGTCCTTCGTCCTCTACTCGTCCGTCGCGGGTGTCTGGGGCGCGGCCGACCACGGCGTCTTCGCCGCCGCCGACGCCCACCTGGAGGCGCTCGCCGTGCGGCGCCGGGCCAGGGGCCTGGCGGCTACCTGCGTGGCCTGGGGTGTCTGGAACCCGTTCGGCGAGCCGGACGACGACCCGGCGATGCTCGAACTGCTCGCGAGCCAGTCGGAGCGGCAGGGCCTGCCGCTGCTCGACCCGGAGCAGGCGCTGCGGGCCCTGCGTCAGGTCCTCGACCGCGACGACACCTCAGTGGTGGTCGCCGACGCGGAGTGGGACCGGTTCGCCGCCCTGTTCACGGCGGCCCGCCCGCGGCCGTTGCTCGACGAGTTGCCGGAGGTGCGGGCCGCCGCCGGTGCCGACGGGCAGGGCGTGGACTCGGGCAGCGCCCTCGGCCGGCTGCTGGCCGGCGTGGCCGAGTCGGAACGCGCCTGGGTGGTGCTCGACCTCGTCCGGACCGAGGCGGCGGCTGTCCTCGGGTACGCGCGCGCCGCCGACGTCGACCCCGACCGTGCCTTCACCGACATGGGCTCCGACTCCGTCACCGCCGTCGAGTTCCGCACCAGGCTGAACGCGGCCACCGGGATGCGCCTGTCCGCGTCCGTCGCGTTCGACTATCCCAACGCCGCGGCCGTCGCCGACCATCTGCTCGAACTGGCCCTCGGTGAACTCACCGCGCCGGCCGCCGAGCCGGTGGAGACGCCGGCTGACGAGGGCGAGCCGGTGGCGATCGTGGGGATGGCGTGTCGTTATCCGGGGGGTGTGGTGTCTCCGGAGGGGTTGTGGCGGTTGTTGGTGGAGGGCCGGGACGCGGTGGGCGGTCTTCCGGAGGATCGTGGGTGGGATCTGGGGTCGTTGTTTCATCCGGATCCGGATCGTTCGGGGACGTCGTATGTGCGTGCGGGTGGGTTTCTGGGTTCGGTGGGGGATTTCGATGCGGGGTTCTTCGGGATCTCTCCGCGTGAGGCGTTGGCGATGGATCCGCGTCAGCGTCTGTTGTTGGAGACGTGTTGGGAGTTGTTCGAGAACGCCGGTGTCGACCCGGGAAGCCTGAAGGGCAGCCGCACGGCGGTGTTCGTCGGCGCCAACCCCACTGACTACGTGACGGCGTCGGCGCAGGTGCCGGAGTGGGCCGAGGGCTACGCCGCGACGGGGAGCACCGGCAGCGTGATGTCCGGGCGGCTGGCGTACGTCTTCGGCCTGGAGGGCGCGGCGATGACGATCGACGCCGCGTGCTCGTCGTCGTTGGTGGCGCTGCACCTGGCCGGCCAGGCGCTGCGCTCGGGTGAGTGCACGATGGCGGTGGCCGGCGGCGCGGCGGTGATGGCCAGCCCGAAGGAGCTGATCGAGTTCAGCCGGCTGGGCGCACTGGCCCCCGACGGGCGGTGCAAGGCGTTCGCCGCCGGCGCCGACGGGATGAGCCTGGCCGAGGGCGTCGCGCTGTTCCTGGTGGAGCGGCTCAGCGAGGCCAAGCGCAACGGCCACCAGGTGCTGGCGGTGATCCGCAGCTCCGCGGTCAACCAGGACGGCGCCTCGAACGGGCTGACCGCGCCGAACGGTCCCTCTCAACGGCGGGTGATCCAGTCGGCACTGGCGCGGGCCGGCCTGACGGCGTCGGACGTCGACGTGATCGAGGCGCACGGGACAGGCACCTCGCTGGGCGACCCGATCGAGGCGCAGGCGCTGCTGGAGACCTATGGGCAGGGGCGTACCGCCGACCGGCCGGCGCTGCTGGGGTCGGTGAAGTCGAACATCGGCCACACCCAGGCGGCCGCCGGTGCGGCGGGTGTGATGAAGATGGTCCTGGCGATGCGGCACGGGTTGGTGCCGGCCACCCTGCACGTGGACGAGCCGAGTGAGCACGTGGACTGGTCGTCGGGTGCGGTGCGGCTGGTGACCGAGGCGGTGCCGTGGCCGGAGACGGGCCGCCCCCGTCGGGCCGGTGTGTCCGCCTTCGGCATGAGCGGTACGAACACCCACATCATTCTCGAACAGGCGCCGGCCGACGATCCGGATCCGGTGGTGGACGCGACACCCGCTCCCATCACCACCGACGCGGCTGCGGCGTTCGCCACTGACGCGGCCGCGGTGCCGTTGCCGGTGTCGGCGTCCTCCCCGGCCTCGCTGCGCCGGCAGGCCACGAGACTGCGCCGGCTGCTGGAGGGCGACCCGGGTCTGCGTCCGCGCGACGTCGGCTGGAGTCTCGCCACCACCCGGGCGATGCTGCCGTACCGGGCGGTGGTGCTCGGCTCGGACCGGGACGACCACCTCGACCTGCTGACCCGGCTCGCCGTCGACGAGCCGGGGCCGGGGCTGGTCCAGGGCACGGCGCAGCGCAAGCCGCGTATCGTCTTCGTCTTCCCCGGGCAGGGTGGTCAGTGGCCCGGCATGGCAGCGGAACTGCTCGACTCCTCCCCGGAGTTCGCCGAGTACATCGGCGAGTGCGAGCTGGCCCTCGCGCCACACACCGACTGGTCGCTGACCGAGGTGCTCCGCCAGGTGGACGGCGCACCCACCCTGGACCGGGTCGACGTGGTGCAGCCCGCCCTGTTCGCGGTGATGGTGTCGCTGGCCCGCCTGTGGCAGCACCACGGCGTGCACCCGGCAGCCGTGGTCGGCCACTCCCAGGGCGAGATCGCCGCCGCGTACGTCGCGGGCGTGCTGTCGCTCGACGACGCCGCCAGGGTGGTGGCGGTACGGTCGGCGGCGCTGTCCCGGTTGACCGGCGCCGCCGGGATGGCGTCGGTGCAGGCCGACGAGGACCAGGTCACGGCACTGCTCGAACCGTGGCACGGACGGGTGACCGTCGCGACGGTGAACAGCCCCGCGCAGGTCGTCGTGGCGGGCGACATCGACGCCTTGGACGGCCTGACCGCCGAGTGTGAACGGCGCGGGCTCAGGATCCGGCGGATCGAGGTCAGCTACGCGTCCCATTCGCCGCAGGTCGAGCCGATGCGCGACGAGCTGCTGGCCGAACTGGCCGGAATGACGCATCAGCGCGCCCGCGTGCCGTTCTACTCGGCGGTGACCGGGGAGCCGCTGGACACCAGCACGCTGGACGCCGAGTACTGGTACCGGAACCTGCGGGAACCCGTGCGGTTCGCGCGCGCCGTCCGGAAGCTGCTCGACAACGGCTTCACCATGTTCGTCGAGGCGAGCCCGCACGCGGTGCTGACCGGCGCGGTGCTGGACACCGCCGCGTCGGTCGACGGTACGGCCGAGCCGGTGACGGTGGGCTCGCTGCGGCGTCAGGAGGGCGGCCCGACCCGCTTCGCCACCTCGCTGGCCGAGGCCTGGGTGAACGGCGCGGACCTGGACTGGGCCGCGCTGATCCCCGGAGGTGCGCGGGTGGCGTTGCCGAACTACGCCTTCGACCGGCAGCGTTACTGGCGGGATCAGCAGCCGACCGCCGTGGACCCGGCGGCCCTGGGGGTGACGGCCCCGGACCATCCGCTGCTCGGCGCCGCCGTGGAACTCGCCGACAGCTCCGGCCTGGTCTTCACCGGGCGGCTGTCGGTCCGTACCCGGCCCTGGCTGGCCGACCACGGGGTGAACGGGGTGTGCCTGCTGCCCGCGGCCGGGTTCGCCGAACTGGCCCTGCGGGCCGGCCGGGAGGCGCACCGTCCCCGGATCGAGGAACTGACGCTGGAGACGCCGCTGATCCTGACGGGTGAGGACGCGGTGAGCATCCAGCTGGTGGTGGGAGCGCCCGACGACGCGGGACACCGGCCACTCGCCGTCTACACGCGACCCGAGGCCGGCGACGGTGAGCCGGCCGGCTGGACACGTCACGCGTCGGTGGTCCTGGCCGCCGCCGGGCCGCCCGTCGCGGACCGGATGGTCACCTGGCCCCCGCCCGGCGCGGAGCCGGTGCCGACGGACCCGGAGTCCTTCTACGCGGCGGCGGAGGCGGAGGGCGGCTACGGCTACGGGCCGGCGTTCCGCGGGCTGCGGCGGGCGTGGCGGCACGGCGACGACGTGTACGCGGAGGTGTCGCTGCCCGCCGGGGTCCGCGACGAGGCGGACCGGTACGGCGTGCACCCGGCCCTGCTCGACGCGGCGCTGCAGGCGATGCTGTTCAGTCCGGCCGGCGGACCGGGCGGCGTTGACCGCGGGACGGTCCGGCTGCCGTTCAGCCTGACCGGCGTGTCGCTGTTCGCGCCCGGCGCGCGGGACCTACGGGTACGCGTCTCGCCGATCGCCCCCGACACGGTCCGGATCACCGCTGCCGACGAGACGGGCGTTCCCGTCCTGGCGATCGAGCGGCTGGTCTCCCGGCCGGTGCCGGCCGGTCAGCTCACCCCGGCTGCGGACCCGGCCGACCGGTCCCTGTTCGCCGTGAACTGGGCCGAGCTTCCCGATCCCGGACGGCCGGTCGCGCAGCGTTGGGCACTGCTCGGCCCGGATCCCCTCGGCCTGGCGGTAGGGCTGCTCGCGTCCGGTATCACCACCGATCGCCATCCCGATCTGGCCGCCCTGCTCGCTGGGGTGGCCGGCGGCGCGGAGTGTCCCCGTACCGTGGTGCTGCCCGCCGCTGCGCCGGCGGGCGCCCGGTTGCCCGAGGCGGCCTTCGACCTGGCCGGCGCGGTGCTCACCGATGTGCAGGCATGGCTGGCCGACCGGCGGACGGCGGACGCCCGCCTGGTCGTGGTGACCCGGTCGGCGGTCCCGGCCGGTGTGGCCGGGGAGGTGCCCGACCTCGCCGCGGCGCCGGTGTGGGGTCTGCTCCGCTCGGCGCAGACCGAGAATCCGGATCGGATCGTGCTGGCCGACGTGGACGGGCCGGACGGCGTGCCCGCGCTCGCGGCGGCGCTGGCCGGCGACGAGCAACAGATCGCGGTACGGCGTGGCGCGGTGCTGATTCCCCAGATGGAGCCCCTGCCCTCGGCCCGGCACGGGCTGACCGCGCCGCCCGGCGGCCGGTGGCGGCTCGTACCGGATCGGTCCGGGGTGCTCGACGCCATGTCCCTCCAGCCGTGCCCCGACACCGCGACGCCGCCGGCGTCCGGTCAGGTGCGGGTGCGGCTGCGGGCGGCCGGTGTCAGCTTCCGCGACGTCATGGTGTCGCTCGGGATGTCCCCCGGCGGCGGTGACTTCATCGGCGGCGAGGGCGCCGGCGTCGTCCAGGCCGTCGGTCCCGACGTCGCGGGGCTCAAGCCCGGCGACCGGGTGACGGGGATGATTCCCCGGGCCTTCGCCACCGAGGCGGTGACCGACCACCGTTGGCTCGTCCCGATCCCGGACGACTGGTCCTACGAGGAGGCGGCCTCGATCCCCTCCGTGTTCCTGACCGCCTACTTCGCCCTGGTCGAGACGGTCGGGCTGGGCGCCGGCCAGCGGGTCCTCGTGCACGCGGCGACCGGCGGCGTCGGTATGGCGGCCGTCCAGATCGCCCGCAACCTGGGTGCCGAGGTGTTCGCCACGGCCAGCCCGGCAAAGCACGACGTCCTCCGGCGGCTGGGCCTGGACGACGACCACATCGGCTCGTCACGCGACGCGAGTTTCGCCGACCGGATGCGCGAGGCCACCGGCGACGCCGGAGTCGACGTCGTCCTCAACTCGCTCACCGGCGAGCTCGTCGACGCGTCGCTTCGCCTGGTGGCCAAGGGCGGGTACTTCGTCGAGCTGGGCAAGACCGACGTGCGTGACCCGGAGCGGGTCGCCGACACGTACCCGGGGGTCGTCTACCGGCAGTTGGACCTGGTGCGGGACGCGAGCCCGGAGCTGATGCGGTCGATGCTCGACGACGTCGTCGGGCTGCTGCGCGACGGAACCCTGACGCCGCTGCCCACCCGGAGCTGGGACGTCCGCGACGCGCCGGAGGCGTTCCGCTTCATGGCGCAGGCCCGGCACGTCGGAAAGCTGGTCCTCACCATCCCGCCCGTTCCCGACCCCGAGGGCACGGTCCTGATCACCGGCGGCACCGGGACGCTGGGCGGGCTGGTGGCCGGGCACCTGGCCGGCACCTGGGGAATGCGCAGCCTCGTCCTGGCCAGCCGTCAGGGCGCCGCCGCGGCGGGCGCCGAGCAGTTGATCAGCGAGCTCACCGCGTCGGGCGTGGACGTACGGGTCGCCGCCTGCGACGTCGCCGACCGCGACGCGGTGGCACGACTGCTGGCCGACATCCCGGAGGATCGTCCGCTCACGGCCGTGGTGCATCTCGCGGGCGTGCTGGACGACGTGGTGTTCACCTCCCTGACCGGGCAGCGGCTGGAGGCGGTCCTGCGACCGAAGATCGCTGCCGCCGCGTACCTCGACGAACTGACCCGGGACCTCGACCTCGGGATGTTCGTCATGTTCTCGTCGGCCGCCGGAGTGACAGGCAATCCCGGGCAGGCCAACTACGCCGCCGCGAACGTGTTCCTCGATTCGCTGGCGGCGGCCCGGCGGGCCCGCGGCCAGGCCGGCACCTCGATGGCCTGGGGCCTGTGGGCACCGGACAGCGGGATGACCGGCACGCTCGACGAGCGTGGCCGGGAGCGCCTGGCCCGGGCCGGTGCGCAGGCCATGCCCGTGCCCGTGGCCCTCGCGTTGCTCGACGAGGGCGTCGAGTCGGGGCAGCCGCTGGTCGTGGCCGCGCGGCTCGACCGCGGCGCGCTTCGCGTCCAGGCCGACGAGGGGTCACTGCCCGCGGTGATGCGCCGGCTCGTGCCACGCGGCCGGCCGGCGCACGCCGCGACCGAGACCGGGACCTCCGCCGGGCTCGCCGACCAGCTCGCGGGGATGGGGCCGAGCGAGCGGGCCCAGGCGCTCCTGAACGTGGTCAGGAAGCACGCCGCCGCGGTCCTGGGCCACGCCTCGCTGACCGCGCTGGACGCCGATCGTGGCTTCCTCGACGTGGGCTTCGACTCGCTGACGGCCGTCGAACTGCGTAACCGGCTCGCCGCGGCCAGCGGGCTCCGGCTGCCCGCGACGCTCATCTTCGACTGCCCGACACCCGCCGAACTCGGACGCTGGCTGCACGAGCAGCTCTTCCCGGCGGACGAGACGGAGCAGACGACTGACCCTGCCGCCGACCGAGCCGATGCCGACGACGTCGACGCGGTGGACGACATGGACCTGGACGAACTGATCCGCGCCGTGCACAGCACCCGGGAGTGAGGGCTCAGATGAGTGCATCGATCGAACAGGTGACCGGCGCGCTGCGGGAATCGGTCAAGGAGATCCGCCGGCTCCGCCTGCGCAACGACGAGTTGGAGGCGAAGCTCGGCGAGCCGGTGGCGATCGTGGGGATGGCGTGTCGTTATCCGGGGGGTGTGGTGTCTCCGGAGGGGTTGTGGCGGTTGTTGGTGGAGGGCCGGGACGCGGTGGGCGGCTTTCCGGAGGATCGTGGGTGGGATCTGGGGTCGTTGTTTCATCCGGATCCGGATCGTTCGGGGACGTCGTATGTGCGTGCGGGTGGGTTTCTGGGTTCGGTGGGGGATTTCGATGCGGGGTTCTTCGGGATCTCTCCGCGTGAGGCGTTGGCGATGGATCCGCGTCAGCGTCTGTTGTTGGAGACGTGTTGGGAGTTGTTCGAGAACGCCGGTGTCGACCCGGCGGGCCTGAAGGGCAGCCGCACCGGTGTCTTCGTCGGCGCCGGCCCGTCGGACTATCCGCAGGGCGTCGAGGGTTACGTCGTCACCGGCACCACGCCGAGCGTGGTGTCGGGGCGGCTGGCGTACGTCTTCGGGCTGGAGGGCCCGGCCGTGACCGTCGACACGGCATGTTCCTCGTCGCTGGTGGCGCTGCACCTGGCCGGCCAGGCGGTGCGCTCGGGTGAGTGCACGATGGCGGTGGCCGGCGGCGTGTCGGTGATGTCGAGCCCGAAGGTCTTCGTCGAGTTCAGCCGGATGCGTGCGCTGGCGCCCGACGGGCGCTCCAAGGCGTTCGGGTCGGGGGCGGACGGGTTCGGGTTCGCCGAGGGCGTGGGCCTGCTCCTCGTCGAGACCCTGTCGGACGCCCGGCGCAACGGACACCCGGTGCTCGCCGTCATCCGGGGCTCGGCCACGAACCAGGACGGCGCGTCGAGCGGGCTGACCGCGCCGAACGGCCCCTCGCAGCGGCGGGTGATCCGGGCGGCCCTGAAGCGGGCCGGCCTGACGGCGTCGGACGTGGACGTGGTGGACGCGCACGGCACCGGCACGTCGCTGGGCGACCCGATCGAGGCGCAGGCGCTGCTGGCGACCTACGGCCAGGGTCGCGGCGAGGCGGGCCGACCGTTGCTGCTGGGTTCGGTGAAGTCGAACATCGGCCACACCCAGGCGGCCGCCGGCGCTGCGAGCGTGATGAAGATGGTCCTGGCGATGCGGCACGGGCTCGTGCCGGCCACCCTGCACGCGGACGAGCCGAGCGAGCACGTGGACTGGTCGTCGGGCGCGGTGCGGCTGGCCACCGAGGCGGTGCCGTGGCCCGAGGCCGGGCGGCCGCGGCGGGCCGGCGTGTCCTCCTTCGGCATCAGCGGCACGAACGCGCACCTGATCCTCGAACAGGCGCCGGAGCCGGAGCAGCCGCCGACCGGGCCCCGGGCCGGCGACGAGACGTTCGGCGCCACGACTGTGTCCTGGGTGCTGTCCGGGCGAGGCGCGGACGGCCTCCGCGGGCAGGCCGCGCGGCTGGCGCAGTTCGTGGCGGACCGGCCGGACCTGGAGGCCCGGGCCGTCGCCGACGCGCTGGTCCGACGCTCGGCACTGTCGCACCGGGCGGTGGTGCTCGGCGCCACCCGCGGCGACCTGGTAGCCGGGCTGCACGCGCTGGTCGCGGAGCAGCCCGCGCCGGGGCTGGTCCAGGGCACGGCACGGGTGCGGACGGGTGAGGCGGTGCTGGTCTTCCCGGGGCAGGGATCCCAGTGGGCGGGGATGGCGCTCGGTCTGCTCGCGGCACCGGTGTTCCGCGACCGGCTCGCCGAATGCGACAGGGCGCTGGCGCCGTTCACCGGCTGGTCGGTGCACGACGTGCTCCGTGCCGCACCCGGTGCCCCGGATCTGGACCGGGTGGACGTCGTCCAGCCGACGCTCTTCGCGGTCATGGTGTCGCTGGCCGCCCTGTGGCAGCACGTGGGCATCGTGCCCGCCGCGGTCGTCGGGCACTCGCAGGGTGAGATCGCGGCCGCCTGCGTGTCGGGTGGACTGTCGCTGCGGGACGCCGCGCGGGTGGTGGCGCTGCGCAGCCGCGCCCTGGGCGCGCTGTCCGGGCGCGGGGCGATGGCGTCGCTGGCGCTGGGGCCCGAGGAGGCCGAGGCCCGGCTGCGCCGGTGGGAGGGTCGGCTGGCCGTCGCCGTCGTGAACGGCCCCGGATCGGTGGTGGTGTCGGGCGACACCGACGCGGTGGCCGAACTGGTGGCGGAACATGAGAACTCCGAGGTGCGGGCACGCCGCCTTCCGGTCGACTACGCGTCGCACTCGCCGCACGTCGAGCGGATCCGCGACGACCTGCTGGCGCAGTTGAAGGACGTCACCGCCGGCCCGTCCCGGATCCCGTTCTATTCGACAGTGACCGGCGGCCAACTGGACACCGCCGAACTCGACGCCGACTACTGGTACCGCAACCTCCGGCAGCCGGTACGCCTCGACACGGCCACGCGGAGTCTGCTCGACCGCGGGTACGGGCTGTTCGTCGAGGTGAGCCCACATCCGGTGCTGACCGTCGGACTGGAGGAGACGATCGCTGCCGCGGACGCCTCGGCGGTCGTCGTCGGAACGCTGCACCGGGATCGTGGCGACGGGGACGACTTCGTCGCCTCGGTCGCCCAGGCTTACGTCACCGGCGTGCCGGTCGCCTGGGAGAAGGTGCTCGGCCCGCCCGGCGACGCCGGCGTCCGCCTTCCGTCGTACGCCTTCCAGCGGCGGCGCTACTGGCAGGACCCGGTGGTGCCGTCCCGGGACGTCCTCGGTCGGGTCGGGCTGCGGGCGAGCGAGCATCCGATGCTCGGTGCCGCGGTGGACGTCGCGGGCGACGGTGCCGTGGTGCTGTCCGGCCGCGTCTCGTTGCAGGCCCACCGGTGGCTCGCCGACCACCGGGTCGAGGGCCAGGCGCTGCTTCCCGGCACGGCGTTCGTGGAGTTCGCGCTGCGGGCGGCGGCGGAGACCGGCTGCCCTGGGATCGAGGAGCTGACCCTGGAGGCTCCGCTGGTGATTCCGCCGGAGGGCGCCGTCCAGGTGCAGGTGGTGGCCGGCGCGCCGGACCAGACGGGCAAGCGCCCGGTGACCGTGTACTCCCGGGCGGAGGAGGGCTCCCTCGACGGCGAGTGGACCCCCCACGCGGCCGGCGAGCTGGCCGGTTCGCCCGACACCGAGGACTTCGGCGACCTGGCGCACTGGCCGCCGGTCGGCGGGGAGGCGGTGCCCTCGGATCGGATCTACGCGGAGTTCGCGGAGCGCGGGTACGGCTTCGGGCCGGCCTTCCGAGGGATACGCCGGGCCTGGCGGCGCGGCGACGACATCTTCGCCGAGGTCGGCCTGCCGGCCCAGCAGCGCGGGGAGGACGCGTCGTTCGGCATTCACCCCGCCCTGCTGGACGCGGCCGCGCAGGCGGCGGGCCTGCTCGTCGCGGAGGCGGGCGCGGAGAGCGCGGAGATCCTGCTGCCGTTCGTGTTCAGCAAGGTGGCCCTGCTGACGACCGGCGTGACGGACCTGCGGGTCAGGGTACGGCGGATCGGCCCCGACCGGGTGGCGTTGACGGCCGCCGACCTCGACGGGCGTCCCGCCGTGTCGGTGGGCACCGTCGTCGTGCGACCGGCGTCGAGCGGGCATCCGCGTGCCGCTGCGGGGGCGCTGCGGGACTCGCTGTTCCGGCTCGCCTGGGCGCCGGTGACCCGGCCCGGGACCGAGCCGGCAGCGCTGCGATGGGCGATGCTCGGTCCGGACGGGACGGCCCTCGCCGATCGGCTCGGCGACCGCGGGGCGATCGTCGACGGGTACCCCGACCTGGCCGGGCTCCGTTCGGCGGTCGCGGACGGCAGGACCGCGCCGGACCTGGTGGTGTGGACCGTCCCCGAGCCCGTCGGGGCCCCTGATCCCGCCGCCCACGTCCGGGCGGTCACCGTGGCCGCGCTGGCGGTGCTGCAGGAGTGGCTGGCGGACGACCTGGGTGTCGAGCGCCTGATCGTCAGGACCCGGGGTGCCGTCTCGACTCCGACCGGGCGGGCCGACGTGAACCCGGCCTCGGCCGCCGTCTGGGGGCTGGTGCGTACGGCGCAGACGGAGCATCCCGGCAGGTTCCTGCTGGTCGACGACGGCACCGGCCGGGACGACGCCGGCTCCGGTGAGATCTGGGCGGCGTTGGCGGCCTGCGACGAACCTCAGCTCGCGGTGCGCGCCGGTGAGCTGCTGGCGCCGCGGCTGGCCCACGTCGAGGGGGGTGACGGTCTGCTGCCGCCGGCCGGGGCGGGCGCGTGGCGCCTGGCGCTCACCGACGCCCGGACCCTGGAGGGCCTGACGCTGGCGGAACACCAGCCACCGGCCGGTCCGCTCGGCCCGCTGGAGGTACGGGTGGCCGTGCGCGCGGCCGGCCTCAACTTCCGTGACGTCGTCACCGCCCTCGGCATGGTGCCCGGTGAGACCGACCTGGGCAGCGAGGGCGCCGGGATCGTCACCGCCGTCGGAAGCGACGTGCCGGACCTGGTGGCCGGCGACCGGGTCCTGGGCTTCTGGACCGACGCGTTCAGCCCGGTCGCGGTGACCGACCACCGGCTCCTCGCCAGGATGCCCGAGGGATGGTCGTTCGAGCAGGCCGCGTCGGTGCCGGTGGCCTTCCTCACCGCGTACTACGGGCTGTTCGACCTGGCCGGCCTGCGCGCCGGGCAGTCCGTGCTGGTGCACGCCGGCGCCGGCGGGGTCGGTTCGGCGGCGATCCAGCTGGCCCGGCACCGCGGGGCCGACGTGTTCGCGACCGCGGGCGAACCCAAGTGGCCGGTGCTGAGGTCGGCCGGTCTGGACGGCGCGCACATCGCGTCGAGCCGGAACCTGGACTTCGAACGGCAGTTCGCCGAGGTGACGGCCGGGCAGGGCGTCGACGTGGTGCTGAACTCGCTGGCCGGTGACTTCGTGGACGCGTCGCTGCGGCTGCTGCGGCCGGGCGGGCACTTCGTCGAGATGGGGAAGACCGACATCCGCGAACGCGCGGAGGTCGCCGCCACGCACCCGGGGCGCGACTACCGGGCGTTCGACCTGCGCGAGGCGGGACCGGACCGGATCAAGGAGATGCTGGCCGAGATCCTCGACCTGTTCCGCGCCGGTGCGCTCGAGTTGCCGCCGCTGACCACCTGGGACGTACGCGACGCGGTGGCCGCGTTCCGCTTCATGAGCCAGGCGCGACACGTCGGCAAGATCGTGCTGACCGTTCCGCGGCGTCCGGATCCCGAGGGGACGGTGCTCGTCACCGGCGGCACCGGGACACTCGGCGGCCTGGTGGCGCGTCACCTCGCGAAGCAGGGCGCGAAGCATTTCCTGCTGCTCAGCCGGCGCGGCCCCGACGCGCCCGGCGCCGAGGCGCTCGGCGCGGAGCTGGCCGAGTCGGGCGCCCGGGCGACGATCGTGGCCTGCGACGTGGCGGACCGGGCGGACCTGGCCCGGGCGCTTGCCTCGGTGCCGGCGGAGCATCCGCTGACCGCCGTGGTGCACGCCGCGGGAGCCCTCGACGACGGCGTCCTGCCCTCGCTCACCCCGCACGCCATCGAGACGGTCATGCGGCCCAAGGTCGACGCCGCCCTGCACCTGCACGAACTCACGGCGGACGCCGACCTCACCGAGTTCGTGCTCTTCTCCTCGGGCGCGGGGCTGACCGGTGCGCCGGGGCAGGGGAACTACGCCGCCGCGAACGTCTTCCTCGACGCGTTCGCCAGTCGACGCCGGGCCGCCGGCCTGCCGGCGACCTCCATCGCGTGGGGCCTCTGGGCGGAGACCAGCGAGTTGACAGCCGACATCACCGGCTCGCATCGCGCGCGCATCTCCGGCTATCTCGTTCCGCTGACGACCGAACAAGGGCTGGCCCTCTTCGACGCCGCGCGTAGTTCCGCCGAGCCCGTACTACTGGCATCCGCCGTTCGCGCCGACCGGCTGCGGTCCCTGGCCCGCGACGGCTCGCTACCGTCGCTGTGGCGAGGGCTGGTGAACACGCCGCTCCAGCCGAGGCTGACGTCGGCGGACCCCGCCGCCGGCCTGGCCCGGCAGCTGGCCTCGCTGAACGACAGCGAGCAGCAGGAGTTCCTGCTCCATCTGGTCCGGTCGCACGCCGCCGCGGCGCTGGGCGGAGGTGACCCGGAGGCGCTGGACCCGACCAGCCCGTTCCGCGACTTCGGTTTCGACTCGCTCACGGCCGTGGACCTGCGCAACAGGCTCGGCAACGCGACCGGTTGCCGGTTCCCGGCGACGCTGGTCTTCGATCATCCCAGCCCGGCCGAACTCGCCGACCACCTACGACTGACGCTCACCGCCGAGGCGGCACCCCGTCCGGAACCGGTGCTCGACGAGATCGAGCGTCTGGAGAAGGCGCTCCTACGCAGCGGCCCGGCGGAGGACCAGCGGGACGCGATCAACCGGCGACTCCAGGCACTGCTGGACCGGTGGCACGAGGCGTACCCCGGGAATCAGCCGGGGCGCGAGACGGCGCAGGTGGTCCTCGAATCCGCCACCGATGACGAGCTGTTCGCGATCATCGACGGCCGGCGGCCCGAGGGCGGTGACTGAGGGGAGGTGACGGCGCGGCGGTGCCGGTGACCACGAACGCCGACGGTCGTGGTCACCGTGAGAAGGCCGGCGGGTGGGCCGGTGCTTCGCTGCGGAGGCGGTCCGGTCACTCGGCCACGTAGGTGCTGCCGGTCCAGGTGAACACGGAAAGGTCGCCCAATCGGTGCTGGATGACCTCGGGCGTGCGCCGGAAGTGCTCGTACCGGTTGCCGTTGAGCACTTTGACGATCTGCTCGGAGTCGGCAGTGGAACGTATCTGGGCGGTTTCCGGAAAGTTCGCCGTCGGGCACCCGAGGAGAATTGTGTTCGGCCTGCTCTCGATGGTCATGTGAATTCCTTCCGGGCGGGGCGGCCGGGGAACCGGACGCGGCACTCGGCCGGCCGGAACGCGCCGAACCTGCGGGCATCGGAGAAGGTTCGTGTTCATGATGAGGCAGCCGGTTCGGTAGGGGTAACCCCTATTCTCACCATCCGACCGGGACGTACTCCCCGCCGCCTTCGCCGCCGCCCGACTCCTGCTCGCAGCGGAAATGTCATCGCCGACGGCCGATCAGGCCCGGCGGGCGGATCTCGGCTGGACAGTTTCCTCGCACGGCTCGAATGGATAGGGTTGGAGGCATGTCCCGGAATGGCGCAGATGAAAGTCTTTCGGTGGTCGAGACACGCGGCCTGACCAAGGTCTATGGGGAAAAGCGGGCGCTGGACGGAATCGACCTCACGATCGGCCGTGGCCAGGTATTCGGGCTCCTCGGCCCCAACGGGGCCGGCAAGACCACCATCATCCGCATCCTGACGACACTGGCCCGGCCGGACGGTGGCACCGCCCGCGTCCTCGGTCACGACGTCACGACGCAGGCGGACGCCATCCGGGCCCGGGTCGCGGTGACCGGCCAGTTCGCCTCCCTGGACGAAGACCTGACCGGGTACGAGAACCTGCAGATCCTCGGCCGGCTCCACGGACTGTCCCGGTCGGCCAGTCGACAGCGCGCCGACGAGCTGCTCGCCGCGTTCGACCTGACCGGCTCGGCCGGCCGTCCGGTGGGCGTCTACTCGGGCGGGATGCGTCGTCGGCTCGACATCGGGGCGAGCCTGATCGTGACTCCGGACCTGCTGTTCCTCGACGAGCCGACCACCGGCCTGGACCCACACAGCCGGAACCAGGTGTGGGATCTGGTCCGGCGGATCGCCGCGGTGGGCACCACGGTCCTGCTCACCACGCAATACCTGGAAGAGGCCGACCAGCTCGCCGGGCAACTGGCGGTCATCGACCACGGCCGGATCGTGGCCGAGGGCACGAGCGCCCAACTGAAGTCGCGGGTCGGCTCCGGCACTCTGCGGCTGCGGCTCGTCGACGGCGAGCAGCGCCCGCAGGCGCAACGGATCCTCGCCGACACCGTCGCCGGGACGGTCCGGCTCGACGCCGACCCCCTGGCCCTGTCCGTCGTGCTGACCGGCACGGCCGCCGCGACGGAGGTCGGCCGCCTGGTCGGGCAGGCCATGACCCGACTCGCGGACGCCGGGGTGGGCGTCGCCGATCTGTCCCTCGGCCAGCCCAGTCTGGAAGAGACGTTCCTGGCCCTGACGGGCCACGCGGCCGACCCGTCCACCTCCGAGCTTCAGGACGCGGCACCGTGAGTGTCAGTGTTCCCCGCCGCAACCCAGGTGCAGGATCGAGCGAAGTCGAGGTAGCCCAGTGAACGCCGCCGCCCCCGTCGCGCCGGACGCCGACCGGATCGACCGCCTGCTGGCCGCCGGACGGCAACGCCGCCGTGCCGGTGCCCTCGCCGCGTCCGCCACCTTCGGCAGGCGGGCGATACTCAAGGTCAAGCACGATCCCAAGCAGGTCGTGGACTCGGCCGCCATCCCGATCCTGTTCACCGTGCTGTTCACCTACCTGTTCGGCGGTGCGATCAGCGGCACCACCGGCGACTACCTCATGCAACTCCTGCCCGGCGTGCTCAGCATGAGCATCGCGATCGTCACCATGTACGGCGGCGCCCGCCTCGCCCAGGATCTGCGCAGCGGGTCCTTCGACCGGTTCCGCGCCCTGTCGATCTGGCGCGGGGCCTTCGTGCTCGGGGGCCTCTTTTCCGACGCCCTCCGCTATCTGTTCGCCTCTGCCATCGTGCTGGTCCTCGGCCTGGTCATGGGCTACCGCCCCGACGGCGGCGCGATCGGCGTCATCGCCGCGGTGGCTCTGGTGGTCGCCTTCGGGCTCTCGCTGTCGCTCGTGTGGGCCGCTGTGGCATTGCTCCTCCGGGACCCGGCCGTCGTGATCAGCATCGCCAACGCCGTGCTGATCCCGCTCTCCTTCGCCAGCAACATCTTCGTGCAGCCGGCCACGATGCCCGGCTGGCTCCAGGCCTTCGTCGACGTCAATCCGCTCAGCCATGTCGCGACAGCGGCCCGGGCGCTGATGAACGACACCGGCGATGCCGGCGGCGCGGTCACCTGGTCCCTGGTCCTGACCGCCGTGATCGCCCTCGTGTTCGCGCCGATCACCCTCCGTCTGTACGGCAGGCAGGACTGAGCACGAGCAACCGGGCCGACGGTACGACAGTGTCAGACGCGTTCGGACAGGAACGAGGAGAGCTGGGTACGGCGGCGGATGCCGAGTTTGCGGTACGTGCGGGTGAGATGCTGTTCGACGGTGCTGACCGTGATGAAGAGCTTCCGCGCGATCTGGTGGTTGGTGGAGCCGCGGGCGGCCAGTTCCGCCACCCGCAGCTCGGCGGAGCTGAGCTGGTGGACGGGATGGGTGCCGTCCCCGATGATCTCCGTCCCCGCGTCGTCGGCCGTCGCCTGCCGGTCCGGAAGGAGCACGGCACCACACCGGTCGGCCAGCGCCCTCGCCCGCTCGGCGTCGCGGCGGGCGTGGGTGACGTCGCCCAGTGACTCGTGGGCGTGGTGCAGGTCGGCGATCGTGTAGGCAAGGTTCAGCGAGTCGCCGCAGCGGTCCAGGTTGTTCGCCGCCCTCAGCAGCAGCGCCGGACGCTCGTCGGGCCGGACCGTCTCGGCGAGCGCGCGGTAGACCTGGCCGCTGACGCGGAGCTCGCCCGGGGGAAGCAGCGTCATCTGTTCGGTGAGCAGTTCCCTCGCCTGCGCTACGAGGCCCTTGTGCAGGTACGCACGAGCGGCGTGGACGCGCCAGGGCACCACGGCCGGGCAGTCCGCCTTCCAGAGCTTCATCAGGTGCCCGGCCGCGAGGAAGTCGCGCACGGCGGCGTCGTGACGGCCGTGCGCGAGGTGCAGATGACCGCGCGCGTTGAGGTACAGCACCCCGCCGAGGGTCGAGAAGGCGGCACCGGGGACGGGGGAGTCCAGATGCCGTTCGGCCGCGTCGAGATCCCCTCTCGCGGTGGCGATGAGGATGAGAAGCGAGAGCGGTACGACGATCGCCGCTCCCCAGCTCTCGCGCGGCATGAGGGCGAGGGCGTTGAGGACCTGCCGCTCGGCGCCGCGCAGGTCGCCGTGCCGATAGTGGATCTCCGCCCGGGTAGCGACGAACAGGGCGTTCCACACGAGCCCGTACATCTGCCCGGTGGAGGCGAGGAGGGCGTCGCACCACACCGACGCCTTGTCGAGCTTGCCGGCATAGACGAGCACCAGGAGCGCGGCGAGTGAGGACGGCGGGCTCGCCGCGCCGGTCAGCGCCTCCCGGAGGACGAACTCCGCGGCCGCGACCGTCCCCTGGTCGCCGGTGCCGTCCAGGACGGCCCGGAGCGCGGCAGCGGCTCGATGGTCGGCGGGGCCCAGTCCGCCGCTCGCCACGGGCACCGCCTCGACCTCCGGTGCGGTCGCGATGCCCGGAAAAGCGAGCGGGAGCCAGAGGCGCAGCCGGTCGGCGTACCCGGCTTCGGGCTGCGCGGAGCAATCGGGGCCGAAGCTGGACATCACCCGCGCCGCCTGATCAACCTGGCCGTTCCAGAGCAGACTTCGGGTGACGGAGACGGCCTGCCGGACGGAGAGTTCACCCTCCGCGGCCGCCGTGACCAGGTCGGGCAGGTATCTTCTGGCAGCCGCCGGGTCGTACCGCCACATGAGGTCGGTGAGCCTCGCCGCGGTGTCGATCCGCGCCCGCCGGCCCACGGATTCCCGGTGCGCCCGCTCCAGGAAGCTGATCGCGGCCTTGTGGTCTCCGCTGGCGAGCGCCTGATCCGCGGCTTCACAGAGCACGTGTTTCGCCCAGGGCGCCGCCTCGTCACTGCGTACGAGATGACCTGCGGTCACCAGGGCGGGAGCGGCCTCCTGGTGCAGCAGGCGGGCGGCGTGCGACTGCATGGCGTGGCGTGCCTGACGCGGGATGCTGCGCAGCACTGCCTCGCGCACGCCCGGCAGGCCGAGCAGGTCTGGTCGCAGCAGTCCGCCGACGGCGGGTGAGGCGGCCACCCGGGCGACGTACTCGGCATTGATCCCGCAGAGGCGCGCGACGACGGCGGCGGACCGGAACTCCCCGAGCAGGGCCGTCGCCTGCGCGATCTCGAGCACCACCGGTTCGGCCCGGTAGAGGCAGCTGAGCACGGCACGTGCGAAGGCCGGGCCGGGCGCGGGACGCAGGTGCTCGTCCGGCTCCCAGATCCGGTTGCCGTAGTCCTCGGCGAGGGCGTGCACCAGCAACGGCCGACCGCCGCTCAGCCGTGCGCACTCGGGCGCCGCCCGTCGCGCCGTCGCCAGATCGAAGTACCCCTCCAGGACGGTACCGACTCCCGTCTCCGACAGCGGCTGGACGTCGATCGGGATGTGGTGGGACATCCTGAGGATCTCCGCCTGGATGAGGCGTTGGACGGCGCTGCGACCCATGTCCGGGCAGTAGGTCAGGACGATCGAGGCCGGCGTGTTGTCCATCCGGCGGATGAGCCCGACCAGGTACCGCAGGGACTCGACGTCCATCAGGTGCGCGTCGTCGATGCACACGATCAGCGGCGACGAGTCGACGAGTCGCTCGAAGGCGGCGTGCAGCAGGTCGAGGACCGGCAGGGAGAGATCGTGGCGAGGTCCCGTCTCGTCGCGGCTCTCGGTCAACGCGCGGAGGTCACGGCTCACGTCGCCGACGAGGAGCCGGCACCTCCGAAGAAGCTGGTCGATGACCCCCAGCGGCTGGTCGCGTTCCAGGCTCGTCGCCGTGACGGCGAGGACGGTGGCGCCCGCGTCGGCGGTGTCGCGGGTGAAGGAGTCCAGCAGTGCCGTCTTTCCGCTCGCGAGCGAGCCGGCGATGGTGATCACCCGACTCTGGCCCGTGCAGCACTCGCTGTACGCGCGGGCCAGCGTTTTCTCTTCGTCATCCCGTTCGACAAGCTTGTCCATCACATCTCGTCATTCCGCTGTGCACCGATTGGGGCGAATGAGTAGACAATGGAGTTCCGTGCCGGCTTCCGTCGCGGGATCAGCCCGACGGCCTGGATGCCGCTGCCGAGAACGCGAGTGCCGGTGCCTGCGTCTCGCCGTGCCTGCGGTTGACCGCCGTGATGAGGGGTCCGGTCATCAGGGTCGTGACCAGCGCCATGACGACGAGGACCGAGAAGAGGCGTCCGTCGATGATGCCCGCGCTCAGTCCCACGTTGAGCGCGACGAGTTCGGTCAGGCCCCTGGTGTTCACCAGCGCCCCGATCAGGCCCGACTCCCGGGTGCCGAGACCGCCGAGTCGCGCCATGGCGTAACCGGCGAAGACCTTTCCGCCGATCGCGCAGACGAGGATCACGGCGAGCAGGAGCAGGTAGGGGCCGTTCAGCGCGCCGAGGTCGGTGGTCAGTCCGGTGACCACGAAGAACAGGGGCAGCAGGAGACCTCCGGTCCGCTCCATCGCGTTCAGCACGTCCGCGTCCGGCGCACCTCCCGGTCTCGGCATGGAGAGCCCCGCGACGAAGGCCCCGAAGATGGGGTGCAGGCCGAGAGAGGCGGTGGCCCAGGCCGCCGCGGCGGCGAGTACCAGCGCGACCGGAACGTGTCGTGCGACGACAGTGCCGGGGCGCTCGACCCACCACTTCAGCGCCGGCCGGACCAAGAGGATCATCACCCCGAGGAACCCCGCCAGGAGCAGGAACGTCGTGATCCAGGGCCGGCCCGTGGCCGCGTCGGTGCCGATGACGGCGGCGGCGAGGATGAGCCATGCGCCCACGTCCATCAGTCCGGCAGCCGCCGTGGCGATGTCGCCCACGGGTGTGCCGGCGATTCCGCGCTCCCTCATGATCGCGGCCAGTACCGGTAGGGCCGTGATCGACATGGCGATGCCGAAGAACAGCACGAAGGACCGGCCCTCCGAGTGCTGATCGGCGAAGAGACTCACGTGCTGCACCCCGACGGCGATCCCCGAACCGAGGGCGGCCGGGAGGAGGATCGCGCCGGCCGAGATCAGCAGGATCGGCCGGCGATTGCGTCGCACCGACCTCAGGTCGATCTCGTAGCCGACACCGAACATGAAGATCATGACGGCGACCTGGGCGATGACGGAGATGAAGGGTATGGAACTCTTCGTGAATATCTGATGCGTCGGATCGCCCGGCAATTGGCCCAGCAGGCTCGGCCCGAGGAGGATTCCCGCCGTTATCTGACCGATCACCGTGGGCTGCCCGAGGCGGCGCGCGAGGGCGCCGAGCAGGCTCGACGCCGCGAGAACGAGTGCGATACCGCCGATGACGTCAGCCGTCACCGATTCCATGTTCATCGTCAGAACTCCACTGCTCGATGTGATCGGCCAAATGGGCGTTCAGAACCAATGTGCGTCTCTTGCCATACGCAGCGCGTCGATGCGGTTTCGTGCGCCGAGTTTCGTCACGAGGGCGCAGAGGTAGTTGCGCACCGTTCCTTCCGACAGGTGAAGTCGCCCCGCGATCTCCCCGGTCGTGTCCCCGTAGGAGAGGCGTTCCAGCACCGACAGTTCGCGTGAGGTCAGCGGGCAACCGGAGTTCGCCAGGGCGGCGACCGTCAGATCGGCGTCGAACACGCGTTCGCCCCGGTGCACCCGCTGTAGCGCCTCGAAGAATCGACTGGGCGGTACGGTCCGGTGCAACATTCCGTCCACCACGCCGGAGAAAGCCCGTCGGACGATAGGCCTGGTGAAGCTCTCGGCCAGGACCACGGTCCGGCACTCCGGAATACCTGAGATCTTTTCGGCAAGGGCGATCACCGCGTGATCCGCACCGTCGAAGCAGATGATGACGATGTCCGGCCGATGCACCTCGGCGAACTCCAGAGTGTCGACGTCGCCGCCGACGGTCCCGGCGATCTCGATGTCGTGTTTCTCGATCAGTGCGGCGAGCGCACTCCGAGACAAGAGTATGTCGTCGGATATCAACACTCTCATTTCCTTACCCCTTCGAATTGCGCAGTTGACTCCAGGCGGGTGAGGGCGGTCTGGCCGAAATTCGCGCCGATGGTGCGGTCGAAGGCGGGCTCAACCGGCGCGAGGAGGCGTGTGGATCCGGAGCGGCGTGTCAGGGTGACCTGCAGTAGGCCGGGCGACGGTGGTGAACAGCCGGGAAAGTCCACTGCGACAGCAAATCGACAACCGTCTTGGTGCGGCTATTGCCGTAGCCCGGTTTCGGCTGGTTTCCGGCGGATCCCGACCCCACCATGGGCAGACGACCCGCGCGCAGACGCCATTCGCGTTCGAGGCGCCGTTGTCGTCGGGCTGCGAGGCAATCCCGCCTACCGAATTCTCTGTACCGCTGCATCACGACCACCCTCCGCCGAGATTCCGCCTCATCGAGGAGGCTGACACCTCGGCCGCCGCCCGGTCGGCTCGTGTCGACTCTGATTGCTGCCCTTGTCGGCAGGCCGATGGCCCAGAAAAACATTGCGATCCGGGTAGTCGCCACCTGATCGCCCGGCCGGATCTCCGCTATTGGTCCCGGTCGGTAAGTTCCGCTCGGGAAAATCTGGCGGCAACCCGGTTGAGGCGCGCGCCGGCATACCTGCCGGCGCACCCGGCGTCTCCCGTCGGCGGGAGCTGTCCCGCGTCGGCTGAATGGTGTCGTCGCAGCGGCTGGCGCACGCGGAAACGGCCGCTGGGAAGCCCGCGGTGGCTGCGCCACGGGATTCCTGTCGGGCGGCTAAGCGTGCCGCGGGCCCGAGCCGGATGCGACGAGAATGTCCTCAGCGTCGAGGCGGGGCGCCGAAGGAATGGCTGCTCCCGCGCGCGCCCCTCATCCGGTACGGCGTACGCCGCCCGAAATTGCTCGACCCGTCCTCACCGACCTGCATATTTCCCCCGTTCGACTGACCGTAGCTTCGACTTCCGTCAATGGAAATAGATCAAATAGGACTTCCATGGCTGGCTACGAGCCGAAGATAACCACATAGGTCAGGGGGGTCAAGGCCGTTCCAGAATGAATATGTAAACTGTAGCTAATAGTGCTTGGTAATGCTATGTCACCGATTGTACGTTTGAGGGCTGCACTGAGTGCTGGGCAGCGCTGTGAGCTGGGGTTATGGCTCATCGGGCACGCCTCGGACGGCGGGCTCGCCCGGGCCGGGGCCTACCGCTCGTCAACCATTTCGTGTCGCAGATCTGTCGGATGAAGGGCGGCGGTGGATCGCCGCACAACCCTTTTCGGGTGGTCGTCGACGCGGTCACCCGCCGGACCCGGATCATGGATCGCGACCGCCGGCGTGACCGGATCCGGTCACGCCGGCACGGGCCCGTCAGCAGGGCGAACGCGGCTCAGGCGACGCCGGCCCGGCCCGGGTCGGTCTCCGCGGCAAGCGACGGCGCGGGTTGTTCCTGCTGCGGCCGGACCGAGGGCAGTCGGCAGAGCCCCGCGATGAAGACGGTCAGCCCGAATTCGAAGCGTTCCGCCGGGGCCGCCGCGGTCAGCGCCGTGAGAGCCGCCGCGTACTGCGGCGACACCTCGACGCCGAGCCGTTCGGTGCGGGACCGCCAGCCGTCGTTCGGCTGCTGCCGCAGCTGCGCCTGCTCCTCGATGGTGTGGCCGAGAACGTAGTAGAAGAGGGCGAAGGTGGCGGATCCGGCCTCGGTGGGCGGGAGTCCGGCCCGGCACAGCACCTGAACGGCCAGGTCCGAGCCGACAACGGTGTTCACGCCGGGCGCGAATGTGCCGGCCACCACCCGGGCGCCGTCGCGGCGGCTGATCAGGGCCTTACGCAGCCGGTTGCCCAGGATCCGGATCTGCTCGGTCCAGGGGACGTCGGGCAGTGGCGCGCCGACACCCTCGATGATCCGGTCGGCCATGGCGTCGAGCATGGCTTCCTTGTTGGGGAAGTGCCGGTAGAGGGCTCCGCCCTGCACGTTGAGTGCCGCGCCCAGCCTGCGCATCGTGAGCTGGTCCAGACCCTCGGCGTCGAGCAGGCGTAGTGCCTCGTCGACGACGTCCGCCTTGCGCAGTGGCATGGATTCTCCTCCTCGGGCGACGAGTCACCGGCGGTGACCTGCGGGTCATGGCCGCCGACCGGGGTGCCCGGACGGGCGGTGCCACGTGTGCCCGCCGGGATCCGTCCCCGGGATCTGCCGTCGGCATGTGCGTCCGCCCTTGATTGAGCCCCCGTCGGACGGTAGCGTGAACAGCGTTCACTCACAGTCGGGCTATCGAGGAGACTCCATGTCTGAGACGCGGGTCGCGTCGACGCACCCGGCTGCCCAACCGAATCCGCGGTTGGGCATCGTCGTGGCCGTCGCCTGCCTCGCCCTCTTCATGGCAGTTCTCGATTCCACCATCGTAACCATGGCCCTGCCGAACATGAAGATCGGTTTGGGGCTGTCGGACGGCCAACAGCAGTGGGTCGTCAGCGGCTACCTGGTCACCCTCGGTGGCCTGCTGCTCCTGGCGGCCAGGGCCGGTGACCTCTTCGGGCACAAGCGGGTCTTCCTCTTCGGGGTGGTCGTCTTCACCGCCGCGAGTCTCGTGGGCGGCCTGGCGACAAACGCGACGGTGCTGATCGCGGCCCGGATCGTCCAGGGTGCCGGCGCCGCCGCGCTGACCCCGACCAGCTTGAGCCTCATCACCGCGAGTCATCCCGAGGGCCCTCTGCGCGCGCGTGCCCTGGCGCTGTGGAGCATGATGGGAGGCGTCGCCGGCCTGGTCGGCGTCGTCCTCGGTGGGGTGCTCACCGCCGAGCTGAGCTGGCGCTGGGTGCTGTTCGTCAACATCCTGCCCGGCATCGTGCTCCTGGTCGCCGGGCAGCGTTACCTTCTGCCCACGGTCAGGGCCGCGCACGTCCGGCTCGATCTGGTCGGCGCTCTGTGCGTCACCGTCGGCGTCGGAGCTCTCACCAATGGTTTCTCCGAGGCGTCGACCGCCGGATGGGGCTCACCGAAGGTGGTGATCCCGCTGGCCGTGGCTGCCGTCCTCATCGCCGCGTTCCTGGTGGCCGAGGTCAAGGCGCCGCAACCGCTCATCCCGCTCGCCCTGGTCCGACCGCGGAACCTGCGGATCGCGAACCTGCTCATGCTGTTCGTCGGCGTGACGCTGACAGCGCTGATGTACTTCCTCTCGCTGTACTGCCAGCAGGTTCTCGGCTACAGCGCGCTACGGACCGGCATGGCGTTGTTGCCCGTCACCGTCGTCTTCGTCATCGGCGGCCTCACCTCTCGCCACCTCGTCCCCAAGTTCGGCTCCCGGCCGGTCCTCGTGGCCGGTGGCCTCATCGCCACCGTGGGCATCCTCTGGCTCGCCACCGTGCCCACCCACTCCGCCTACGTGACCCACATCCTCCTGCCCAATCTGGTCGGCGGCTTCGGTGTCAGTGTCATGCTGCTCGCCATCACGATCAGTGGCACCACCGGCGTGGACGCGGAGAACGCCGGTGCCGCCTCCGGGCTGCTCAACACGTCCCGGCAGATCGGCGGCGCAGTCGGTCTCGCGGTACTGGTGAACATCGCGTCCAGTGTGACCTCTCGGGCGAGTCACGACAATGGTCAGCTCGACGCACTCGTCCAGGGCTACCGCATTACTTTCCTCGTGAACGCGGGTCTCATGTTCCTCGCCGTGCTCGTCGCCCTGGCGTTGTCTCCTGCGGTGCCCCGCGCCGAGGAGACGCACGAAGCGCTCGACGAGCCGGTAGGAGCGTAGGCGCCTCACTGCCCGGGCGGCGTGCCCTCGTTGGAACGGTGACCGACCGGTACGGGCAGCACCCGGTGCACGTGCACCCGCTACCGGTGCAGGAGCACATCCTCGAGGCCTTCGGCCGGCTCGGCTTCGACTTCACGTGCGCCGGTGTGGTCGGTGGCGCCGCCCTCGGCACCGCCTGCCAGTCGTCGACTGCTCCAGCCCGCTCGTCGGGCCGACTTCTCGACCGGCACCCCTGTCGGCGGGTCGGCCGGACCGCTGGCACACTGACCCCCCAAAAACCGTGACGTACGACGAGGGGGAACAGCCGATGGCTGCGGAAGGCAGCACCAAGGCAGTGGTGACGGCGCTGGCCGCGAACCTGGGCATCGCGGTGAGCAAGTTCGTCGCCGCGGGCATCACCGGGTCCGCGTCCATGCTCGCCGAGGGCGTGCACTCGGTCGCGGACTCCACGAACCAGGCCCTTCTGCTGGTGGGCGGGAAGCGCGCCCGCCGCGCCCCGACCGCGCTGCACCCCTTCGGGTATGCCCGTGAGCGCTACGTCTACTCGTTCATCGTTGCGATCATCCTGTTCACCCTCGGCGGTCTGTACGCCCTCTACGAGGGCTACCACAAGATCAGCGACCCGCACGAGCTGTCCTCGCCGCTCGTCGCCGTCGCCGTCCTGCTGATCGCGCTCGCCCTGGAGGGCTTCGCCCTGCGGACCGCGGTGAAGGAGGCGAACAAGGTACGCGGCAAGCGGACCTGGGTCTCCTTCGTCCGCCACGCCCGCGCCCCGGAACTGCCGGTGATCCTGCTGGAGGACGCCGGCGCCCTGCTCGGCCTGCTGTTCGCCCTGTCCGGCGTGGGCTTGAGCGTGCTCACCGGGAACGCGATCTTCGACGGCATCGGCACCCTGTGCATCGGCGTCCTGCTGGTCGTCATCGCCGTCGTCCTCGCCGTCGAGACCAAGAGCCTGCTCATCGGCGAGGCCGCCGTGCCCGAGGAGGTGAGCACGATCCACGCCGAGCTGGTCTCCACCCCGGGCGTCGACCGGGTCATCCACCTGCGCACCCTGCACCTGGGGCCGGAGGAACTCCTGGTCGCCGCGAAGATCGCGATCAGCACCTCCGACCGGGGATCCGACGTCGCCGCCACCATCGACGACGCCGAGGCGCGGATCCGCCGGGCGCTGCCCACCGCCACGGCGATCTACCTCGAACCCGACATCGACCGGCAGCCCGCACCCGCCGCCACCACGTCCGGCACCTGACGACGACCCAGGTGCCCCCGACGCCAGGACTCGCGGCTGCCCGCTCGATCATGGAGTTTCGGCCCGGACCAAGCTCGCAAAAAGGGGCAGGCGAAGGGCCGCAACTGCAAGATCGCGCGGGCGGGGCGGGGCGGGGTTAGGGGGAGAGGGTGCGGCGGACCGTGCGGGAGCCTCGCATGCGCTGGCGGGGCTGGGCGGGAGCAGTCTTCGGGCGCTTGAGGTGGTAGCGGTGCAGCTCGTTGTTGCCGGGAAGCGACGGGTCCTCGCTCATCGCGACCAGTTCCCAGCCCTGGTCACCGGCCCGGTTCAGGTGGGCCAGCGCGGTGTCGCCGTAGGGCGTCACGTCGATCATGGAGCCGTCCGGGCCGTACCAGATGAAGACGACTTCGAACCCGAGGTCGGTCGTGGCGGGTTGACGACGGCGGACCAGCAGCGCGTACTCCCACTTGAGCATGCGCTCATTGTGGACCGGCGCGCGCCGGTCGGCACGGATCAGTGCTCGGCGACCCGTCCGTCCGCCACGCGTAGCCGCCGGTTCACGCTCACCGCGTCGAGCATCCGCCGGTCGTGGGTCACCAGCAGCAGCGTGCCCGGGTAGCTCGCCAGCGCCGACTCCAGTTGCTCGATAGCGGTCAGGTCGAGGTGGTTGGTCGGCTCGTCGAGCACCAGCAGGTTGACCCCGCGGCCCTGGAGCAGAGCCAGCGCGGCCCGGGTCCGCTCGCCGGGGGACAGCGTCGCCGCCGGTCGCAGCACGTGGTCGGCGCGCAGCCCGAACTTGGCCAGCAGCGTCCGCACGTCCGCCGGGGCCAGATCGGGTACGGCGGCACCGAACGCGTCGAGCAGCGGCTGGTCGCCGAGGAACAGTCCCCGGGCCTGGTCGACCTCGCCGACCACCACACCCGGGCCGAGCGCGGCGTGTCCCTCGTCCAGTGGCAGCCGGCCGAGCAGCGCGGCGAGCAGGGTGCTCTTGCCGGAGCCGTTCGCCCCGGTGATCGCGACCCGGTCGGCCCAGTCGATCTGCAGGTCCACCGGTCCGAGCGTGAAGCCGCCACGGCGTACCACCGCTTGCCGGAGCGAGGCCACGACGGCGCCGGCGCGGGGCGCGGCGGCGATCTCCATCCGCAGCTCCCACTCCTTGCGCGGCTCCTCGACCACATCCAGCCGCTCGATCAGCCGGGCGGTCTGCTTGGCCTTGGCGGCCTGCTTCTCGGTCGACTCGGCGCGGAACTTGCGGCCGACCTTGTCGTTGTCGGTGGCCTTGCGCCGGGCGTTCTTGACGCCCTTCTCCATCCACGCCCGCTGGGTGCGGGCGCGCGCCTCCAGGCCGGCCTTCGTGTCGGCGTACTCCTCGAACTCCTCGCGGGCGTGCCGGCGCGCCACCTCCCGCTCCTCCAGGTAGGCCGCGTAGCCACCGCCGTAGTGCTTGACCTGCCGCTGGTGCAGGTCCAGCTCGACGATCCGGTTGACGGTGCGGGTGAGGAACTCCCGGTCGTGGCTGACCAGCACGGTCCCGGCGCGCAGGCCGGTGACGAAGCGTTCCAGCCGGTCCAGCCCGGCCAGGTCGAGGTCGTTCGTGGGCTCGTCGAGCAGGAAGACGTCGTACCGGCTGAGCAGCAGCGACGCGAGCCCGGCGCGGGCCGCCTGCCCGCCGGACAGGCCGGTCATCGGATGGTCCAGGTCGACGTCGAGACCCAGCTCGGCGGCGACCTGCGCGGCCCGCTCGTCCAGATCCGCGCCGCCGAGGTCGAGCCAGCGTTCCAAGGCGTTCGCGTACGTGTCGTCGGCGCCCGCCGCCCCGGCGGTGAGCGCCTCGGTCGCGGCGTCCAGCGCGGCCTGCGCGGCACTCACCCCGGTCCGCCGGGCCAGGAAGTCGCGGACCGTCTCGCCGGGCCGGCGCTCCGGCTCCTGCGGCAGGTAGCCGACCGTCGCCGTGGGCGGGCTCAGCGCCACCGAGCCCTGCTCGCGAGGGGCAAGACCCGCGAGGGTACGCAGCAGCGTGGACTTGCCGGCGCCGTTCACACCGACCAGGCCGATCACGTCGCCCGGCGCGACGACCAGGTCGAGGTCTTCGAAGAGGATGCGGTCACCGTGGCCGGCGGTGAGGTCCTTGGCGATCAACGTGGCGCTCATCAGGGAACCGAGCCTACCGGCGGGCGCATCCGGATTACGGTGACCCGCGCCCGCGGCGGCACCGATCTGAGGGAGACTCACAGCCGTGGTGACCACACTGGCGATCGACTGTGGTGGCGGCGGGATCAAGGCCTCCGTGCTGGATGCCGCCGGGACCATGCGCTCCCGGCCGCTTCGCGTGCCCACGCCGTACCCCCTGCCGCCCGGCCTGTTCGTCAAGACGCTGCTGGATCTCGGCGCCCGGCTGCCCACGGCGGACCGGCTCACCGTCGGCATGCCCGGCATGATCCGGCACGGCGTCGTGGTGGCGACGCCGCACTACGTGACCCGCTCCGGGCCGCGCAGCCGCGTCGACCCGGACCTGGTGGCCGAGTGGTCCGGGTACGACGCGCGCACCGCGCTGGCCGAGGCGTTCGGGGTGCCGGCGCTGGTGCTCAACGACGCCGAGGTGCACGGCGCGGGTGTGGTCGCCGGGACCGGTTGCGAGCTGGTGCTGACGCTCGGCACCGGGCTGGGCAGCGCGCTGTTCGACGGCGGGGTGCTGGCGCCGCACCTGGAGTTGTCGCACGCGCCGGTGCGGTGGAACACCACCTACGACACGTACGTGGGGGAGCCGGAACGGCGGCGCCTGGGCGACGCGTTCTGGTCGCGGCGGATCCGGCAGGTGGTGGACGGCCTGCGGCCGGTGTTCCGCTGGGACCGGCTGTACCTCGGCGGCGGCAACTCCCGGTTGATCCGGCCCGAGCAGGTGGCCCGGATGGGGGACGATGTGGTGATCGTCCCGAACACTGCCGGAATCGTGGGCGGTGTCCGGGCCTGGGACCTGATCGGCGGCCGGTACGACCCGACCACCTGATCTTTCACCCCGCAGGAACACTCGCGGTTCCGCCGGTGTTGTGCCAGCGTCGGACCAAGGGCTGGCGCGATACGAGGAGGTGGGTCGAGTGGATCTTCTGGCGGATTACCGGCGGGCGACCATGTTCTTCGAAGCGGGTGACCCGACCGGGGCGGCCCGGCTGCTCGAACCGATCATCGAGGCGGAGCCGGACAACTCCTCGGTCCGGCAGCTGCTGGCCCGCGCGTACTTCCAGTCGGCCCAGCTGAACCGGGCCGAGGAGCAGCTGCGCGAGCTGGTCGACCGCGACCCGAGCGACCACTACGCGCACCACGTGCTCGGCCGCACGCTGGAGCGGATGAACCGGCCGGTGGACGCGCTGCGGCACCTGCGCATCGCGGCCGCGATGTACTCGACGAACACCGACTACGCCACCGCTCTGCGCCGGGTGGAGGGCAAGGTCGGTCGTTGACGGGCCATGCCGGTCGTTGACGGACCGCGAGGAAGGGCAGCCCAGGCGGGCTGCCCTTCCGCGTACCTAGGATGGGACCGTGAAGCTCAAGCTCGACCTCCACGACATCTACAACAAGGGCCACGACATCGATCGTGCGCTGCGCGGGATCATGGACGAGGCGGTGGCGAAGAAGGCCACGCTCGTGGAGATCATCCCGGGCAAGGGGTCGGGCGCGCTGAAGAAGAAGGTGCTGCGCTTCCTCGACCAGAAGGACGTGAAGCAGCTCTACCACCGGGTCGAGAAGGACTCGAAGAACTTCGGCCGCCTGTTCGTGCACTTCCGCTGGAAGTAGAGCCTCTGCAAGCCAGGTCAGCCGGCCGTACCGTGCAGGTGGGCGACCAGCCGACGGTATCGGTGCCGCACCACGGCGGCAGAGATCGCGTCGAACACCCCCGCGACCCTACAACCGGGGTGCACCCGTTCCGCTACGCCGAGGCGGCGGCATCCGGGTCCGGGCGGCCGCCGAACACCCATTGGCGCACCTCGACCTCGGCGTACCGGTCGGCGGCCAGCACCGAGCGCGCCTCGTCCGGCCCGGTCGCCCGCACCAGCGCCGCCGTGCCGAGCCACGTCACGCCGTCGTCGGACAGCAGCGGTCCGTACGCGATCAGCCCGTCCTGTCGCTGCGGAAGCACCGGGCCTGTGCTCTGCGCTGGACCGAGGCCGAGCACCAGGTACCGGTTGCCGCCCGAGCGGCCGCCGGGAAAATCCCACATGGTGCGGCCCAGCATGTTGCGCCACCGGCGCAGCATCACGTCCCGGTACGCGCCGGCCTGGTAGTTGGGCTCGTCGAAGGCGAACGCCCGGGCGGCGGCGGGGTCGGGCAGGCTCAGGATGTGCACGCTGCCGGTCGGCGAGCCGTCGTCGGCGAGGGTCGGGCCGCGCGCGATCATCTGCTCCGCGAACCGGTCCATGTAGGACCAGTGTTCCTCGACCAGCTCCTGGCGCAGAGTTGCCGAGCCGAGCCGATCGCGGTGGTAGCAGAAGAAGTCCACGATCCCAGTCTCTCGGATGGCGGCCAGCCGTCGTTGTATCCCACGGCGCCGATGCTAGGCAGCACGGACGACGGTTTCAGACCCGCTCACCTCGGTCAGGCCGGCGTGAGCACCGTTATGGGGGAGCCGAAGGTGGTTGTTCCGGGACCGTGCCCGATGCCGACCAGGACCCGGTTGTCGAGCGGAGCGGCCAGGCGCACCACCACCTCGCGCTCTTCGGCGTAGGCCAGTCGAATGCCGTTCCCGTCGCGGGCGATCTCCACCGGCTCGACGAGCACCGCCGTGTCCGTTTCGTACACCAAGGCGTCGGGGTAGTCGGCATATTGCGTGGGCGTTCCGATGAACCGGAACGTCAGAGTGCGCCCATCGGTCGCGAGCACGGCCTCCTCGTGATGAGTGGCCCGTACGCCGGGTGGCCGCCACGTCATCCGACGCTCGAAGTCGGGCTCCAGAGCGATGAACGGCCATCGCCGGTCGTCGGGGTACATCATCCACGCCGGGAGTTCGCGGACGCCTCGGTCGGTGGCGAACGGCCCGGTCGCCCGGATGATGTTCGCCAACGGTCTCTGTGCCCCGCTCTGCACGTCACGGCAGTAGTCGACGGCTGCCGGCGCGATCTCCGGCGGCAACTCGGACTCCGGAACGCCGGGGGTGTCGAACAACGCCCGCCACCGGGTGTCCGCCATCAGCCGGTCGAGCGCCCTGACGCCCATCGCTGTCAGCACGATCGGGCGCGGCTCGCGGTGAACAGGAAAAGCCTCCCACATCGCCAGCGCCTGCCGGACTCGCTCCACATCGGTCGGCACACCGGCAGCCTAGCTGCCTCTTGTGGGTACCTGGCGACGCGATCATCACGCCGGCCACCACCATCGGAGCTCATCCACGGCAACCCGGCGAGCCTTGACCAGGAGCACCAGCTGGTGCTCGACATGGTTCAGATCTGCTCGCCGAGCCAGAGGCCGAGCGCGGCCAGCACCAGGCTCGCCCCCAGGCTCCCGAGCACGTTGAACGCCTCGACGGCGGCGCTCTTGCGCAGCAGCCCCAGCGTGTGCCACTCCTCGGTGGAGAACGTGGTGTACGCCGCGATGAAGCCGGTCCCGACGATCGTGGCGAAGTCCCGCGCTCCGGCGCCGACGTGCTTCGCGGCGAAGCCGGTGACGACGCCGAGCGCGAACGCGCCCGAGACGTTGATGAGGAAGGTGCTGGCCGGGAACGCCTTGCCGGACCCGGAGACCCGTGCCGCCCACCAGGGCTTGACCACCGCGTCGACCCCGGCACGGGCCAGCGCGCCGAGCCCGCCGGCCAGGAACACCCCGATACCTACCCACATCACGCACGCCCGGCCGGGTGACGGCCCGTCGCGAGTTCGGCGAGGCGGGCGCCGAGCGCGGCGGCGGCGACACCGCCGATGATGCTCGCGACCAGGTAGATGATGGCCGGCCCGGTACGCCCGGTGCCGATCAACTGGTCGGACTCGACGATGAAGTGCGACCAGGTGGTGAAGCCACCGATCAGCCCGGTGGACAGGAACGGCTTGCCCCACGGCCCTTGAGCAGGTGCGCGGCGACGAGTGTCGTCACGGCGGCGAGGGCGAACGCCCCGACCATGTTGATCCCGAAGGTGACCCAGGGGAAGTGCGGCGGCGTGGGCTCGGCGAAGCTCTGCCACAGCACGTACCGCAGGGTGGCGCCGATCCCACCCCCGAGGATGATGGCGAGCGTCTTCACACGTCCCAATGTCCGGCAGCGGCGGCTGCCGCCGACGGTGTCGGGCCGTTCTCACCCGGACGGCTGACCACCCGGACGGCTGACCGCCCGCGCGTGGGCGGTCAGCCGTCCGGGGCGGGTCAGAGCGGGTACGTGCGCGCCACCGCCAGCATCTCCGAACTGTGCGAGCCGACCACGCCCACGCGCGCCGGCCGGGGCCGGAAACCGGGCACCGCTGACAGCCCGTCGCTGGCGTCCATGGCGCGTACCGACACGGCCCCGGTGCCGGGCACGAGCGTCAGCGTCACCTCGACACCCTCCGGCGGCGGGGCGTGGAACACGATGCCGAACCCCCACTTCCCGCCGCCCGGCTCGACCGGCACGTCCCGCCCGGCCACCGAGGCGGACCGCACGGTGGCGGTGGTGGTGTCGACGTGCAGCGTGAGCAGGCGTACCTGCCGCTGCGGCGTCACCCGCACGCGCAGCACGCGCTGGTCACCAGAACTGCTGTCGTCGAGCAGGTCCAGCTTCGGGGCGGGCAGGGGCGCGGCGTCGGCCGGTCCGGCGCGCATCTCGCCGTTGCCCAGGCCCGGGAAGTCGTCGGCGACCGAGATCGTGCGGTCGACATAGCCGTCGGTCCAGGGCTGCGGCTTCTCCTCCCGGCTGAGCCACGCCGCCTTCCCGGTACCCGCGTCCAGCGCGTACATCAGGTGGGTCGGCACGGGGTGCGCGGCGTCGAAGCGGTCCACCGCCAGGCCGACCCCGGCGAGCACCACCGCCGCCAGCGCGGCGGCCCCGGCGGGCAGCGCGCCCAGCCGGCGTGCGCGCAGCGCGAGCAGGCCGCGCTGGCCGCCGGCCCGGGGGTGCAGCAGGTCCACCACCGGGAGTACGGCGAGGCCGAGCAGCACCGCGACGAGCGCGGCTACCGCGCCCATGCCCATGCCGAGCGCCGGGAACAGCAGCACCACCGGCGGCAGCAGGACCACCACCGCCACCGCGGCGGCGAGCGTCACCGCCACCACCGGCCACGGGCCGTCACGCCGGGTGGCGAGCGCCGCGAACCCGGCGAGCGCGCCGGCCAGCGCCGGCACTGTCGTCAGGTACGCCCCGCCGGGCACCGCCACGGCGAGCAGCACACCGAAGACTGCCAGCCAGGCCAGCCCGCCGAACGCCAGCGCGGCCGGGCCGACCCGGCGGCGCAGCAGCGCGTACCAGCAGAACAGCACCGCGGCGGAGAGCGCCACCACGGCGAGCCGGTACGCCACCGGGCGGTACGGGTCGAGCAGTTCGGCGTACCCGGGGCGGATCGTGGTGATCGCGGCCCAGAGCAGCCACGCGCCGAGCGGTGCCACGACAACCGGCACCAGGGCCAGGCCGAAGCCGGCAGCGAGCGTGCCGGCGGTGGCCCGGCCCCGGCGGCGCAGGAACCAGCCGAGCGCGCCGACGGCGAGCAGCGCGACCACGGCGAGCGGCACTGTCAGCCAGCCGGAGTAGCGGACCAGCCCGCCGAGCACCGGGAAGTAGGTGTCGTCGTGGCCGGCGCGCAGGTCGCCCAGGTCGGTACGGCCGAACTCGCGGGCCAGGCCGAGCGCGTTGTCGCCGTGCATCTGGAGGCTGCCCCGGTCCACCCGGGCGGGCACGTCGAGCGGGGTGTGATAGATCGCCCCGCCGTCGATGTACGCGGAGTTCAGGCCGACGAACCTGCGGTCCAGGAACGCGGTGAAGTCGGTGTCGTTCGGCAGCGCCCGGTAGATCTCCACCGCGAACGACGTGCCCACCGGGTGCGGCGCGGCCTTGCCGAAGACCTCCACCAGCTTCGCGTTGTTCCGGGACGTCTCGAACATGATCACCGGGCCGGTGGAGCCGCGCGCCTCCAGGTTGAGCACCACCCCGCCGTCGCGGGCGAGCGGGTGGTAGGCGGCGAATCCGGCGGCCCCGCACAGGCACGCCTCCTCCGCGTCGGTGAGCACGAAGACGATGTCGTTGCGGGGGCGCGGGCCGGTGGTCAGCGCCCGGGCCACCTCCAGGATCGCGGCGGTGCCGGCGGCGTCGTCGTTGCCGCCCGGCCCGGTCTGCACCGAGTCGTAGTGCGCGACCAGGAAGACCTTCCCGGTCGGATCGGTGCCGGCCAGCCGGGCCACCACATTGCGGACCCGGGCCAGCGTCGCCCCGCCCGCCGCGCCGGACAGCTGCCCGGCCTCGGGTGCCACCGCGTCCTGCACCTCGGTCTCCAGACCCAGCCCGCGCAGCGTCGCCACCAGGTGTTCGCGTACCCGGTCGTTGGCGGCGCTGCCCGCCGCGTGCGGCTCGGCGGCGATCACCTCGACGTTCCGGTACGCCCGGGCCGCGCTGAACTCGTTCGCGGGCGCGTCCGCCGGACGCGGTGCCGGGGTGGAGAGGCCGACCAGAACGCCCGCCCCGACGGCGAGCAGTGCGAAAAGGGCGGCCACGGCGGCGATCGGCCGGCGGCGGGGCCTGGTGAACGCGCGGTCGGCGGGGCGGGTGGGGGGTGCGCCCACGGGGACTCCTCGGGGTGGATCTACGGGGGTGGGGATCATCCTGCACCCCCGAGGGCTGCGGCGGCAGTCCTCGGTCGGTGCGCTGCCGGTGCGACAACTGTTGCCGCGTAACATCGTGGGTCGACCGTGCCGCTGTGGGAGTGGACCGGTCACACGCTCCGCCGCGCCGGTGCCGGTCGCGTTGTGTGCGACTGTTGTCTGAGTCAGGATCAGCAGGGCATTCGGAAGGAGCCCGACATCACCAGCGAACTCCCGCGACTCGCGGCGGTGACCCGACCGCTCCGGGGAGCCGGCGCGTCGGGTGCCGCCTACGTGCCGTCGGCCGGGGCGGGGCTGCACGGCGGCGTGCCGCCGGGCGAGCGGCTGCGGGTGCTGCTGGTCGAGGACGACGAAGGCGACGCCTTCCTGGTCGGCGAGCTGCTCGCCGAGACCAACTCGATGATCGACCTGCTGGTCGCGACGAGTCTCAGCGAGGCACGGCAACGCGTGATGGGCGTGGACTGCGTCCTGCTCGACCTGGGTCTGCCGGACGCGCAGGGCCTGGACGGGTTGCGCCGGGTGCTGGAGATGGCGAGCGGCGCCGCGGTCTGCGTGCTGACCGGCCGGTCCGACGAGCACCTGGGCATCGTCGCGGTCGCCGAGGGCGCGCAGGACTACCTGGTCAAGGGCCAGGTCGACGGTGTCCTGCTGACCCGGGCCCTGCGGTACGCGGTGGAGCGCAAGCGGGCCGACGAGAACGCCCGACGGCTGCGCGAGGTGGAGCTGCGCCAGGCCGAGTCCGCCCGCCTGGAGCGGGGCCTGCTGCCGCAGCCGCTGATGACCACCGACGAGGTGTCGGTGCACACGTTCTACCGGCCCGGCCGGCACGCCGCGCTGATCGGCGGCGACTTCTACGACGTGGTGCAGACCCAGCCGGACCGCATCGACCTGATCGTCGGCGACGTGTGCGGGCACGGCGTGGACGAGGCCGCGCTCGGCGTCGAACTGCGCGTGGCCTGGCGGGCCCTGGTGCTGGCCGGGGTGCCCGACGACGAGGTGCTGCCCGCGCTGGAGCAGGTGCTGATGAGTGAGCGCCGCCTCCAGGAGATCTTCGCGACGGTGGCCACCACCCGGCTCGACCTGGCGTCGGCGCGGGCCACCGTACGCCTCGCCGGTCACCCGCCGCCGCTGCTGCTCAGCGGCGGCAAGGTCGCGCCGGTGCCGGCCAAGGGCGGGTTGCTGCTGGGCGTACGCCCGCGCCGCCCGATCGCCTTCGACCTGGAGTTCGACACCGACGACTGGTCCCTGCTGATGTATACGGACGGCCTGATCGAGGGCCGGGTGGACGGCGGGGACGAACGCCTCGACGTGCCGGGTCTGACCGGGCTGCTCGCCGACCCGGCGAACCGGGCGGTGCCGCTGGCCGAGCTGCCCGCCTGGCTGGTCGGGCGGGCCGAGCAGATAAACGGCGGCCCGCTCGCCGACGACGTGGCGATGCTGCTGGTCACGCGGGGCAGCGGCCGGTGAGCGCTGAGCCGGCCCCGCTGGCGCGAGTGAAGATGATGCGGTGAACGGGGAGGAACCTGTGAAGGCGTACCAGCAGGGGTGGACCCTGCGGCGGCGGGTGGTCGCGCTCCTCGGCGTGGTGGTGGTGCTGCTGCTCGGGCTTGCCGCCGCGGAGGCGGCGGTCGCCGCGAAGAACCGCGAGAACATCGACGCGGTGCTGCTCAAGACCGGCCCGCTGCGCGTCGAGGCGCAGGAGCTGATGAGCGTGCTGCTCGACCAGGAGACCTCGGTGCGCGGGTACGCGGTGAACGGTGACCGCACCGACCTGGAGCCCTACCAGCAGGGCGTGCAGCGGGAGCAGAGCCTGGCCGCGTCGATCCGGGATCTGTCCGCCGACTATCCGGAAGTACGCCGGTCGCTGGAGGTGGTGGAGCGGGAGACCGCCCAGTGGCGGGCCCAGGTGGCCGAGCCGGTGATCACCACGGTCGAGCGGGACGGCCCGGAGGCCGGCCAGGCGCTGATCACGGACCAGACCCGCCAGCAGTTCGACGGCATCCGGTCCGCGGTGAACACCCTCCAGGACGAGATCCTCACCGTCCGGGAGGAGACGGCCGACCGGGTCAACTCGACGAGCAACGCGCTTGTCGTGCTGCTGATCATCGCCGCGTTGGTGGTGACGACGGCCGGCGTGGTCATGCTGCTCTCGCTGGACCGGATCCTGATCCGCCCGCTGGCCGCCCTCGTCAGCCAGGTACGCGAGGTGGCCGACGGCGACTACCGGCACCACATCGAGGGCTCCGGACCGCCGGAGTTCCGCCGGCTGGCCGAGGACATCGACCAGATGCGCATGAAGATCGCCCGCGAGCTGGACGAGGTACGCGAGGCGCGGGAGCGCATCGAGTGGGTGAACAGCCAGTTGCAGAAGCAGGCGGAGGAGCTGACCCGGTCCAACCGTGACCTGGAGCAGTTCGCGTACGTCGCCTCGCACGACCTCCAGGAGCCGCTGCGTAAGGTGGCCAGCTTCTGCCAGCTCCTCCAGCGGCGCTACGCCGGCCAGCTCGACGAGCGGGCCGACCAGTACATCGCGTTCGCGGTGGACGGCGCGCAGCGCATGCAGCGGCTGATCAACGACCTGCTGGCGTTCTCCCGGATCGGCCGGTTGACCACCGGTTTCACCGAGGTCGACCTGAACAAGGTGATGGGCGACGTGGCGGGGCAGACCGAGGCGGCGTTGCAGTACGCCGACGCGGAGCTGACCTGGGGCGAGATGCCGACCATCCGCGGCGAGGAGCCGCTGCTGACCAACCTGCTGGTCAACCTGGTCAGCAACTCGGTGAAGTTCCGCCGGCCCGACGTGCCGCCGAAGGTGCACGTGTCGGCCCGGCTGGTGGACGGCGAGTGGGAGATCAGTTGCCGGGACAACGGCATCGGGATCGAACCGGAGTTCGCCGACAAGATCTTCGTGATCTTCCAGCGGCTCCACTCGAAGGACGCGTACCCGGGCACCGGCATCGGACTGGCCATCGTGAAGAAGATCGTGGAGTATCACGGCGGCCGGGTCTGGGTGGACACCGACGCCGACGAGGGCACGACCATCCGGTTCACGCTGCCCGCGCTGGAGGCCGACATCGAGGCCGCCCGGGCGGCGGAGGCCGCGCCGGACGCGGAGGACGCCGCGGAGCCGGCCGAGGCGCCGGCCGCCGAGGGTGCCGACGACGACCCGGCGGGCGTCGAGCGGCAGCCGGACGGCGAGGCACGCGAAGAGCCGCCCGCGGAGGCGGACCGACACGGTACAAACGGTGGCATGAAGGAGACGGTGGGATGACCGCGCCCGCGGACGGCAAGAGCCCGATCGAGGTCCTGCTCGTCGAGGACGACCCCGGTGACGTGCTGATGACCCAGGAGGCGTTCGAGGAGCACAAGCTCCGCAACCGCCTCACCGTCGTCTCCGACGGCGCCGAGGCGCTGGCCTACCTGCGCCAGGAGGGCCAGTACGCGGACGCGGTGACGCCCGACCTGATCCTGCTCGACCTGAACCTGCCCCGGCGCGACGGCCGGGAGGTGCTCAAGGAGATCAAGAAGGACGAGCAGCTCCGGCGCATCCCGGTGGTGGTGCTCACCACCTCGCAGGCCGACGAGGACATCCTGCGCAGCTACCAGTTGCACGCCAACGCCTACGTGACCAAGCCGGTGGACTTCGAGCGCTTCATCTCGGTGGTCCGCCAGATCGACGAGTTCTTCGTCAGCGTGGTCAAGCTGCCTCCGCGTGGCTGACCCGCTGCTGGACGACGTCGGCGCGCTGCTGAAGGAGGCGGCGGCCAAGGTCGTCGTGCCGTTGTTCCGCCGGCTCGACGCGTCCGACATCTCCGAGAAGGCACCGGGCGAGGTGGTCACCGTCGCCGACCGCGAGGCCGAGGCGCTGATCTCCGAAGGGCTGCGGCGGCTGCGCCCCGGCTCGGTGGTGGTGGGCGAGGAAGCCGTCGCGGAGGACCCGGACCTGCTGCGGCACCTGGGTAGCAGCGGCGACGTGTGGCTCGTCGACCCGGTCGACGGCACCTCCAACTTCGCCGCCGGCCGCCGCCCGTTCGCGCTGATGGCGGCGCTGCTCACCGACGGCGTACCGGTGGCGTCCTGGGTGTACGACCCGCTGGACGGCACGATGGCGGCGGCCCGGCTCGGCGCGGGCACCCGGCTGGACGGGGCGTCGCTGTGGACGCCGCACGAGGAACCCGAGGTGCGCGCGCTGCGGGGCACCGCGGCGACGAAGTTCCTGCCTCCGGACTTCCGCCGCCAGGTGGAGGAGGGCGGGCGCCGGATCGGCGAGCTGCTGCCCGGCCAGCACTGCGCCGGCCGGGAATACCTGGACATCCTCACCGGCGCGCAGCAGTTCGTGCTGTTCTGGCGCACCCTGCCGTGGGACCACACGCCCGGCGCCCTGCTGGTGCGCGAGGCCGGTGGCGTGGCCCGCCGGTTCGACGGCACCGACTACCATCCGGCCGACGAGGGCCGGGGACTTCTCGTGGCGGCCAGCCCGGAGATCTGGGACGAGGTAAGCGCCGCCCTGCTGGGCGGTTGAGCGGCGCTGCGCGACGAGCCCGGCACGCTGCGTCGACGTCGGACGCCGTACGCCGTCGCCGGCCTGGCGTCCCGGGCGCGGTCCGGTATCGTGACCGGCGGTCTCCGCCAGCAGGCCGCCGTCCGGCGCCGGCGGAGACGCCGCTCGGTGTGCGGGGGCCGGCGGTCGACGGAAGGACCATCACGTGCCCAGGACCAGCCCTACCGGCCGACGTGTCCGGCGGTCGCTGCTCGCCGTGCTCGCCGCGGTGGCCGTGCTTCTCGGCTCCGGCGTGGCCGCCGGACCGGCCGCCGCCGTACCCAGCCCGAACGCCCCGAACGAGGGCGGCAGCAAGCAGCTGCGGGCGGCGTTGGAGGCGGCGGCGAAGGGTCACATCGAGGCCCAGAACAAGCTGGAGAACTCCAAGCGCCGGCAGAAGGCGCTCGCCGCGCAGCTCGCCGACGTCGAGTCGCGTCTCGTCGGGCTCAGCGCGCAGGCCGGTGAGGTGGCCGCGCAGTCGTACCGGATGGGCCGGCTGACCGCGACGTCGATGCTGCTCGCCAGCTCCGACCCGAACGACTTCCTCAAGCGCGCGGCCGAGCTGGACGTGATGGCCCAGCGGGACAGCAAGCGGCTGCGCGAGCTGGCCGACGCGAAGGCGCAGGCGGCCGAGGCGAAGCTCGCCATCGACGCCGAGGTGCGGGAGCAGGCCAAGCAGGTGGCGGTGCAGGCCCGCAAGAAGAAGGACGCCGAGGTGGCGCTGGCGAAGGTCAGTTCCGGCAGCGGCTCCGGGTTCAACGGCACCACCTCCTCGGCGAAGCCCGCGCCGCGCAGCTCGGACGGCTCGTGGCCGTCGGAGTCCTGCTCGGTGGACGACCCGACGCCGGCGTCCGGCTGCATCACCCCGCGCACGCTGCACATGCTCCAGCAGGCCAAGGCGGCCGGTTACAAGCGCTACGCCTCGTGTCACCGCAGCGGTGGCGGCGGCGAGCACCCCAAGGGCCGGGCCTGCGACTTCTCCGCCGCCAGCGGCGGGTTCGAGGACAAGACCGCCACCGGCGGCGACAAGGCGTACGGCGACAGTCTCGCCGCCTGGGCGAAGAACAACGCCAACCGGCTCGGCATCATGTACGTGATCTGGTATCGGCAGATCTGGATGCCGAACACCGGCTGGCGGGCGTACAGCGGCGGCGGCAGCCCGGCCGCGGACCACACGAACCACGTTCACATCTCGATGTACTGACCAGCCTGCCGCGACCGCTGCGTAGCATCGCCACGGTGAGCAGCACATCGTCCGACGTCGTCGCGCAACCGGCGGCCGGCGCCCCGGTTCCGCCCCGGGCCCTGCCCAACGGGCTCGCCGCGTTCCTCGTCTTCCTCTCCAGCGGCGCGGTGCTGGTGCTGGAGACCGTCTCGTTGCGCCTGGTCGGCCCGTACGTCGGGGTGACCCTCCAGGTGACCAGCTCGGTGATCGGCATGGCGCTCGCCGCCATCGCGTACGGGGCGTGGTTCGGCGGGTGGCTCGCCGACCGGCGTGACCCGCGCACGCTGCTCGCCCCGGCGCTGGTGCTGGCCGGCATCGCCACCGCCGTGACGCTGCCGATCGTCAGGTACGCCGGCGAGGTGCTGCGCGGCGGCGCGGCGAGCGCGGTGCTCCTGCTGACCGCGGTGACCGTCCTGCTGCCGGCCGCGTTGCTGGCCGGGATCACGCCGCTCGTGGTGAAACTCCAGCTCGCCGACCTGCGCCGGACCGGGCAGGTGGTGGGCAAGTTGTCCGGCATCGGCACGCTCGGCGGCATCACCGCCACGCTCGGCACCGGTTTCGTGCTGGTGGCCGCGCTGTCCAGCACCGTCATCGTGCTGGGGCTTGCCGCCGTGCTCGGGGTGACCGGGCTGGCGCTCGGCTTCTGGCTGCGCCGGCAGGCGGGTGCCGCGAAGCTGTCCGCGCCGGGCCGGGTCAAGGCCGCGCTGGCGTTGCTCGGCCTCGCCGCCGCCGGGCTCACGGCCGCGGCGCCGAACCCGTGCGACGTGGAGACCGCGTACCACTGCGCCCGGGCCGAGGTGGACCCGTCGTGGCCGCAGGGGCGCACGCTCTACCTCAACTCGGCGGAGCACTCGTACGTCGACCTGAACGAGCCCACCCACCTGAAGTACGCGTACACGCAGTGGATCGGCCTGGTCGCGGACGCGGCGCGGCCGGCGAAGCAGCCGATGGACGCGCTGCACCTGGGCGGTGGCGGCTTCACCGTGCCGCACTACCTGGCCGCGACCCGGCCCGGCACCGACAACCTGGTGTTCGAGCTGGACGGCGGCCTGGTCGAGCTGGACCGCCGGGAACTGGGCCTGCGTACCGGCCCGCTGATGCGCGCCGAGGTGGGCGACGCGCGGGTGCTGCTGCGCGGCGAGCCGACCGACAGCCGGGACTTCATCGTCGGTGACGCGTTCGGCCACCTCGTGGTGCCGTGGCACCTGGCGACCCGGGAGATGGCCGCCGACATCCGGCGGGTGCTGCGCCCGGACGGCATCTACGTGCAGAACGTCATCGACTACCCGCCGGGCCGGTTCATCCGCGCCGAGCTGGCCACCGTGAAGGCCGAGTTCGCGCACGTCGCGCTGATCGCCCCGCCCGGCGCGATCGACGGGAGACAGGGCGCCAACTTCGTGATCGTCGCCTCGGACGCGCCACTGCCGCTGGCCGCGATCCCGCCCGGGCTGAAGCTGCTGCCCGAGCCGGCCGAGTTGCTGGACGAGGCGAAGGTGACCGAATGGGTCGGGGACGCGATGGTGCTCACCGACGACTACGCGCCGGTGGACCAACTGCTGGCGACCGCCTGAACGGGTGACTTTCCTGACCGATTCCGACCGTTGAGGTGTACCGGAGCCCACATCGGGCAACAGGACCGACCATGGGTGGACCGGTCAGGAACGGCGTACAACTGCTCGGCGAGCGATATCGCTTGGTCGAGCAGTTGGGTGCGGGCGGCATGTCGGTCGTCTGGCGCGGCTACGACGAGGTGCTGGGCCGGCAGGTGGCGGTCAAGGTGCTGGCCTCGCGGCTGGCCAGCGACAAGGCGTTCCGGCACCGGATCCGGGTGGAGGCGCAGGCGGCCGCGCGGCTGTGCCACCCCAACATCACGAACGTGTACGACTACGGCGAGTCCGTGCAGGTCGGCCTGACCGTGCCGTACGTCGTCATGGAGCTGGTCGACGGCGGCCCGCTCAGCGGCCGGCTCGGCCGCGACGGGCAGCTCCCCTGGCGGGAGGCCATGACCATCGGCGCGGAGGTCGCCTCGGCGCTGGCCGCCGCGCACGCGCGGGGCGTGGTGCACCGGGACGTGACCCCGGGCAACGTGATGCTGACCCCGACCGGGGTGAAGGTCGTCGACTTCGGCATCTCGGCGCTGGTGGGGGAGAGCGACAAGGGGCCGGACGGCGCGCTGCTCGGAACGCCCGCCTACCTCGCTCCGGAGCGGCTGGACAACGGCCACGTCTCCCCGGCCACCGACGTGTACGCGGTCGGGCTGCTGCTCTACCGCATGCTGACCGGCCGCCTGCCGTGGCAGGCCAGCACCACCACCGAGATGCTGCGCGCGCACATGTACCGCGACCCGGACCCGATGCCCGCCGTGCCGGGGCTGCCCGAGCCGGTCGCCGCACTGGTGCAGCGGTGCCTGGCCAAGCGGCCCGAGGACCGCCCGGCCACCGCCGAGGTGGCCCGTACGCTCGCCGAGGCGGCCGGCATCGCGGCGATCGTGCCGGTGTCACCGGCGTTCGGCCGGATGGACCCGGCGCTCGCCGAGAACGCCGGCACCACCATCCTGCCGTGGTCGGCGGAGACCGACGCGCTGCCGTTCTCCGTGGTGCGTACCCGCACGAGGCGGGCGGTGGTGCGGCGGCGCAAGGTGGAGGCGGGCGTGGCCGCCGTCGGCTTGATCGCGGTGACCGCCACCCTGTGGGGGCTGACGTCGCGCAGCCCCGCGAGCGGCGGGGTGGAGCCGACCGAGGCGCGGATGAGCATGCCCGAGCCGATCCCCTGCGCAGTCGACTACTCGCTGCGCCGCGACACCGGCAAGGACTTCGCCGCCGAGCTGACGCTCACCAACACCAGCGACCGGGAACTGCGCGGCTGGACCATGAACTTCACGTTCCCCGGGAAGCAGACGGTCACCACGGCTCAGCCCACGGCACGTCAGGTGGGGCGTACCGTCTCGATCGCCGCACCGGCGGCGGACCCGGCGCTGGCCCCCGGCGCGTCGACGAAGCTGACGCTGGCCGGCCGCTACACCGGGAGCAACACGCTGCCCGTGGAGTTCCGCGTCGGGGACAGCTCCTGCGGGGTGCAGGTCTCCGGCATCGCCGGCTCGGCGCCGACCACCGCGCCGGCGGTGAAGACGCCGGTCAAGCCGGCCACCAAGACCACCACCAAGAGTGGGCCGGCGAAGGCCAAGCCGGCACCGGCGAAACCGAAGCCCAAGGCCGCGCCGAAGCCCAGGGGCAAGGAGGGCCCCAAGGGAAAAGCAAGGTAGACCGGCCGAAGGGGGGTGGGCACGGCAAGGGCAAGGGCCCGAAGAAGGGCTGACTGCCAGGTGGGCGAAGCCGTCAGCTCAGCGCGGAGAAGCGCTGCACCTGGATGATGCCGCCCTCCACGATGAGCACGCTGTCCGACTCCAGCATCGTGTCCGGCCCGGCGTACCGGAACGGCTCCCCGGACTGCTTCGCGCCCACCACCATCACGCCGTACCGGTCCTGCGGGGCGATGTCGCGCAGTGAGCGCCCGACCAGCGGCGCGGGCACCTTGATCTTGGCGATGGCGAAGTCGTCGTCGAACTCGATGAAGTCGAGCATCCGGCTGACGATCAGGTGTGCCACCCGCTCCCCGGTCTCCGCCTCGGGGAAGACCACATGGTGCGCGCCGACCGAGTGCAGGATCTTGACGTGCTTCTCCGAGACGGCCCGCGCCCAGATCTGCTCGATGCCCAACTCCGCCAGGGCCAGCACGGTGAGCACGCTCGCCTCCAGCGACGCGCCGATCGCGACCACGACCCGGCGGAAGTCCGCCATTCCGAGCTGGCGCAGCACCGCCTCCTCGGTGCTGTCCGCCTGCACCACCCGGTCGAGGTCGGACGACCAGTGCTGGACCCGGGCCGGGTCACGGTCGACCGCCAGCACCTCGTGACCGAGGCGTGACAGGGAGTTCGCCAGGCGCGAGCCGAACCGGCCCAGGCCGATCACCGCGATGCCCGTCTCGTCCGGATGCCTAGCCGACAATGGGTTGCTCCTGCGGATAGCGGTACAGCCGCCGACGGGTGTTCAACGCGATGGCGGAGCCGAGGGTGAGCGGCCCGACCCGGCCGATGTACATGAGCGCGGTCAGCACGTACTGGCCCGGTGGGGAGAGCTGCCCGGCCACCCCGACGGTCAGGCCGGTGGTGCTGAACGCGGAGGTGACCTCGAACAGCGCGGCCGAGAACGACACGTGCGAGGTCATCGCGATCAGGCCGACCGTACCGCCGGCCACCAGCGCCACGCTCAGCAGCGCCACCGTCAGCGCCTGCCGCTGGCTGGCCGCAGCCACCCGGCGGCGCCCGACCGTGGTGTCCCGCTCGCCCCGCAGCTCGGCCCAGATGGCGAAAGCGAGCAGGAAGAACGTGGAGACCTTGATGCCACCGGCGGTGCTGGCGCTGCCGCCGCCGATGAACATCAGTCCGATCAGCATGGGGTAGCTCTCGTCGGTGAGCCGCCCGACGTGGATCACGTCGAAGCCGCCGGTACGGCTCAGCGCGATCTGGGTGAACGACGCCAGCAGCTTGCCCGGCACGTCGTAGGCGCCGATCGTGAACGGGTTGGCCCATTCGGCCAGCAGCAGGTAGGCGACGCCGAAGACGATCAGCACCAGGCTGCCCCAGACGGTCAGCTTCGTGGCGACCGCCCAGCGCGCCGGCCGCCGCCACTCGCGTACCGCCTCGAACAGCGCCGGGAAGCCGAGCCCGCCGATGATCGCGCCGAGGCTGAGCGGCAACGCCACCCAACCGTCGCGGGAGAACGCGATCAGCCCGTCGGAGTAGAGCGCGAACCCGCCGTTGTTGAACGCCTGGACCGAGTGGAACACCGCCGACCAGAGCGCCCGGCCCGGCCGGTAGTCGTACGCCAGGAACAAGCGCGCGGCGATCACCGCCGTCATCAGGGCCTCGGTGGCGAACACGGTCGCCGCGATGCGCACCAGCAGCCGGCGTACGTCGCCGAGACCGAACTCGGCGGTCTCCGCCTGCACCAGCAGCCGGTTGCGCAGGCCGAGCTGGCGGGAGACCGCCAGGATCACCAGCGACGCCCCGGTCAGGATGCCCAGACCGCCGAGCTGGGTCAGCACGGTGATGATGACGAGCCCGAAGCTGTTCCAGTAGTTCGGCGTGTCGGTCACCGCCATCCCGGTCACCGACACCGCCGACGTGGACGTGAACAGCGCGGTGACGAACGGCGTGTAGCGCTGCTCGCTGGCTGCCCAGGGCAGCACGAGCAGGCCCGTGCCGGCCAGGATCACCGCCAGGAACCCCAACGGCACCAGCCGTACGGGCTTCCGGAGCAGGCGGCGCACCCCGTCATCTTCCGTCCGGAGATTCACCGGCAGGTCAGGAACCGACCAACTGGCGGTCAACCACACCCGGTCTGCTGTGCGTACCCATCGACGACAGGAGACGGCGTTGCGACGTACCCTTTCCACCCTCGGCGTGGCCGGCGCGCTGCTCGCGGCGGCGGCAGTGGTGGTGCCGGCAGTGGCCGCCCAGGCCGGCCCGGACCACCATGCCGAGCGTGCCCACGCGCCCCAGCGGCCGATCGTGATCGGCCACCGCGGGGCGAGCGGCTACCGCCCGGAGCACACCATCGAGGCCTACCGGCTCGCCATCCGCCAGGGCGCCGACTTCATCGAGCCGGACCTGGTCTCGACGAAGGACGGCGTCCTCGTCGCGCGGCACGAGAACGAGATCTCCGGTACGACCGACGTGGCCGCCCGCACCGAGTTCGCCGCCCGCAAGGCGACGAAGACCATCGACGGGGTGACTGTCACCGGCTGGTTCACCGAGGACTTCACGCTGGCCGAGCTGAAGACGCTGCGGGCCAAGGAACGCCTGCCGCAGGTGCGGGTCGCCAACACCGCGTTCGACGGCAGGTTCGAGATCCCGACGTTCCAGGAGGTCATCGACCTGGCGCGGGCCGAGTCGAAGGCGCGGGGCCGGACCATCGGGGTCTACCCGGAGACCAAGCACCCGAGCTACTTCGCGGCGATCGGCCGCCCGCTGGAGGAGCCGCTGGTCGCGGTGCTGCGCCGCAACCGGCTCACCCACCGCGCCGACCCGGTGTTCGTGCAGAGCTTCGAGACCGCCAACCTGCGCAAGCTCGACAAGATGATCGACGTGCGGCTGGTGCAGCTCATGGACGCGACCGGCGCCCCCTACGACTTCGTCGCGGGGGGCGACAAGCGGACCTACGCGGACCTGGCCACGCCCGCCGGACTGGCCTGGATCTCCCGGTACGCCGACGGCGTCGGCCTGAACAAGAACCTGATCGTGCCCCGCGACTCCGCCGGCCGGCTGCTCGCGCCGACCCCGGTGATCCGCGACGCGCACCGGCAGAAGCTCGCGGTGCACGCGTGGACGTTCCGGGCCGAGAACCAGTTCCTGCCGGTGGACTTCCGCATCGGCACCGACCCGAACGCGCGTGGTGACATCACGTCCGAGTACGAGCTGTTCCTCGACCTGGGTCTGGACGGCGTGTTCAGCGACCACCCCGACACGGCGGTGGCCGCCCGAGCCGGCCGCTGACCACCGCGTCCGTGCGGGAGATTCGCTGATCCGGTGACTCGAAGGGGTGAGGGTGTCCGGAAGTGTCCGGGCACCCTCACTGCTTCTCCTCTCGGCAATCACGCCCAGCGCCCCCGCGACCCGGCCACCGGGAATTCGTTCAGCACAATGAAGGCGAGAGATCGGTCGGAAAGCTGCCGCGCCCTTCCCATGCGTACGGATGTTCGACAGGATGGGCACTTCGCGACCGGAAGGAGGGCGCATGGCCGACAAGAGCGCCATCGAATGGACGGAAGCAACCTGGAATCCCACCACCGGTTGTGACCGCATCTCCGACGGCTGCGACAACTGTTACGCGTTGACGCTCGCGAAGCGCCTCAAGGCCATGGGCTCCACGAAATACCAGACCGACGGCGATCCGCGCACCTCTGGTCCCGGGTTCGGTGTCGCCCTGCACGCCGATGCCCTGGACATTCCTCGCCGCTGGCGTGACCCGCGCACCGTTTTCGTCAATTCCATGTCAGACCTTTTTCATGCCCGGGTCCCCCTCGACTATGTGCAACAGGTGTTCGCCGTGATGCGCGAGACGCCACGGCACACCTTCCAGGTGCTCACCAAGCGCGCTGCGCGACTGGCGAAGGTCAGCCACCACCTCGACTGGCCGGCGAATGTCTGGATGGGTGTGAGCGTCGAGAACGGCACGTACCGAGAGCGAGTCGATCAGCTGCGGGAGGTGCCGGCTGCGGTGCGCTTTATCTCGGCGGAGCCGTTGCTCGGTCCGTTGTCAAACCTAGATCTCGACGGCATCGACTGGTTGATCGCAGGAGGAGAGTCCGGGCAGGGCTGCCGCCCGATGGATCCGGCGTGGGTCCGTGACCTACGGGACCAATGCAGGTCCGCCGGCACTGCCTTCTTCTTCAAGCAATGGGGCGGGCGCACGCCGAAGGTTGGGGGTCGGTTGCTGGACGGCCGCACCTGGGATGAGATGCCATTGCCCCGCACGCTCGCGTCAGCCTAGGGGCGCAGAGGCCGGGCCACCACGTCACGGGCGCCAGACGACTTCTTTCCAAAAGTCGCCCGTGCCAGGGCAGCTGATCTGTTCTCGCCGGTACAGCGCCTTGACGGCTTGCCGCACGTGAGGGGCCCAGGCCTGTCCGAGCACCTCACCGTAGACCTCAGGCACGTGATCAACGATCTTGCAAGACCTATGCCGTTCCAGCAGTTTCATGAGGTTCCGCTCGATCGTCCCGGACCAGCGCTGGGCGTTCTCGGCCTTGTACTGCTCGGCATCGAAGACGGGGCCGTCGCCGAACAAGGTGTCAGCCAGGTGATCGTTTCGGCGTAGCTGTTCCTTCACCCAGGCCTCCTCCCACTCGACGCCGGCCTTACCCAGGGTGTCGGCAAAATGCCAGGCTCCTTCGCCGTGCCTTGTGAACAGGGTGAGGACGTACTTCGGCGCGAGGCCGGGCCGTGGCCGCACGGGCATCCGCACCGCCTGATAGTCCGATCCCTCGGCGAGGTTTCGGGCGTACCTGTCCGCGACCCGCAATGCGACGTCCGTGGCGCGCTCGTCATCTTGCGAGTCGGACACCTGGGCGAAGTAGCTGCGCCACCAAGCCCCGCCGAGGAACCGATCCAGTCGCGCGGCGGTCTTCTGCTCGCTCCCCGACAGGCCGCCCGGCCTTTGACCTGCGACGTGGACGGCACGCCCCATGCGCGCCACCGTGGAGACGCTGAAATGGAGCAATACCTCGGTGGGGGGCCAACTGGGCCGACCGAGCAGCCGGGTGCGAATCAGGTCGAAGTCGAGGGCTGGGCCGAAGGGATCGAGAAAGGCGAAGAGTGAGGCGCCCTTGGCCCGAGCCAACAACTCGGGGAGGTGCTGGTCGAGGCTGCCCTGACGCAGTTCACGTTGGACCGGGCCACCCTTCTCGCGGAGGACCTGCTCCAGGTTCGCGTAGCTGTCCGGGTCTTGCTCTACAAAGAATCCCAGTACGTCGCGGAAGCCCTGAACGAACTCGGCACACCGGGACAGGAGCAGGGGTGAACCCGGCTCCCCGCCGTCGTACTCGCCCCTGCCGGCGTAGCCGTCCAGGAAGACGATCGGGTTGCCCTGGCCCGTCTTGGACGCGAACACCACTGGATAGCGCTTGAGGATGCCGTGCTTGAGGACGGCGGCTGCCTTCTTGGAGCGGAAGAATTCGTCGTTTGCGGACAAGAGCCCTCCCCGCAGCACTCGCTTTCAGTGATGCGAAGATAGCGCTACGTAACTGCTCTCGTGGGCCGTGCTTTGGTCGCTCGAGGGTGCTCGAACCGCCAAGCATGCCCAGTGAGCAGCCGTGATGTCCTTGGCCGGATGCGCAAGGCGGCGGGACGGAGTCCATGATCTGACTAAACGGTGGTCGGCTGCCCCGGTGGTGCGAGATTCAAGATCCGGTGCGAGGCCTAGCGGGTAGGCGGCTCGGCTACATACGTGCCGCGGCCGGGCTGGCCGGTGATCAGCTCGCGATCGTGCAGCAGTGACATCGCGCGGTATGCGGTGTTCATGTGGACGCCGTAGGTCTCGGCCAACTCGCGCGTGGAGGGCAGCCGGTCGCCCGGCTTCAGTTCGCCACTCTTGATCTTCGCGGCGATGTCGTTGGCGATACGGCGGAACGGTGCTTCTGCTGTGGGCATGGTGGGGACTCCGGTTGGTTCGGCGAATCCGATCCTGCCCTACCTGCACAAGTAACTGCAACAAGTCGCCCAGCGCGTCGAGAGTGGAGGCTCGCGCATAACCAGATACTGGTGTAGGTTGAGTCGCGTCCGGCTCCGGTTGGTTCGGCAAACCTCGGGAGTCGGACCCGGATTGGGCTCCGGGGTCGTACCGCCGAACGGGCTGCGGTCTCGGTGCCGGCGACCCGCCCGCGTCCCCTGTCTGCGGGCGGGTCGCCTCCACGGCTCGGTGAGGAGGATCGGCGTGCGAAACGTGCTCAACCTGTTCCAGTCGGCGCGGCGAAGCCGCCCCGGGAGGCCGCCGAACGAGGGCTGGTACCGCTCGGAGTCGTGCCGGCCGCTGAGCGTCGGACAGGTCCGCGAGCGGCGGTTCCGCACGGTGCGGCGCGGGCTCGACCCGGCGGAGGTGCACGCCTTCCTCTACCGGGTGGCGGGTGACCTGGCGCTGGCCCGGCGCGACGCGTCCCGGTACGCCGAGGAGAACACGCGCATCAAGGCGGCGCTCAAGAGTTGGCAGTCCCGGTTCACGCCGGGCGCGCAGCGGTGAGCCGGGAGCGGTTCGTCGTACACCTGCCGGTGCTCGCGGCCGACCTCGACGGCGCGCGGGGGTTCGCGCGGGCGGCCGACCATGACGGGGCGTGCGGCGGGCGGTGACCGGGGCGCGATGGCGTGGGCCGACACCGCCGGCGGTGTGTGCGTGGTGAGTGCGGCCATCCGGGGTCGGCGCGGTTACGTGGCGATGTCCGGCGTTGTAACGAGCGGCCATCCCGTCACGGGTACTTGTGTGCGCCGACCACATAGCCCGTGGGTGACGTCACTTCTAGCGTGAGCCGACAACTGACATTCCCCCTGTCCTCACCTGGAGTCGCTATGACGATCCGGCACACGCGACGGGTGTTCCTTACCGCAGCCACCTCGGTGGCGGTCGCTCTGGCCGCCACCGCCTGTGGCAGCCCGCAGGACACCGCATCCGGCGGCGGCGACGCCGCCCCGGTCAAGGTCGGTCTGGTCTACTCCCAGTCCGGGCCGCTCGCCAGCTACGGCAAGCAGTACATCGAGGGTTTCAAGGCCGGCCTCGACTTCGCCACCAAGGGCACCGGCAAGGTCGGTGACCGCACGATCGAGGTGACCGAGGCCGACGACGCGGGCGACCCGGCCAAGGCCGTGTCCGCCGCGAAGGACCTGATCGGCAAGGGTACGAAGATCATCGCCGGGTCCACCTCGTCCGGGGTGGCGCTCCAGGTGGCGCCGATCGCCGCGCAGAACAAGGTGCTGTTCATCTCCGGCCCGGCCGCCACCGACGCGGTGACGGGCGCGAACAAGTACACGTTCCGTTCCGGCCGCCAGTCCTGGCAGGACGTGGTGACCGCCCGGTCGTTCATCGGCGACGCGGGCGGCAGGAAGGTTGTCGTGTTCGCGCAGGACGGCGCGTTCGGCGACGCGAACGAGGCCGCCGTCAAGGCCGTCATCGGCGGCGCCGGCGCGAACGTGAGCAGCGTCCGGGCCCCGGCCAGCGCCACCGAGTTCACGCCGTTCGCCAGCCAGATCAAGGCCGCCAAGCCGGACCTGCTCTTCGTCGCCTGGGCCGGCACCACCGCCGGCGCCATGTGGCAGACGCTCGACCAGCAGGGCGTCCTCGCGTCCACCACTGTCGTCACCGGCCTGGACATCCGCGCCTCCTGGCCGACGTTCGGCGCGGCCGGCAGCAAGATCTCGTTCCTGTCGCACTACTTCGACGGGGCCAGCGACACCGAGGCCGCCAAGGCCGCGAAGGCGAAGGTGCCGGGCGGCACGCTCGACCTGTTCCACCCGGACGGGTTCGCCGCCGCGCAGATGGTCGTCCGGGCCGTGCAGGAGGGCGGCGACGACGTGGAGAAGATGGTCAAGGCGCTGGAGGGCTGGGAGTTCGAGGGCGTCAAGGGCACCATGAAGATCCGCGCCGAGGACCACGCCCTGCTCCAGCCGATGTACCAGGCCAAGCTCTCCGGCAGCGGCACCACCTTCACGGCGACCGCGCAGAAGTCGCTCACCGGTGACGAGAGCGCGCCGCCGGTCGCGCAGATGAAGGGCTGAGGAGGTGCTCGCCACCCGCGGTCTGACCTGGCGGATCGGTGAGGTCGCCATCGTCGACTCCGTCTACCTCGATCTGGCGCCGGGGGAGTTCCTCGGCGTGATCGGGCCCAACGGCGCCGGCAAGACCTCCCTGTTCAACCTGATCACCGGCCTGCGCCGGCCCACCGAGGGCACGGTCCTGCTGGACGGCGCGGACATCACCGCGCTTGCGCCGCACCGGCGGGCCCGGCTCGGCCTGGGGCGTACCTTCCAGGCGTCCTCGGTCTTCGGCTCGCTGACCGTGCGGGAGAACGTCCGGCTCGCCGTACAGGCACACCGGGGTGGCTCGATGAAGCTGTGGCGGCGGGCGGCGGCCGACCGGGAGGTGGCCGCCGCCGCCGACGCGGCGCTCGACCGGGTCGGCCTGCACCACAGGGGTACGGCGCTCGCCGGCACCCTGGCCCACGGCGAGAAGCGCAAGCTGGAGATCGCGCTGCTGCTCGCCGGTGAACCCCGGGTGATGCTCCTGGACGAGCCGATGGCCGGGGTGAGCGCCGAGGACGTGCCCGAGCTGGTCAGCGTGATCAAGTCGTTGACCGGCGACAGCGGCCGGGCGGTGCTCATGGTGGAACACCACATGGACGTGATCCTGGAGCTGGCCGACCGGATCGCCGTGATGCACCACGGCGCGCTGCTGGCGTGCGACACCCCGGAGACGGTGATGGCGAACGCCACCGTGCAGGAGGCGTACCTGGGGGAGGCCCTCTGATGGTGGAACCTGTCCTGTCCGTCGAGGGCCTGTCCGTGCGGATCGCCGGACTGCACATCCTCCAAGGGGTGTCGTTCGAGGTCGCGCCCACCGGCGTCACGGTGCTGCTCGGCCGCAACGGCGTCGGCAAGACCACCACGCTGCGCGCGATCGTCGGGCTGACGCCGCGCGGCGGCGAGGTGCGCGGGACCGTGCGGATGGGCGCGCGGAGCCTGCTCGCCCGCCCCACCCACCGGCTGGTCCGCGACGGCCTCGGCTACGTGCCGGAGGACCGCTGCGTCTTCGCCGCGCTCACCGTCGCGGAGAACCTGCGGCTCGCCGAACGGCGGGGCGTCGCGCCCGCGTACGACAAGGTCTTCGCGCTCTTCCCGGAGCTGGAGCGGCGCGGACGGCAACGGGCCGGCTCGCTGTCGGGCGGGCAGCAGCAGATGCTCGCGATCGGCCGGGTGCTGCTGAACGACAACCGGCTGCTGCTGGTCGACGAGCCGACGAAAGGGCTGGCGCCGAAGGTGGTGACCGAGGTGGCCGAGGTGCTGGAACGGGTGGCGGAATCCGTGCCGGTGCTGCTCGTCGAGCAGAACCTGGCGGTGGTACGGCGGCTGGCGACCGACGCGGTGGTGCTCTCCGCCGGGAAGGTCGCCTGGACCGGCGACGCCCAGGAGTTGCTGCTGGAGACGGCGCTGACCAAGTCGCTGCTCGGTGTCGGTTCGGCGGAGGTGCATCGGTGAGCGCGAGGAGTGAGCCGGGTTTGCGAGCCCCGCAGTCGCGAACGAAAGGTGGCACAGCGTGAACACAGTGGTCCTGCTGACGCTGACCGGGCTGGGACTGGCGGCGCTGTACTTCCTGGTCGCCTCCGGCCTGTCCCTGGTGTTCGGCCTCGCCGACGTGCTCAACTTCGCGCACGGGCTGTTCCTCGGCGTGGGCGCGTACGCGACGTGGTGGGCGGCGGGCAACCTGCCCGGCGCCGGGCCGGACGGGCTCGGGTTCGTGCTGGCAGTCGTCTTCGGCGTGCTGGCCGGTTCGCTCGTCGCGGTGCTGGTGGAGCTGGTGCTGATCCGGCCGCTCTACTCCCGCACCATCGAACAGGTGCTGGTCACCGTCGGCCTGTCGCTGGCCGGTGTGGCGCTGCTCCAGGCCACCTGGGGCGCCGATCCGCGACCGTTCCCGCGCCCGGACTGGAGCCGGGGCGTCACATCGGTGCTCGGCGCCCAGGTGCCGAACGCCGGACTGCTGCTGATCGTCGCCGCCGCGGTGGTGCTCGGCGCGCTGCTGGCGTTCCTGCGCTGGACCCGGTACGGCCTGATCATCCGGGCCGGCGTGGAGAACCGGGAGATGGTCACCGCGCTCGGCATCGACGTGCGCAAGGCGTTCACGCTGGTCTTCGCGATCGGCGGGGCCGCCGCCGCGCTGGCCGGTGCGCTCGGCGGCGTCTACTTCGGCACGGTCTCGCCGGGGCAGGGCGGCTCGCTGCTGATCTTCGCCTTCATCGTGGTGGTGATCGGCGGGATGGGCTCGGTGGTCGGGTCCGCGTACGCGGCGGTCGCGGTGGGGCTGCTGCAACAGTTCGTCAACTACTACGGCACGTCCGGCCTGGGCGACCTGTGCGTGGTCGGTCTGCTCGCCGTGGTGCTGCTGCTGCGTCCGCAGGGCCTGGCCGGAAAGGTGGCTCACGCATGACCGAGGTCAAGAGCGCCGATGCGCCGGCACCCCCGGCGGCGGTGCCGGACGAGCTGACCCCCGGCCACGCCCGCTGGCACGGACTGCGCCCGTACCTGCCGCTGGTGGCGCTGGTGGTGGCGGCGATCCTGCCGTACTCCACACTGCACCTGCCCGGGATCTTCGAGGGGCCGCTGAACTCGCCGGGCACGCTGCAACTGCTCGCCATCTGCCTGGTCTTCGGTGGGCTCGCGGCCGGCTACGACCTGCTGTTCGGGCGTACCGGGATGCTCTCCTTCGGCCACGCGCTCTACTTCGCCGCCGGGGTGTACGGCACGGACATCCTGGTCACCAAGGCCGGGCTGCCGCTGTGGCAGGCCGGCGTGCTGACGGTGACCGGCGGCACCACGCTCGCCGCGCTGCTCGGCGCGGTGGCCCTGCGTACCGTGGGCATCGCGTTCGCCATGGTGACGCTGGCGTTCGCGCAGGTCGGGGCGATCCTGGTGGCCCGCGACTTCGGCGGCCTCACCGGCGGCGAGGAAGGGCTGCCGCTGGACGTGTCCGGGCTGCCGTCTGCGCTGGTGGGCGTGACGAACACGGTGAACCTGTACTGGCTGGCGCTGGCGTACCTGGTGATCGTGGTCCTCGTGGTGCACCGGGTCAGCGCCTCGCCGACCGGGCGGGTGCTGGCCGGGCTGCGCGACGACGAGCGGCGCATCGGGGTGCTCGGGCTCGATCCGTACCGGTTCAAGCTGGTCGCGTTCACGCTCGCCGGTGGTCTCGCGTCCGCCGGTGGGGTGGTGTACGTGCTGATCGTCGGCGGCGCCAGCCCGCACATCACCTCGTCGGAGCTGACGCTGTCGCTGCTGGTCATGGTGGTGCTCGGCGGACCCGGCACGCGGTGGGGGCCGGTGCTGGGCGGTGTCCTCTACATGTACCTGGATCACCGGCTCACCGCGTTCGGCAGCAGCGACGCGGTGAACAGCCTGCCCGCGTTCCTCAGCCAGCCGCTGAGCCAGCCGCTGTTCGTCCTGGGCACCGTCTTCATCCTGGCCGTCTACTTCTTCCCCGGCGGCCTGGCCAGCCTGCGCTCCCGCCTGACCCCCCTCCTGACCGCCCTCCGCCGCCCCCGCTGACCCCTCCCGCCTCTGCCCCACCCCTGCCCCGGCGATCATGAAGTTAACGCCGCGACACGCCGTGCCCGATGGCGCTAACTTCATGATCGCCCGGGGTAGGGCCGGGACGGGACGCGGGAAGGGGAGACCTCATGGGGGATCGGCGGCTTGCGGTTGTCAGTGGGGGTGGGACCGGGATCGGGGCTGCTGTGGCGCATGGGCTCGTCGGGGACGGGTTCGACGTTCTTGTCGTGGGGCGGCGGGCCGGCGTGCTCGAATCGGCTGCGCGGCGGATCTGTGACGAGAGCGGGCGGGACGGGGCGGTCACCGCTGTCGCTGCCGATCTGACCGAACCGGGGCAGGTCGGTGCGGTGGTGGAGGCCGTGGGGGAGCGCGCGGTGGACGCCGTGGTCAACAACGCCGGGGGCTACCTCGGCGGGGCGACCGACTCGCTCGGCGGGGTGGCGGACTGGTGGCGGGCCAACCTGGACGCCAACGTGCTGACCGCCGTGCTGCTCACCGAGGCGCTGCTGCCCGCCCTGCGCCGTCCCGGCGGCCGGGTGGTCCTGCTCAGCTCGATCGCCGCGCAGCGCGGTGGCGCCGGGCCGTACTCGGCCGCGAAGGCCGCGCTGCACGGCTGGGCGTACGACCTCGCCGCCCAGCTCGGCCCGGAACAGATCACTGTGAACGTGGTCAGCCCCGGCTACGTGGCCGAGACCGAGTTCTTCGGCGACCGGATGACGCCGGAGGGGCACGCCAAACGGGTCGCCGCCACGCTCGTCGGCCGGGCCGGTGTGCCGGACGACATCGCGGCGGCCGTCCGTTACCTGGTCGGCCCGTCCGCCGGGTACGTCACCGGGCAGGTGCTCGGCGTCAACGGCGGCTCGGTGCTCGGCCGCTGACACGCCGAAGGGGCGGCGGCCCCCCGTGTGGCCACCGCCCTCGTCCGTCGTCGTCAGCCGTTGAGCATCTCGTACGCCGTCGCCGGCGCCTTCTGCACCTGCGCGCCGGTCGGCGCGCTGATCTTCGGCGCCTTGCCGAAGTCGTAGTACTTGGCGACCAGCTTCATCGCCTTCTTCTTGCCCGCGGCCGGCACGTTCAGGGTCAGCGAGGTGAGGTTCCCGTCCGGCCCGACCACTGCCGTGAACGGCACCTTCTTGGCCGCGTCACCGAGCGCGTCCACATCCACTGTGGTGAAGCTCTCGCGGATGTCGGCGTTCGCGGTCAGGTCGGCGAGCCCGGTGTACTTCCCGTCGCCCTGGTCCTCGACCGTCTCCGCGGTCCGGATGACCGCGGCCATGTTGGCCGGGTCGGCGTTCTGGTAGACCGGCACGTCGGAGGCTTCGTCGAGCTTGGTGCGGTCCAGGAGCATCCAGCGCTTCGGCAGCTTCATCATGTCCTGCAGGCCGGCCATTCCGGTGATCTTGACCCGCATCCAGATGTCCTCCTCGATCACGCGGAAGGTCATCCCCATGGTGAACTCCGGGTCCTTGCTCTTCTCCGACACGGACAGCTCAAGGCCGTGCGCCGCCGGGTCGACCACCCCGTCGAACTTGTCCGCGCCCTCGATGGTGGTGAACCGGAAGGCCGGGTCGTTCTCGTCCGGCACGGCGGCCAGCAGCGTGGCCTTCGGGTCGGCCGACGGGCTCGGCGCCGGTCCGGCGCTCTCGGTGGCGTCCCCCGTCCCGCACCCCGCGGACAGGACGGTGGTGGCCAGCACTGCCGTCGCGAGAGCCGCGATCCGCCGGAGGCTCACGACGGATCCGAATCGCTGCGTCATGGTGTTCGACTCACTTTCCCAGGTGGTTGTTGCCGGGTAAGTATCGCCAGACGTCACGGCGGCCTCGCTGCCGATATGCTGCCGTCCGACTGCCGTCGGCCACAGTGGGCGGCAGCAGCTGGTACGGGGGCGGAAACTCGCATGTCAGAGGCGCTGCGCTTCGAACTCCTCGGCCCGCAGCGGGCGTGGTATGCCGACCGTCCGCTCGATCTTGGCCCGGCCAAGCAGCGGGCGGTGCTGGCCGTGCTGCTGCTCGCCGCCGGCCGTCCCGTCCCGACCGGGCAGATCGTCGAGGCGGTCTGGCCGGACGAGGCGCCGGTGAACGGCCTCAACGTGGTGCAGAAGTACGTGGCCGGTCTGCGCCGGGTGCTGGAACCCGACCGCTCACCGCGTACCCCGGCCCGGGTGCTCACCCTCACCGACGCCGGCTACCTGTTGCGCGTGCCGCCCGAGGCGGTGGACGTGGTGCGCTTCGAGCGCGGCGTGCGGCGTGCCCGGGCGGCGCAGGCGCCCGGCCGTACGGAGGAGGCGCTCGCCGAGGTGAGCGCCGCGCTGGACCTGTGGCAGGGGGAGCCGTTCACCGGGTTCGCCGGGCCGTACTTCGACGCGGCCCGGCACCGGCTGGTGGAGCTGCGCGCGGTCGCGCTGGAGACGCGTACCGACCTGGAACTGGCCGCCGGCCGGCACGGCGAGCTGGTCGGCCGCCTGGTCGAGCTGGTCGCCGAGTTCCCGGTCCGGGAGCGGCTGCGTCAGCAGCTCATGCTGGCGCTGCACCGCAGCGGGCGGCAGGCCGAGGCGCTGGCCGCCTACCGCGACTACGCGGGGCTGCTCCGCGACGAGTACGGCATCGAGCCGGGCGAACCGCTTCAGGATCTGCACCGGCGGATCCTGCGCGCCGACCCGGACCTTCTGGCGCGTCCGGAGCGGGCCGGACCGGGCGGGCGGTGGTCGGGCGGCCCGGAGCCGCCTCCGGCCGCCGCCGATCACCCGGCGGGCGCACCGGCCCAGCTCACCGTTCCGGCTCAGCTCACCGTTCCGGTGCAGTTCACCGTCTCGGCGCAGCCGGGCGGTCCGCTCCCCCCGGCACCCTCAGCCGAGTCGCCGACCGGCCTGCCGGCCTGGGTCTCGCCCCCTGTCGCACCGCTGTTCGGCGCCGTCCCGCAGTCCAGGCGTCCCACCGGTGTGCCCGGGTGGCTGAGCGTCGCCGCGACGGTGGGTGGCGCGCTCACCGCCCTGTTCTCGTTCGGCATGCTCACCTGGCTGGTGGTGCTGCTGTACGGCTTCTGGCGACGCGGCTGGGGCAGCGTCGTCGCCGCGGTCTGCTACCTGACCGTGGCCGTGACGTTCCTGGTGGTCGTCGGTGGCAGCGAGTCGGAGGAGGTCACCGCGCCCGAGGGCACCATGATCGCGATCTGGCTGAGCGCCTGGGTGGCGGGCGTCCCGCACGTGGTGCTGCTCAACGGTCGGCTGCTCGCCTGGGTGCGTGGCCTCTGGCGCGGGCGGCCGTACGCCGACCGCAACCGGCTGCGCCGGGAGTACGCCCGTTACCTGCTCTACCAGTACCCGTCGGCCCGCAACGACCTGCGCATCGGGCGTCCCGACCTGCCCCGCGCGTACGACGACGGCGGACTGGTGGACATCAACTCGGTGCCGGATCCGGTGATCGCCGGGCTGCCGGGACTGACCCGGTCGCAGGCACAGCACGTGGTGGTCGACCGGCGGATGCGGGGCCCGTACACGTCGATGGAGGAGCTGGCCTCGCGGTGCCTGCTGCCGGCGGCGGCGACGGACTCGTTGCGCGAGCTGCTGATCTTCCTGCCGCCCGCACCGGCGCCCGCTTCGCCGCCCACGCCGCCGCCCGGTCCGCCGGTGGCGTCGGCCGTCCCTGGTAGAAATGCCGGATGAGTCAGGATCGGATGGCCGTCCGGGAGCGCGCCGAGGCGGTGCTGCGGCGGCTGGCGGGTGACCACGCCCGGCTGCGCGAGGACCAGTGGCGAGCAATCGAGGCGCTCGTTGTCGACCGGCGGCGGGTGCTCTGCGTGCAGCGCACCGGCTGGGGCAAGTCGGCCGTCTACTTCGTGGCCACCGCGCTGCTGCGTGAGAACGGCGAGCACGGGCCGACGGTGATCGTCTCGCCGCTGCTGGCGCTGATGCGCAACCAGGTCGAGTCCGCCGCCCGGGCCGGCATCCGGGCGCGCACCATCAACTCGGCGAACCTCGACGAGTGGGACGAGATCACCGCCGAGATCCACGCCGGGGCGGTCGACGTGCTGCTGATCAGCCCGGAGCGCCTGAACAACCCGGACTTCCGCGACGGTGTGCTGCCGAAGCTGGCGGCCACCACCGGGCTGCTCGTGGTGGACGAGGCGCACTGCGTCTCCGACTGGGGACACGACTTCCGTCCCGACTACCGGCGGCTGCGCACGTTCCTGGCCAACTTGCCCGAGCGCACGCCGGTGCTCGCCACCACCGCCACCGCCAACGCCCGGGTCACGCAGGATGTGGCCGAGCAGTTGGGTGACGCGCTGGTGCTGCGGGGCACACTCGACCGGGAGTCGCTGCGCCTCGGCGTACTCGATCTGCCGAGTCCGGCCCACCGCCTGGCCTGGCTGGCCGACCACCTGGACCGGCTCCCCGGCTCGGGGATCGTCTACACGCTCACCGTGGCGGCGGCCACCGAGACGGCCGAGTTCCTGCGCGGCCGGGGCTGGCCGGTCGCCTCCTACACGGGGCAGGCCGAGGACGCCGACCGGCGGGCCGCCGAGCAGGACCTGCTGGACAACAAGATCAAGGCGCTGGTCGCCACGAGCGCGCTCGGCATGGGCTTCGACAAGCCCGACCTCGGCTTCGTGGTGCACCTGGGTGCGCCGCCCTCGCCGATCGCCTACTACCAGCAGGTCGGCCGCGCGGGCCGGGCCGTCGAGCACGCCGAGGTGCTGCTGCTGCCCGGCGTGGAGGACGCGGCGATCTGGCGGTACTTCGCCTCGCTCGCCTTCCCGCCCGAGGAGCAGGTCCGCGCCGTGCTCGCCGCGCTGGACACCGCGCGGCCGATCTCCACGCAGGCCCTGGAACCGGTGGTCGACCTGCGCCGGACCCGGCTGGAGCTGATGCTCAAGGTGCTCGACGTGGACGGCGCGGTCCGCCGGGTGCGCGGCGGCTGGCTCGCCACCGGCGAGCCGTGGGTCTACGACGAGGCCCGGTTGCGGCGCGTCGCCGACGCGCGCGCCGCCGAGCAGCGGGCCATGCGGGAGTACGCCTCGACGTCCGGCTGCCGGATGCGTTACCTGCGGGAAGGGCTGGACGACACCGGTGCGCAGGACTGCGGGCGGTGCGACAACTGCGCCGGCCCGCTGTTCGACGCCGCCGTCTCCGAGCCGGCGCTGACCGCCGCGCAGACCTTCCTCGGGCGTCCCGGCGTGCCGATCCCGCCGAAGAAGCTCTGGCCGACCGGGTTGGAGGCGGTCGGCGTACCCCTGAAGGGCCGCATTCCCCCGGCGGAGCAGGCGCTGGCCGGCCGGGCCGTGGGACGCCTGTCCGACCTGGGGTGGGGCGGGCGGCTGCGTGGGCTGGTCGGGCCGGAGGCGCCGGACGGCCCGGTGCCCGACGACGTGGTGGCCGCGGTGGTCGAGGTGCTGAAGGCGTGGGCGCACGGCGACGACCCGTGGCCCCGGCGGCCGGCGGGCGTGGTCGCGGTCGGCTCCCGGACGCGACCGCTGCTGGTGGGCTCGCTGGCCGAGCGGATCGCCGCCGTGGGCCGGCTGCCGCTGCTCGGCCAGGTCGTCCCGGCCGGTCCGGCGGGCGGCGGCGGGCCGCGCGGCAACAGCGCCCAGCGGGTACGCGCGCTGCACGGCGCCTTCCACCTGCCGGACGAGCTGGCCGGCGCGCTGCCGGGGCTGGACGGTCCGGTGCTGCTGGTGGACGACCTGGTCGACTCGGGCTGGACGATGGCGATGGTGGCGCGGCTGCTGCGCCGGGCCGGCGCCCCGGACGTGCTGCCGCTGGCGCTCGCGGTGGCCGGCTGACCCGTCGCGGCCGTGCGCGGTCCCCGCGGTTCGCCGGTCGCGTGGAAAGTTCCCGGGCCGGGCGGAATGCGAGCGTCACCACCGTCGGCGGACCGTCGTCCGGCCTGCGTCCGGGCGGCGGTACCGTGGGGCCATGACCGAGCAGCGACCCGTCGTCGAGACGTACACCGTGACCGGGATGACCTGCGAACACTGCGTCAAGGCGGTGACCGAGGAGCTGTCCGCGCTGCCCGGCGTCGACGAGGTCCGGATCGATCTGACGAGCGGCACCGCCACTGTCACCAGCGAGGCGCCGTTGTCCGTCGAGTCCGTTCGCGCCGCGGTGGACGAGGCGGGTTACGAGCTGGTCGGCGGCGGTGCCTGAGTCGTCGTCGGTCACGTCCGGCACCGGCGTCGTCCCCGACGACTCCCGGGCCGGTTCCGACGCTCCCGCGGCAGGGCCCGGTGACGCGGCTCGGTCCGGGGACGCGGCTCGGTCCGGGGACGCGGCTCGGTCCGGGGACGGCACGGACGGCCGGGCCGGGGCGGCTGCGGCCGGTCCCGTGGCGGTGGACCGGGAGACGCTGCGGCTGGCCCTGGTGGTGGGCGGCCTGGTGCTCGCCGTACTGCTCGGTTTCGGCCTCGGGCGGATGAACGCGCCGGCCGACCCGGCCCGGCCGGCGGGCGCGACGACAGGCGGGGTCGCCACCGGCGCCGACGGCGGCGCGCACGCCCACTCACCCGGGACCGGCGCGCACACGCACGACGGCGCCACTGTCACCCAGGGCGGCGGCGACGGCGCGACCGGGCTGTCGATCACCTCGGCCGGCTACACGCTCGTGCCGTCGACCGAGCTGGTCGCGGGCCGCGCCGGTGAGCTGCGCTTCCAGATCCGCGACGACCAGCGCCGGGCGGTCACCCGGTACGCCGTCGTGCACGACAAGCCGATGCACGTGATCATGGTCCGGCGTGACCTCAGCGGCTACCGGCACCTGCACCCGACGATGGCCGCCGACGGCACCTGGTCGGTGCCGGTCACGCCGCCGGAGGCGGGCCCCTGGCGGATGTACGCCGACTTCACCACCGTCGCCGACGACGGCCGCCAGGTCGCCGTGGTGCTCGGCGCCGACCTGACCGCGTCCGGCGCGTACCAGCCCCGGCCGCTGTCCGCCGCCGCCACGTCGGCCACCGTCGACGGGTTCACCGTCGCCTACACCGGCACGCCGGAGGTGGGGAAGGCGGTGCCACTGCGGTTCCGGGTCACCGGCACCGACGGCGCGGCGGCGTCGCTGGAGCCGTACCTCGGGGCGTACGGGCACCTGGTTGCGTTGCGTAAGGGCGATCTCGGCTACCTGCACGTCCACCCGGAGCCGGTGCGCGACGGCGATGACGTGACGTTCTGGCTGACCGCGCCGGGGCCGGGAAGCTACCGGATGTTCCTGGACTTCCAGGTCGGCGGCGTGGTGCGGACCGCCGAGTTCACGCTGACCGTGACCTGAGCCGCAGGCCGTCGCGCCTGAGCGGTCAGCCGGCCCGGCGGACCGGGCGGCGGGCCAGATAGCGGAGCAGATCGCGGATGTGGTGCTTCTCCTCGGCGGGCACGTTCGGGTCGGCGAGCCGGTCCAGGATGACCCGCACATCGGCCTCCACCGGGCCGTCCTCGGCGCCCCGGCGGCGGGGCACCGGCCCGGCGTCGGGCAGGCCCAGCGCGCGGAACGCCGCCGCCACCGGCAGGTCGAGGGCGGCGCAGAAGCCGCGCACCTTGGCGAGTTCGGGATAGTCCTGCCAGTCTCCGGCCAGCCAGCGGAACACAGTGGAACGGCCCACGCCGGTGTGGGTGGCGAGGTCGGTCACCGTCCAGCCGCGTTCCTCGCGCGCGGCATCGATGGCCCGGCGTACGAAGCGCGCGAAGGCCATCTGCGGCGAAACGTCTGCAGAACCCATTCCTGGTGGATCTGTCCCCTTCCTCCGGTGGCCCGGCTCGCCCATCGAGCGTAGCCCGCCCGGCGTGAGAAGTAACCGCCTGATCGGCCCGGAGGGCACGCTGGCAGGACGATCAAATGCCGAACTGCCGTTCGGGTAATACACTTCGGGCAACAGGCTGAGGGACCCTGAGAAGCGATGGAGGAGAAGTATGGCCGAGCCGGACCGTTCCGTACCGCATCGCCCTGGCGCGGTGAGTCTCTTCTTCGTTGCCAAGGCCGCGGTGTTCGCGCTCGGCTTCTGGCTCTGGCTACTGGTGCTGGCGGTACGCGGCGGCGAGGCGACAGGCGTACACCTGATCGCCGCGACCGGCGCGATCTGCACCACGCTGGTCTCGGTGGTGCTCGGCGCGCGGATGGCGTTGCAGCGCAACGCCGCCGTCCGGCACGCCGAGCTGAAGCGGCTGCTCGTCGACATCTCGTGGAACGCCTTCGCCGCCGCCGGGAACGGCGAGCAGCGCGGGAAGGTGGTGCCGTTCCCGAGCGCCGCACACGACGTCGAGCACGCCCCGAACCGCGGTTCCGGCGAGCGGGTGTCGGTGCTGGACCGGGGTGACCGCAACCGGGGTGACCTGGGACGGTAGGCCGCCGGTCAGCGCGCCTCGGCCAGCAGCGTCTCCAGCCGGGGCGTGACGCCCCACTGGTCGACCAGTTCGCGATACTCGGCCCGCTGCCCGTCGGTCGGGGCGCCGGCCGTCCGCCGCGCCCGGATCAGCAGGTTGCGCGGCGTGTGCTGGGAGTCGACGAACTCCACCACCTCGGCGCGGTAGCCGTGCAGGCGCAGCAGCGCGGCCCGCACCGCGTCGGTGAGCACGTCGGCGAACCGTTCCCGCAGGATGCCCTGCCGGGTCAGCAGCTCGTACGGCGCGGGCGCCTGCCCGGCCCGCAACTGCGCGGCCAGGTCGTGGTGGCAGCAGGGCGCGGCGAGCACCCAGCGAGCCTCCCAGCGCACCGCCCGGGCCAGCGCCTCGTCGGTGGCGGTGTCGCAGGCGTGCAGCGCCAGCACCAGATCGGGCACCGGTTCGACTGCCGCCTCGGCGATGGTGCCGGCCACGAAACCGACCCGGTCGGACCAGCCCAGGCGCTCGGCCAGCTCGGTGTTGCGGCGGCGCTGGTCCTCGCGTACGTCCACCCCGACCAGTGTCACGTCCAGGCCGCGCTGGTCGAGGTAGCGGTAGGCGGCGAAGGTCAGGTACGCGTTGCCGCAGCCCAGGTCCACCACCCGCAGTGGGCCGGTGAGGTCGTCGGGCAGCGTGGCCGCGAGCGCGCGCAGGAAGGCGTCGACCTGGCGGCGCTTGGCCGCCGAGCCGCCGATCTCGCGGAACAGGGGATCACCGGGGTCGAGCAGCCATTCCTTGGCCCGGTCGTGCCCGCCCGGCTCGGCGGCCGGACGGCTGGCCGCCGCGCGGTGCACCTGCGCCTCGCCGGACTTGGTGACCCGGAGCTGGAGCGTGGTGTCGGCGGTCTCGACGTGCCAGTTGCCGAACGGCTCGGCGAGCAGCTCGTCGACCGCCCCGCCGGCCTCCGTGCCAGGCGCCACGTTGCGGGTGTGCGGTCGTGAGCCGTCGGTGACGGCGATCTGCAACCGGGGGCCGGCCTTCAGCGTGACCGGGCGCAGTTCCGCGCGGGCCACCGAGGGACGCTGCCCACGGCGGCGCCCGGCGGCGACCGCGCGGGTCAGCCCCGGCGCGAGCAGCAGCGCCCGCACCTCAGCCAGCGCCGACTCCAACGCCTCAGCCATCTGTACCTACCTCTCCTGGCCCTCGCCCCACCCGCCGACAGCCCGGCGATCATGAAGTTGGCCGGTGGCGCGCACGGCGTGTCGCGCCGTCAACTTCATGATCGTCGGATGATCCGGACGGTGCCGGGACGGGGACGGCCTCCCGGGACCGGGGTCCGGGAGGCCGTTTCCGTTGCGTTCGTCAGTCGGCGTTCGTCGCCTCGGCGGGCACGCCGGTGCCGCCGCCACGGCGCCGACGCCGGCGACGCGGCTTGCTCGCCGCCTCGCCCTCCGCGGGCTGCGGTGCGTCAGCGGCGGTCTCGGTCGCGCCCTCGGTGCCGATCACCGCGGTCGGCTCACCGGCCGTCGTCTCGCCGGCCCGGCGACGGCGCCGCCGACGCGGCGTACGCGAGGTCTCGTCGTCCCCGGCGTCGGCCTGCGGGGCGGACGAACCGGCGGACGAACCGCCCTCGCCGCCCCGGCCACGGCCGCGGTCACGGTCGCGGTCCGGGCCCTCGCCGCGGTCGCGACCCCGGCTGTCGCCGCGTCGCGCGCCCCGGCGCGACCGGCCACCGCCGCCCAGGTCCTCCTCGACCTCGGCGGACAGGCCGGCGCGGGTGCGCTCGGCGGTCGGCAGCGTGCTGCTGACCTCCGTCGGGATGTCCAGGTCCGTGTAGAGGTGCGCGGAGGTGTGGTACGTCTCCGGCGGCTCGGGCATGTCCAGCCCGAGCGTCTTGTCGACGATCCGCCAGCGAGGCATGTCGTCCCAGTCGACGAAGGTCACAGCGACACCCGTGGCCCCGGCCCGGCCGGTACGGCCGATGCGGTGGGTGTAGGTGTCCTGGTCCTCCGGGCAGTCGTAATTGATCACGTGCGTGACGCCGGTGACGTCGATGCCCCGGGCCGCGACGTCGGTGGCGACGAGCGTGTCGATCTTGCCGGCCCGGAACGCCCGCAGCGCCCGCTCGCGCGCGCCCTGCCCGAGGTCACCGTGCACGGCGGCGACGGCGAAGCCACGGAAGTCGAGATCCTCGGCGACCCGGTCGGCGGCCCGCTTGGTACGGGTGAAGATCATGGTCAGCCCGCGGCCCTCGGCCTGAAGGATGCGCGCCACGATCTCGACCTTGTTCATCGAGTGCGTGCGGTACGCGAGCTGCTTGGTCTGCGGCGAGGGGCCGGTCTCGGCGGTGTGCCCGGCGTGGATGGTCACCGGGCGGCGCAGGAAGCGCCGGGACAGCGCGACGATCGGGTCCGGCATGGTGGCCGAGAACAGCATGGTCTGCCGGTCCTCCGGCAGCATCGCCAGAATCTTCTCGACGTCGTCCAGGAAGCCCAGGTCGAGCATGCGGTCGGCCTCGTCGAGGACGAGCGCGCGGACCCGGTCGAGGCGCAGGTGCTTCTGCTTCTGCAGGTCCAGCAGGCGGCCCGGGGTGCCGACCAGGACCTCGACGCCCTTGCGCAGCGCCTCGATCTGCGGCTCGTACGCCACGCCGCCGTAGATCGGCAGCACCCGGACGCCCCGGGTGCGGCCGGCGGCGTCGAGGTCCTTGGCGACCTGGATGCCCAGCTCACGGGTGGGTACGACGACCAGCGCCTGCGGGACGCCGTCGCTGCCCTCGGACGGGGCGAAGACCCGCTCCAGCAGCGGGATGCCGAAGCCGAGCGTCTTGCCGGTGCCGGTCGGCGCCTGACCGATCAGGTCGACGCCGCGCAGCGCGATCGGCAGCGCGTACTCCTGGATGGCGAAGGCGCGGGTGATGCCGGCGGCGGCCAGCGCCTCGACGGTCTCCTGCCGCGCGCCGAGCGCGGCGAACGTGGGTGCCTCCGGGGGGACCGGAGCGGTGGGGGCCAGTGGCTGGCCGGAAATCTGCTCGCTCATATGGATCTGGGGGTGCCCTCTCGTGGTGCGCCCCTCAGGTCCTCAGGGCGCGATCGGTGTGGCGCGGGCCACGCGGTCAGGGGCGAATTCGCCGAGCCGGACCGGGCCGCACGCGCGTCGGGGACCGGCGTCGGTCAGCAAGTGACCGAATCGGTGCCCACGGCAATTATCTCATCCTACCTGAACGGTCACTGAGTCGTCCCGATTCCCAGGTGGTGGCCGTGCGCGCGGGGCATCCCGTTGTGACCTGAGTCACAGATGTGGCGCCCATGACCTGCGCTCGTGCCGGCGGCGAGCCCACCGCCCCCGACCTGCGTCGCCGCGCCGCGCTCGGCGAGATGGCCGCCGCGAGATCGCGCACCACCGGCGGCTCACCGGTCGGCTCCGCCGGCGACCGGGGCGCGCTCGTCGCGGTCATACGGGCGGACCGGTGGGGGGATGTGCCGGGGCTGCTGCGCCGGCTACCCGGGCGCATACCGGGATCTGCTCGGCGTGCGGGTTGACCGAGGCGCACACCGCGCGGACGGCAACCGCCGGGTAGAACAACTGAGCCGCCGTGGCGGGAGGCCCGCCACGGCGGCCGGTGCCGCGGGAATCAGCGAACGGTGAACCCGACGGCGCGGGGCGACGCCTCGGCGATCTCGACGTAGGCGACCTTGCCGACCGGCACGATCACGCGCCGGCCCTTCTCGTCGGTCAGGGAGAGGGTGCCCTCACTCTTGGCGAAGGCGTCGGTCACGATCTGCTCGATCTCGGCCGGCGACTGCGCGCTTTCCAGGACCAGCTCCCGCGGCGCGTACTGCACGCCGATCTTGACCTCCACTGTGCCTCCTCAACTGGGGCGAAAAAGCCACCGTGGGAAGGCTATCCGATCCGGTGGGCCGATGTTCAGGCTGACTCACCTTGCAGCGGGAAGCTGGCGATGCCACGCCAGGACAGGGCCGCGACCAGCGCCTCGGCCTCTCCCTTGGGCACCTGCCGGCCACCGGCCAGCCAGAACTGGGCGGCCGTCTCGGCGGCGCCGACCAGGCCCGAGGCGAGCAGTTCGGCGCGCGAGCGGCTGACCCCGGTGTCCGAGATGATCGTGTCGGTGATGGCCGCGATGCAGCCCTGCTCGACCCGCTCCACCCGCTGCCGCACCCCCGGGTCGTTGCGCAGGTCCGACTCGAAGACCAGCCGGAACGCCTCGCTCTCGTGGTCGACGAAGTCGAAGTACGCGCGCACCGCGGCGCCGACCCGCTCCTTGTTGTCGTTGGTGCCGCTCATCGCGGCCTGCACGTTGGCGACTATCGCGTCACAGTGCGTGTCCAGCAGTGCCAGGTACAGCTCCATCTTCCCGGGAAAGTGCTGGTAGAGCACCGGCTTGGAGACACCGGCCCGCTCGGCGATGTCGTCCATCGCGGCGGCGTGGTAGCCCTGCGCGACGAACACCTCCTGGGCGGCGGCGAGCAGCTGCTTACGGCGCGCCGAGCGGGGCAGGCGGGTGGGCCGACCGGCGGTCTGTGCACCGTTCCCCACTGCGGTCATCGGATCCTCCGAGTATCTGCGTACGAGCCGGCACGTATCACCCGAACCGGTCCGGGTCCGTGAACCCGTCGCGGAATTGGCCCGCCGCTGTAACTTATCGCCACTGTCACCACACGGTAGCCTCAGCGGGGGCGACCAAGGAGCGCGCGGTGAGTGAAACAGGGCAACCCGGAGCCGCCACCCCGGGAGAGCACGGCGACGGGACGGGCCAGCAGGACGACCCGGCCCGTACCGGCGGCGGTTGGGCGCCCCCGCCGAACGGCTGGTCCCGCGGCGCTCCGGCGCCCGGCGGCTGGCCCTACGGCGACCTCGGCGGCTGGGCCGCCTCCTCGCCCCGGCACGGCGACCTGCCCGCCCCGCTGCCCGGCCACTCCGCGCCGGAACCGGGCCGCGCCAACGGCCGCCACGTCAACGGCGTGCACCACGCCGGTGAGGAGTCACCAGTGACCCGCCAGGCGCCGGTCAGTGCCCCGCCCGCGGACGAGCCGCCCCGGCCCGTCGACGGCGAACGGCTGGCCGTCCCGGCCCCACGCCCGGCGCCGACGATCGAGCAGCAGACCGACCCGGGCGACGTCGCCGGCTCCCGGCACGCCGCCGACGACCCGGCCACCCGGACGGCGCGCTGGGCCGACAGCGGGCCGACCTCCGCGCCCCCGGCCCTCCAGGTCCCGCCGGTCGGCGCCGCCGCCTCCGGTTTCGAGGTGCCGCCGGGCTTCCACGCGCCGAACACCGAATCCACCCCGTCGCTGTCCCGGGGCTGGGCCGACCGGCCGGTCACCCCGCTGCCGGCCGCGAACCGGCCGGAGGACGTACCGGGCGAGGTCCACCCGTCCGAGGGCCGGGAGGCCGCCGAGCCGCGGGCCGCCGCCGACCCTCCGGTGGCGGACGACCCGAGGGCCGCCGAACCGGACTGGTCGGGGCCGTCCTGGAACCGCCCGAGCTGGGGTGACGGCTGGGCCCCGCCCTGGGCCCGCACCGAGGAGCCGCCGGCCCACCGGTCCGAGGAGCCGCCGGTCCGAGGCGCCGAGGAGCCGCCGGCCCGCCGCGCCGAGGAGCCCGCCGAGCGGCGGGAGTGGGCGGACGACAGCGCCGCCCAGCGCACCGTCCGCGGCGACCGCGCGGCCGAGTGGGCGCCCGAGCCGGTGCGGCCGTACGAGCCGGCCCGCGTCGAGCCGCCCGCCGCCTACGAGCCACCCCGGCCCGAGCCGCCCGCCGCCTACGAGCCACCCCGGCCCGAGCCGGTACGGGCGTACGAGCCGTTGCGCGTCGAGCCGGCCGCCGCGCCCGAGGCGGCGCGGCAGTACCAGCAGTCCGCCGGTCCCGATGCGGCGCGGTCGTACCAGCCGTTCGCCGAGTCCGAGGGGCCCCGGCAGCACGAGCCGGGTACCGGGCCGGAGCCGGCGCGCGGGTTCGAGCCGCCGGCCGGGCCGGAGCCGACGCTCGAGGCGACTCGGCCGTTCCGGCTGGCCCGGGGCGACGCCGAGCCGCCGCGCGGCTACGAGCGCCCCTCCTGGGCCGCACCGCCGGTGCCGGTTCCCCCGCTGATCACGCCCCCCGGTCCCGGGCCGGCGAGTGCCCCGCCCGCGCCCGGTGCGCCACCCGTGCCCGGTGCCCCGACCCTGCCGGCCGGTGGATACGCCCCGGCGCCCCCCGCCGAAGCGGCTACCCCCGCCCCGCCGGTCTCCGGCGCTCCCGCCGCGAGCGGCACGCCGCGCCCCGACCACACACCCGCGCCCCACCCGACGAGCGCCCCTCCCTACGCGGCCCGCCGGTCCGCACCGGAACCGGTGCCGGCCGCCGACGCGGTCGCCGAGCCCTCACCGGAGGAACCGTTCCCCGTGCTGCCGCAGCGCGTCCCCTCGGAACCGGACGTGCCAGTCGTGCCGGAGCCACCGGCAGTGGAACCGTCCGCCGAGACCCCCGAACTCGCCCGCATCGCCACCCATCTGCGCCGGGACGACGAACCCGCCCCGCTGCGGGAGCGGCCGGAGGGCTTCGACGTCAACGCGATCCTCGACGCGGTCCGCGAGGTGGCGGGCGTACGCGACGCAGCGCTGCGCCGTACCCCGGCCGGCGCGCACAGCCTCCGGCTCGACCTGGCCGACGGCGCGGACCCGGCCGAGGTGAGCCGCATGGTGGCCCGGCTGCTCCAGGATCGGATGGGCCTGGCCGCCGCCCCGCAGAACCTGCCCGGCGCACCCGCCGTGCCGCCGCCGGCCCCGCTGCGCCGCCGGTCGGCCCGGCTGGACCGCTCCGGCGAGACGCGCGCGGGCGAGACCCGGGCGCCCGGGGCGCAGTCCACCCCGGGCGAGGCCTGTGCCGCGCAGCCCGAGCCGGGCGAGCCCCGTATCCAGGCGCCGCGTAACGGCGACGAGCCGGTCGGCGACGAGACGCCGGCGCGTACCGGCGTGGCACGTCCGGCCGCGAACCGCTCCGGAGACGCGCGGTTCGGTGCGGACCGGCCCGTGCGTCCGGCCGAGGCGCCCGGCGACGGCGACGAGCCGCCGCGCCGCCGCCGGCAGGCCACCCACCGGGGCCGGGCCACGGTGGACGAGACGTCGCTGGCCGCCGCGCCGACCGGCACGTCGACCGGCAGCCCGGTCACGCTCGGCACGTCGTACTCCGGTGGGCAGATGACCACGACGGAGACCGCGCCGTCGCGGCCGCTGGACACCGGCGGCGTTCTGGGGCCCCGGGTGGTGATCGAGCACGTCCTGGTGAGCACGTTCGGCCTGGACGCCACCACCGAGGTCCGCCTGGTCGCGGGCGACCGGACGGCCGAGGGCCACGCGACCGGGCCGGCTGTCGACGGGTACGTGCTGCGGCTCTGCGCGGTGGCCGCCGCCGCCGCGGTGGACGAGCTGCTCGGCGGGAGCGTCCCGGCCGGTGAGCGGGGCCGCTGCTTCGTGGAGCACGCCGCCGTGGTGCCGTTCGGCAACTGTGAGGTGGCGACAGTCGTGGTGCTGCTGGTCTGCGACGGCTGGGTGGAGCAGTTGGCCGGCTCGGCGCTGGTGGCCGGGGATCCCCGGCAGGCGGTCGTGCGGGCCACGCTCGCGGCGGTGAACCGGCGGCTGGAGGCACTGCTGTCCTGAGCGACGCTGTGCGGTACGGCCCGGGCGGGGAGACTGGAGACATGAAGCGCGCCGCACTCTGGCCGGAACACAGCCTTCCCGCACACCAGGTCCTGCCGCCGCCCTGGCCCGGCCGGCATGTACGCCTCGACGGCACGCTCGTGCACGTCCGCGACACCCCGGCCACCGGGCCCGGCGCGGAGCCCGCGCTCTACGTGCACGGTCTCGGCGGGTCGGCGCAGAACTGGACCGACCTGGCCGGCCTGCTCGCGGACCGGCTCGACGGCCAGGCGATCGACCTGCCCGGGTTCGGGCGCAGCGAGCCCGGGCCGCGCTACACCATCCCGTCCTTCGCCGAGCGGGTGATCCGCTGGATCGAGCACAGCGACAGAGGGCCGGTGCACCTGTTCGGCAACTCGCTGGGCGGCGCGATCTCGGTCCGGGTGGCCGCGCTGCGCCCCGACCTGGTCCGCACGCTCACCCTGGTCTCGCCCGCCCTGCCCTTCCTGGACTTCCGGCGCTCGTTGCAGGGGCGGATGCTGCCGCTGCTGGCGATCCCCCGGGGTGAACGCCTGGCCGCCTGGCGGCTGGCCCAGTTCAGCCCGGAGGTGACGGCGCAGCAGGTGATGGAGGCGTGCGTGGCGGACCTGACCCGGATCAGCGAGCAGCGCCGGCAGGAGTCCATCGACGAGATCCGGGTCCGGTACGAGGCGGCCCACTACGCCGCCGCGTACGTGCGGACGTTCCGGGGCCTGGTCGCCAGTTTCCTGCGCTCGTACCTGCCGGGTGAGGGCGCGCTCTGGCGGCAGGCGGCGGCGGTACGGGCGCCCACGCTGGTGGTGGGCGGGCGGCAGGACCGGCTGGTCGACGTGCGGGTGGCGCCGCAGGCGGCCCGGGTGATCCCGGACAGCCGGCTGCTGATGCTCGACGGCGTCGGGCACGTGGCCCAGTTGGAGGTGCCCCGGACCGTGGCGCGGGCGGTGCTGGGGCTGCTCGCCGAGGCGACGCCGTCGCTCGCCACCGGCACGGGGGAGAGCGGAAGGGAGCATGACGTGGCAGGCTGAGCCGGATGCCCCGCTCCCGTTCCTCCTTCCCTCACTGGCGTTCCGCCCTCGTGGTCTGTGCCTTCGTCGCCGCCGCCGCGATCGGTGTCGGCGTGGCGGTGCAACTGCCGTCGGCGGGCGCGGGAACCCGGGCCACCGACGGGTTCGCCGCCCAGCCTCCGGCCCCGACGCGGGAGCCGTCCACGCCGAGCGTCTCGCCGCCGCCCCCGGTGGTGACGTCCAGTTCGCCGGCCGCGCCGGTGCTGAGGCTGTCGGCCCCGGGGCCGGCGAAGGGCCGGGGCAGCTTCGCCTACGACGACCGCACCAGCGGCGTGCTCGGCCGCTCGGGGACGCTGCACCGTTACCGGGTGGCGGCGGAGAACGGCTCCGGCGAGGAGGCCCGCGCCTTCGGCGAGACGGTGCAGCGCGCGCTGGCCGGCCCGGGTGGCTGGGCCGGTGGCAAGCTGCGGTTGCAGCGGGTCGGCCCGGACGGCGGGCACGACTTCACGATCTACCTCGCCACCCGGGAGACGGCCAGGCGGCTGTGCGGGGCGGGCGGGATCGACATCCGGATCGGCGGGGTGCCGTACACGTCGTGCCGGGTGCCGGGCAAAGTGGTGATCAACCTGGACCGGTGGCGGACCTCGGCGCCGCACCTGGTCGCCGCCGGGATGCCGCTGGACACCTACCGGTTCTACGTGGTCAATCACGAGGTGGGACACCAGCTCGGGCACCGGCACGAGGGGTGCCCCGGCGCGGGCCGGGCGGCGCCGGTGATGCAGCAGCAGACGCTGTTCCTCAAGGGGTGCCGGCCGAATCCGTGGCCCAACGTGGGCGGGAAGCGGTACACCGGACCGGGCCTCTGATCGTCCGATCGTGAGGAACATTCGCGGCATAGGCGGCAAAAGCAGCTAAATGCCCGAATTGCATGGCACGCTGAGGTCATGACCTCGTCGTACCCCTACGACAGACCTGCCGCGCCGCCGCCCGAGCGTCCCACCCTGCGCCGGATGCGCCGTCGCCGTCGCCGCTCGGTGCTGCTGCTGGCGATGCTGCTCGCGGCCGTCAGCGGCGCGATGGGCATCACCCGGCTGAGCGCCCCGCCGGCCGACAGCGCCCAGGCGCCGCTCGCCGCCGAACCGTCGCTGGCGCGCGGTGCCGAGCCGGACGTCCCGGCCGCGACGCCGACCGGCTACCCCACCGCCGGCCCCGGCACGTTCGCGGTGGCCCAGGGCCGATCTCCGGTACGCGGACACGAGGGCCCGCTGCGCCGCTACCGGATCGAGGTCGAGCAGGGTACGGGGCAGGACGCCGACGGCTTCGCCGCCACCGTGGACGCGGTGCTGGGCGACCCGCGGAGCTGGATCGCCTCTGGGGAGCTGCGGGTGCAGCGGGTGCCCGAGGCGGCGGCGGCCGACTTCACCGTCTACCTCGCCACCCCGGTCACCTCCGAGCGGATGTGCGCCGAGGGCGGCCTGCGCACCGACCGGTACACCTCCTGCCGGCTGCCCGGCCGGGTCGTGCTCAACCTGGCCCGCTGGATGACGGCGGTGCCCGACTACGGCGCCCCGATCGGGGTCTACCGGACGTACGTGATCAACCACGAGGTCGGACACGAGTTCGGCGAACTGCACCAGGCGTGCCCCGCGCCGGGGGCGCCCGCGCCGGTCATGCAGCAGCAGACGTACGGGCTGGACGGCTGCGTGCCGAACGCCTGGCCGTACGTCGGCGGGGTCCGGTACTCCGGCGAGCCCATCGACGGCGTCTGAGTTATTCCCGGTCCCGCAGTTCGGGCGCAGTGTCCCTCATCATGGCCGATCCCCGCTCCGGCGAGCGACAATGGCGCGGTCACACCGCCGATCCCGGGGAGTCCACCGTGTCGTTGCCCCCGCTCGTCGAACCCGCCGCCGAGCTGACCGTAGACGAGATCCGCCGCTACTCACGCCACCTGATCATCCCGGACGTCGGGGTCGAGGGGCAGAAGCGGCTGAAGAACGCCCGGGTGCTCTGTGTGGGCGCCGGTGGCCTCGGCTCACCCGCGTTGCTCTACCTGGCCGCGGCCGGTGTCGGCACGCTCGGCATCATCGACTTCGACACCGTCGACGAGTCGAACCTCCAGCGCCAGGTCATCCACGGCGTCTCCGACGTGGGCCGGTCCAAGGCCGAGTCCGCCGCGGCGTCGATCCGCGAGATCAACCCGCTGGTCAACGTGGAGATCCACAACACCGCGCTGGACCGGGAGAACGTCCGGGACATCTTCTCCCGGTACGACCTGATCGTCGACGGCACCGACAACTTCGCCACCCGCTACATGGTCAACGACGCGGCCGTGCTGCTCGGCAAGCCGTACGTCTGGGGTTCGATCTACCGCTTCGACGGCCAGGCGTCGGTGTTCTGGGCCGAGCACGGCCCCTGCTACCGCTGCCTCTACCCGGAGCCCCCGCCGCCCGGCATGGTCCCCTCCTGCGCCGAGGGCGGCGTGCTCGGCGTGCTCTGCGCCTCGATCGGGTCGATCCAGGTCAACGAGGCGATCAAGCTGCTCGCCGGCATCGGTGAGCCGCTCGTCGGCCGGCTGATGGTCTACGACGCCCTGGAGATGAGCTACCGCAAGATCAAGGTCCGCAAGGACCCGAACTGCGTGCTCTGCGGCGAGAACCCGACCCTCACCGACCTGATGGAGGACTACGAGGACTTCTGCGGCGCGGTCTCCGAGGAGGCCCAGGAGGCGGTGGTCGACTCGACCATCACGGCGCTGGAGCTGAAGGACTGGCAGGACTCGGGCAAGGACATCTTCCTGGTCGACGTGCGCGAGCCCGCCGAGTACGAGATCGTCCGGATCCCCGGCTCGACGCTCATCCCCAAGGGCGAGATCCTGTCCGGCGAGGCGCTGGCGAAGTTCCCGCAGGACCGGCAGATCGTGCTGCACTGCAAGTCCGGCGTCCGGTCCGCCGAGGCACTGGCCGCGCTGAAGGCGGCCGGCTTCGGCGACGCGGTGCACCTCCAGGGCGGCGTGCTCTCCTGGGTCAAGCAGGTCGACCCGTCGCTGCCCGCGTACTGAGTCGTGTCGATGGGCCCGCCCGGTGTTCCCGGGTGGGCCCGTCGTGCTTTCCGAGGGCTCCTGGCGTGGGCATACGCCGGGTCTCGTGACCCGGCGGCGGCCGGTGGGCCGGGGCGGTCCTGGCCGAGCTACCGAGGCGTAACCCCGGCCGCACCAGTACCGTCAGTGCCGTGGTGGACTTGGACGCGGCGATCGGATTCGTCGTCGCTCACGGTGACGCGGTGGACCGCGCCCGCCTCTCCCGGTTGCGTACCGGCGCTCCGGTGCCCTCCGGCGTGCTCGACGCCGCCGAGACCGGGCAGGCGCCCGGCGGCGGCTGGCCCGCCGTCCTCGACGGCGAGGTCGCCTCGATCGACGCGACCTGCTTCCGCCTCGCTGAGCTGGACGACCTCGGCGCGCTGGGCCGCCCGGCCGCCCGGCACGCGCTGGACTGGCTGGCCGCCCGGCAACTGCCCGACGGCGGCTGGGACGAGGACCCGTCGCTGGCCGGGCTCGCCCCCGAGTGGGCCACGCCCGGCGATCCCGAGGCCCGGCTCTACCAGACCGCGAACGCGGGGTTCTGGCTGACGGTGGCCGGGCTGGACGCCCGCGCCGCCGGGCCGCTGGACCACCGGGTCGGCGGCGCGTACGCCGGTGTGGTGCAGGCGGCGGCGCAGGCGCTGGCCGCGCAGCTCGCGCCGGACGGAAGCTGGCCGTCCTTCCTGCCCGCCGGCTGGCTGGCCGCCGCGGTGCTGCACCGCCAGCGGATGTACTACGAGTCGGCGCGCATCCAGGCGGTGCTGGCCGACCGGATCCCCGGGATGTCCCCGGCCGACGTGGCCTGGCTCGCCGCCACGCTGCGCCGGGCCGACGTGGGCGAGGAGCAGTGGCTGCTGGTCTCGGCGCGCCGGCGGCTCGCCGAGACCCAGCGCAGCGACGGTGGCTGGGACAGCGACGACGGTCACCAGTTCGACGTGCACACCACGCTGCGGGCGATCCGCGCGTGCCGCCCGCACGCGCCGGAGGCCCCGGTGTCCGGAGCGCCGTTCGTGGCGCCGCAGACCGCCGAACTGTCCGCGCCGCCGGCCGTGCCGGCCCCACGCCCGCGCCGGCTCCCCGCACCGCCGCCTGCGACTGCGCCGCCCTCTTCCGCGCCTGCGCCGCCCGCCCCGGCTCCCGATCCCGAGCCGCCGCACCGCCTCGGACCCGAGCCGTCGGCTGGGTCGGGGGGCGCGTTGTCGACCGGGCCGCGGATCGCGCCCGCGTCGTCGGCCGGTCCGGACGGCGGGCAGGGGCCGTGGTCCGCCTGGATCGTCGCGCCCGACCTGCTCCCCGACGAGAGCACCGGGCCCACCGCGCCGTCAGCGCCGGACCCGCCGTCCGCCGCCCCGGCGTCGCCGGGGCTGCCTCCGCTCGCCATACCGCCATCGGCCGACGGTGATCCACTCCAGATCGCCTAGCTTCCAGCACGTTGATCAACGCCAGTTCGGCGAGGTGGCGGCATCGGAGGCAGCGGGACGCCGACGTGGCGCCCCACCGCCAGGCGAGATCGGGGCCGGCACCGGATCGATCAGCGCACGTGACCGTCCCCGGTGACCACATACTTGGTGCTGGTCAGCTCCGGCAGACCCATCGGGCCGCGGGCGTGCAGCTTCTGCGTCGAGATGCCGATCTCCGCGCCGAAGCCGAACTCGCCGCCGTCGGTGAAGCGGGTGGACGCGTTGACCATGACCGCTGCGGCGTCCACCCGGGCCACGAACTCCCGGGCCGCCCGCTGCGAGTCGGTGACGATCGCCTCGGTGTGGCCGGTGCCGTACCGGCGGATGTGCGCGACCGCCGCGTCGAGCGAGTCGACCACGGCGACGGAGATGTCGGCGGAGAGGTACTCGGTGCCGAAGTCCTCCTCGGTGGCCGGGACCACTGCGGCGGAATGGGCGGCGACCTCGGGCGTGCCGTGCACTGTCACCCCGGCGTCGGCGAACGCGGCCAGCACGGCCGGCAGGAACGCGTCCGCGACGTCGCGGTGCACCAGCAGCGACTCGGCCGTGTTGCAGGTGGACAGGCGCTGCGTCTTGGCGTTCAGCGTGACCGCCAGGGCCTTGCCGAGGTCGGCGGCGGCGTCCACGTACACGTGGCAGTTGCCCACGCCGGTCTCGATCACCGGCACCGTGGACTCCTCCACCACGGCGCGGATCAGTGACGCGCCGCCGCGCGGGATCAGCACGTCGACCAGGCCGCGGGCGCGCATCAGCTCCTTCACCGAGTCGCGGGTGCTGGAGTCGAGCAGCTGCACCGCGTCCGCCGGCAGCCCGGCGCCGGCGACCGCGTCGCGCAGCACCGCCACCAGCGCCGCGTTCGAGTGCGCGGCCGACGAGGAGCCGCGCAGCAGCGCCGCGTTGCCGGACTTCAGGCAGATCCCGGCGGCGTCGACTGTCACGTTCGGCCGGCCCTCGTAGACGATGCCGACCACCCCGAACGGCACCCGGATCTGGCGCAGTTCCAGGCCGTTGGGCAGGGTCGAGCCGCGTACCACCTCACCGACCGGGTCGGGCAGCGCGGCCATCTGGCGCAGCGCGTCGGCGATGGCGGCCACCCGGCCCTCGTCGAGCGCGAGCCGGTCGAGCACGGCCGCGGACAGCCCGGCGTCGCGCCCGGCCGCCAGGTCCGCCGCGTTCGCCGTCAGGATCTCCGGGGTACGCGCCACGAGCGCGTCGGCCATCGCGTGCAGCGCGGCGTCCTTGACGGTACGGGTGGCCGTGGCCAGGGCTTCCGCCGCGTCCCGGGCTCGCCGGGCCTGCTCGACGACGCTCATGGTGCGTACTCCTTCGGAGGTGTTTTAAGGAGGGGCCCTTGCTTACAGCAGGACCAGGTCGTCGCGGTGGACGACCTCACGTTCGTACGCCGGGCCGAGCGCCGCGGCGAGTTCGGAGGTGGACCGGCCGAGCAGGCCGGGCAGCTCCACCGCGTCGTAGTTGACCAGGCCCCGGGCCACCGGCGCGCCGGCGCTGTCGACCAGGTCCACCGGGTCACCGGCGGTGAACGCGCCGTCGACTGCGGTGATGCCGGCGGGCAGCAGCGACTTGCGGCGGCCGACCACCGCCTGCACCGCGCCGGGGTCGAGGTGCAGCCGGCCGCGGGGGGCGGTGGCGTGCGCCAGCCAGAACAGACGGGCGGCGGGACGGCGGCTGCTCGGGTGGAAGTACGTGCCGACCGGCTCCCCGGCCAGCGCCGACGCGGCCAGCGGCGCGGCGGTGAGCACCACCGGGATGCCGAAGCCGGTGGCGATCCGGGCCGCCTCGACCTTCGTCACCATGCCGCCGGTGCCCACCCCGGCGCGGCCGGCCCCGCCGACGTCCACGCCCGCCAGGTCGCCCTCGCCGTGCACCTCGGTGATCCGGGTGCTGCCCGGCCGGGAGGGATCACCGGTCCAGAGCGCGTCGACGTCGGAGAGCAGCACCAGCAGGTCGGCATCGACGAGCGCGGCCACGAGCGCGGCGAGGCGGTCGTTGTCGCCGAACCGGATCTCCTCGGTGGCCACCGTGTCGTTCTCGTTGACGATCGGCACGGCGCGCAGGTCGAGCAGCTTGCGCAGCGTCCGGTACGCGTTGCGGTAGTGCGCCCGCCGGGTCACGTCGTCCACGGTGAGCAGCACCTGCCCGACGGTGCGGCCGTGCCGGGCGAACGCGGCGGCGTACCGGCCGATCAGCAGGCCCTGGCCGACGCTGGCGGCGGCCTGCTGGGTGGCCAGGTCACGCGGGCGCCGGGGCAGCCGCAGCGGGGCGAGCCCGGCGGCGATCGCGCCGGAGGAGACCAGCACCACCTCGCGTCCGGCGGCGGCCAGCCCGCCGAGCGTGTCGACGAGCGCGTCGACCCGGGCGTCGTCGAGGCCGCCCGTCGCGGTGGTCAGCGAGGACGAACCGATCTTGACCACGATCCGCCGGGCCGAGGTGACTGCTTCACGCACCCGACCATTCTGCGCGCTGCGGTCTGCCGCGCCGCGGCGCGTTCCCATATCGTGGCAGCTCGTGACACCTGACGAGTACGTCGAGGCGGTGCTGGCGCTCGTCGAGCGGATTCCGCCGGGGCGGGCGATGTCGTACGGAGCGGTGGCCGACGCGCTCGCCGACCGCTCGGGGCGGGCGTCGCCACGGCTGGTCGGCTCGATCATGGCGCGGCACGGGGGCGGGGTGCCCTGGCACCGGGTGGTGAACGCGGCGGGGCGGCTGCCGCCGGGCCACGAGCGCAAGGCCCGGGAACGGCTGCTCGCCGAGGGGTGCCCGCTGCGCGGCGACCGGGTGGACCTGGCGGCGGCGTCCTGGTCCCCGGAGGGGATGTGACGCGGGCCATAACGTGAGTAGCATTCGGCTCCATGACGGTCTCGGCCCTGCCCCGCCGGGTGCACCTCGGGTACGCGCTGGGTTCCCTGGTCACCGGCGCCTTCGGCACCGTGCCCGGGCTGCTCCTGCTGCCGTACCTCACCGACACGCTCGGCGTCGCCGCCGGGCTGGCCGCGCTGCTGGTGCTGCTGCCGAAGGCGTGGGACGTGCTGGTCAACCCGGTCGCCGGGCGGATCTCCGACCGGACCCGGTCCCGCTGGGGCGCGCGCCGGCCGTACCTGCTCGGTGGCGGGCTGGCGCTCGCCGTGCTGTTCGCCTCGATCTTCGCCGCGCCGTTCGCCGACGGTCCGGCCGCCGCCGCGTACGTGGCGCTGGCGTTCCTGGCGACCGCCACCGCGTTCGCGTTCTTCCAGGTGCCGTACGTGGCCATGCCGGCCGAGCTGACCGCCGATCCGGCGGAGCGTACCCGGATGATGACCTGGCGGATCGCGGTGCTGGCGCTGGCCATCCTGGTCTCCGGCGCGGTGGCCCCGGCGGTGGTGACCGCCGGCGGCGAGGGCGTGCCCGGCCACCGGTGGATGGGCCTGTTCGTCGCCGCGCTCATCGTCGCCGGCACCGTCGGCGTCTTCCTCGGCACCCGGTCCGCGCCGACCGGCACGGTGGGGGAGAGCGAGCCGAGCCTGCGCGCCCAGCTCGCGGTCGCCACCGGCAACCGGCCGTTCCGGGTGCTGCTGATCTGCTTCGTGATCCAGTCCGCCGGGGTGGCCACCGTGCTGGCCGGGGTGAAGTACTTCGCCGACCAGGTGCTGCGCGAGCCGGACAGCGGCCCGACGCTGCTGTTCGCGTGTTTCGTCGCGCCCGCGCTGCTGGTCATGCCGCTCTGGTCCCGGGCCGGTGCCCGGCTGGGCAAGCGGACGTCGCTGGTCGCCGCGTCGCTGATCTTCGCGGTCGGCGCGCTGGCCCTGGTCGCCGCGCCCGCCCTGCCCGCCGCCGCGGCCTACGCGGTGGTCGCGGTGATCGGCGTCGGGTACGCCGGCCAGCAGGTCTTCGCGCTGGCCATGCTGCCGGACTGCATCGCGTACGACACCGCGCGCACCGGACGGCGGCAGGCCGGGGTGTTCACCGGGCTGTGGACCGCCGGGGAGACGTTCGGGCTGGCGCTGGGGCCGGGCGTCTACGGCCTGGTGCTCCAGCTCTCCGGCTACGTCTCCTCGTCGACCGGTACCGCCGCCGTCCAGTCCGACTCGGCACGGCTGGGCGTGCTGCTCGGCTTCACCGTGCTGCCCGCCCTGCTCGTGGCGATCCCGCTGGTGCTGCTGCGCGGCTACACATTGACCCCGGCCCAGCTGGCCACCGCCCTCGGGGCCACCGCGCCCGAGGGCGCCACGCCGGCCGCGCGGGCATGAGCGCCGGACCAGCGACGAGAGGAACCACCCGATGACCGACACGGCAGACGTGAGCGTGCTGCCCGCGCGGGGGATGCCCGCGGCGGACGTGCTCGACGAGATCCGTGCGCTGCGGGCCGCCGACCGTCCGACGCACGGCGGGCGGCTGTTCGCCTACGTCTACGACCCCGGCGTGGCCGGGCTGGACGCGCTGGCGCAGGCCGCGTACGCGGAGAGCGCACACGTGAACGGGCTCGACCCGACCGCGTTCCCGTCGCTGCTGGCGATGGAGAACGCGCTCGTCGGTGCCGCCGCCCGGCTGCTCGGCGGCGGCCCCGGCACCGGCGCGCCGGACGTGGTCGGCAGCGTCACCAGCGGCGGCACCGAGTCGCTGCTGCTCGCCGTCAAGGCGGCCCGGGACGCCCGACCCGACCTGACCGAGCCGCGGATCGTGGCGCCGGCGAGCGCGCACGCCGCGTTCGCCAAGGCGGCGCACTACCTGCGGGTCGCGCTGGACACCGTGCCGGTCGACCCGGTGACGTTGCGCCCGGACGCGGCAGCCGTGGCCGCCGCGATCCGCCCGGAGACCGTGCTGGTGGTGGCGTCCGCCCCGTCGTACGCCCACGGGGTGGTCGACCCGGTCGCGGAGATCGCGGCCGTCGCGCAGGCCGCCGGGGTGCGGTGTCACGTGGACGCCTGCTTCGGCGGCTGGGCGCTGCCCTGGCTGCGCCGGCTCGGCGCGCCGGTGCCGCCGTTCGACTTCGCCGTACCGGGGGTCACGTCGATCTCGGTCGACCTGCACAAGTACGCGTACGCGCCGAAGGGCGTCTCGGTGCTGCTGCACCGCGATGCGGCGCTGCGCGCCCCGCAGTTCTTCGCGTACGCGGACTGGCCCGGCTACACGATGGTCAACCCGGTGATCGCCTCGACCCGGTCCGGCGGGCCGATCGCCGCCGCGTACGCCACACTCCGCCACCTCGGCGAGGACGGCTACCTGCGGCTGGCCGCCGCGACCCGGGACGCGGTCGCCGGGCTGGCCGACGCGGTACGGGCCACCGCCGGGCTGCGGCTGATGGCCGAACCGGAGACCACAGTGGTCTGCTTCACCAGCGACGATGCGGGGCTCGACCTGTTCGTGCTCGTGGACGAGCTGACCGCGCGTGGCTGGCACACCCAGCCCCAGCTCACGTACGCCGATCTGCCGGCCAGTGTCCACCTCACGGTGACCGCGGCGGTGGCGCCCCGGGTGGCCGAGTTCGGGCCGGCGCTGGCCGAGGCGGTCGCGGCGGCCCGCGCCGCCGGGCCGGTGGTGCTGCCGCCGGAACTGCTGGCGCTGGCCGGCAGCCTCGCGCCGGAGGCGCTCACCCCCGAGCTGGTGGCCGGCCTGGCCGACGGGCTCGGCCTGGCCGGCGGCGCCGGGGTGCCGGACCGGATGGCGGTGGTGAACACGCTGCTCGACGCCGCCCCGGCGCGGCTGCGGGAACGGCTGCTCGCCGAGTTCGTCGGGTTGCTCCAGCGCCCGGCCTGGTGACACGGCGACGCCCGGCCGGCGCGTGGGCGCCGGCCGGGCGGGCGACTGTCAGCTCGCGGCGGCCGCGGTCACCGTGAACGACGTGGTGTTGTCCGACGGGTCCACGTCCTGCGGGTCGTCGGCCCCGTAGAAGTAGTTCCCCTTCAGGGTGAAGGTGCCGATGCCCAGCTCGCCGGCCGCGGTGCCGGCGGGCGCGTTGAGGAAGACGTCGAAGGTCCGCTCCTCACCGGGCATGAACCGGTCACCCGGCACGGAGAACCCGTGCGGGAAGCTCGGCATGTCCTGCGGCTCGATGTGGTCGACCTGCACCCCCGCGGGCAGGGCGGCGCTGACGTCGACGGCGAAGGTCGGCGCGTCGTTGCCGTAGCGCACGGTGACCGGCATCCGGCCGAGCAGGGTGCCGTCCGGCTGCGGGGTCAGCGTCACCGCGCTGCCCCGGATGCTGAGGTCGGTGTCGACGGCCTGCACGTACGGGCGCGGCTTGCGCAGGCTGCCGCTGGTGGAGCGGAAGACGGTGGTGAAGCCGGTGGCGTCGGAAGCCGCGGCGCCGTCCGGGACGACCTCGATCCGTCCGCCGGTCGCGACCATCGGGTAGCTGCGCGCGGTGGTCCAGACGTGGAACCCGAGCCGGAAGGTGAGGCTCTTGCCGGCCTGGATCTGCTCGCCGCCGCAGCTGATCACCAGCCGGTTCTCCACCAGGCGGTTGTAGAAGCAGCCACCGCCGGGCTCGATCGTGGTGAACGAGGCCCCCGCCGGCTCGGTGACGACCAGGCTCACCGACGTCGCGGTCGCCCGCCGGTTGGTCACCGTCGCGGTGAGCGTCCCGACGTACCCCCTGTCGGTCGGGTCGAGAACGAGCCGCTGCGCCGTGACGTCGACGCGGCCGGCGGTGGCGGCGCTCGGCGCGGCGGCGGCCGGCGCGGCCAGGGTGATCAGTGCGGCGGCCCCACCGAGTAGTGCGGTGGCGATCCGTGCCGTACGTGTGGTCATTGCTGTTCCTCCCGTGATTCCCCGTTGCCGGACGGCGGTGTTTCCGTCCGTCCGATGCCTGTCACACGTCCAATTAGGACGGTCGGTTGCACTCTGTCGGTCAGCCGACTGAGGTCAGCTCGACCGCGTTGTCCTTCCAGTTCAGGTCTTTCCAGTACCGCTCCTGCGAGTCGATGTGGATCACCCGCAGCGTCGGCGGCTCCTCGGCGGTCGCCGGATGGTCGAACGTGAACGTGTACGTCCTGCTCGCGCCCACCGACAGGGTGTCCAGCACGCAGGCGATGCCCCCGTCGAGCCGCACGTTCCGGCACCGGTCCAGGGCGGACCCGTTCGGTCTCGTGTAGTCGTACCAACCGGTGAACCCGAGCTGACGCACGCTCACGGGGCCGCGATTCACCACCGTCACGGTGACCGTGACCTTCCGGATCCCCTTCTTGTCCGGCGGCCCGGCCACGACGTCGCGGGCGGTCATCGTGAGGTCGGTCAGACGGGGGTCGGTGCCGAACTTCGTTGGTCCGGCGACCTGCCGGAACCGTTCGCCGTTCCAGGAGTACGTCCGCCACTGTCGTTGCGGCGCCCATTCGGGCGTGTCGCAACAGGGCTGGATGTCGGCGACGTATGCCCGGATCTCCCCGCCGTCCCGCACCGCGAACTCGGTGATGTCACCCATGCCCTCACGTGTGCCGACGACGCGGCCCATGGTGACGATCCGGCCGTCGTCGTCCCGATCGAAGGCGAGCACCTGCTTGCCCGATGCCTCGCCGTAGCGGCAGGCGACGAGGACGACCGTCTCGGTCGCGCCGTCACCGTCGAGGTCGGCGTACTCCGGCCCGGCGAGCAGCGTCGGGACCGATTCGTTCTGCGGTCCGGACCGGAGCCGGACGTCGTCGCTGACGCAGGTCTTCGGTGCGTCCGGCCAGGACACGAGGTCGAGCCGGGCCGCGAGCAGCTGGGACCGGGTGATCCGCCCGTCCGGAGCGGCCGGGGTCGAGCTGGCCGTGCTCGGCGGCGGCGTCGACGGTGGCGGCGACGTGCTCTCGGACGGAGCCGGGGTGACGGTCTGCGCGGGCGCCGGGGGCGGCCCGGGCCGCCGGTCCAGGGCGGCGTTCGCGCCCACCGGGATCACCACGGCGAGCACCACGGCCGCCGCGGTGACCACCGTGGTCCGCCGGCGGCGGTGCCGGACCGTGCGCCGGACCGCGGCCGTCCCGGCGGGGTGTACCACCGGGGCGTACGCCGCGCGGAACCCGGCGAACTCGCCGCCGACCAGGATGTCGTCGGGCTCAGCCATTGTGGTTCACCTCGTTCGTGCTGGTGAGCTTCGCCGCCAGCGCGGTCCGCCCTCGGTACAGCCAGGACTTGACGGTGCCCTCCGGCACGTCCTCCTGCGCCGCGATCTGCGCGACGCTCATATCGGCCAGGTAGTGCAGCACCACGGCGCGGCGCTGATGGGGCGGCAACTCGGACAGCGCGGCGGTCAGCGCGACCCGGTCCGGGCCGGGCCCCGGCACGTACTCCTCCCGCTGGCGGTGCAGCCATGCCTGGGCCGTCCGTAACCGCCGCCACCGGCTGGTGGCCAGGTTCCAGGCCACCCGGCGGACCCAGGCCACCGGGTCGTCGTAGCGGGACACCCGGGACCAGCGGGCGAACGCCCGGCAGAACGCCTCCTGCACCATGTCCTGCGCCTGGGACAGGTCCCCGCAGTAGGCGGTGAGCTGAAGGGTCAGGGACCGGAAGTGTGCGTGGTAGAGCCCGTCGAAGTCGACGGCCTCGCCCGGCTCGGCGCGGCTCGCTGTTCCCTCGGGTGGCTGGTCGAGCACCGGCTCCCTCGTCACCGTCATCTGGTCCTCCCCGTGTGCGTGCCGCCGACGCGGTCACGTCGGTCACACGCCCTGACGCCCGCACCGGTTGCGAGGGTTGCCGGTCCGGGCGCTGTGGTTGACTGTCGGTTCGGGGACAGCGGAGGGAGGCCAGAGATGCCGGTGCCGGCCGTGCTCGGCGAGCCGATCCGGTTCGTGCTGAACTGGGGCCGCCGCTACTCGCTCTGGGTCTTCAACTTCGGCCTGGCCTGCTGCGCCATCGAGTTCATCGCGACCAGCATGGGCCGGCACGACTTCATGCGGCTCGGCGTCATCCCGTTCGCCCACGGGCCCCGGCAGGCCGACCTCATGGTGGTCAGCGGCACCGTCACCGACAAGATGGCCCCGGCGGTCAAGCGGCTCTACGACCAGATGCCCGAGCCGAAGTACGTGATCTCGTTCGGGGCCTGCTCCAACTGCGGCGGCCCGTACTGGGACTCCTACTCGGTGACGAAGGGCGTCGACCAGCTCATCCCGGTCGACGTGTACGTGCCCGGCTGCCCGCCTCGGCCGGAGGCGCTGCTGCACGGCATCCTCCGCCTCCAGGAGAAGATCGCCGCCGAGCAGTCCGGCGTCGGCGGCGTGTCCCGCCCCGACGCGCTCACCTCCCCGGCGGACGCTGTGGCGCGGCCGGTCGAGTCCCTGACCGCACCCCCGGTACGTCCGCCGGCCTGAGCGCACGCCGTGCGGGGTGAACGGCGACCCGGTTCACCTCTTTAGGTGATCTTAAATGTTGACGGTCGCCGTTATGTTGCTGGCATGATACGACTGCGGGCTGCGGGGGCCGCCCTTCTGGCGGCGCTCGCCACGATCTCCCTCTCTGCCACGCCGGCGGCCGCTGAGGCGGTCGGCTACACCGGGCTGGTCACCGACGCCGACGGTGCGCCGGTCGCGAACGCCTGTTTCGCCCTGCACACCTCACCCGCGGAGGTGGCCGCCGAGTACTGCTCGGACGCGCAGGGGCGCTACACCATTCCCGGCGTCGCCGACGCCCCCGACTACAAGATCCGGGTGCACGCCGCCGGCTTCCGGACCGAGTGGTGGTACTCCGCCCCGGACTACCTGAACGCGGACCGGATCAGCCTTCCCGCGCACGACCTCGTCGAGCGGGACGTCACGCTCGGGCAGGGCTCGGCGGGGATCAAGGGCCGGATCACCGACGAGACCGGCGCGCCGGTCGAGGCCACCGTCACCATCTACGGCGAGGACTCGAACTACGAGGCCATCGCCTACACCTGGGACCTCGGCGACGGGCGTTACCAGATCGACAACGTGCCCCCCGGCCGGTACCGGATCTCCGTCTACGACAACACCCGTGGCTACCAGTGGGTGCCGGGTCAGGAGAGCCGGGACAGCGCCACCGTGTTCGAGGTGGCCGACGGCGCGACGCTCACCGTCGACGAGCAGGTGCTGCCGCTCGGCGAGATCGAGGCCCGGGTGACCGATTCGGTCACCGGCAAGCCGGTGCCGCGTCCCTGCCTGTACGTCATCGGAGGGCGCGACGAGTTCGTCTGCGGCACGAACGGCCTGGTCCGGGTCACCGGTGTGCGTCCGGGCAGTTGGACGACCGAGGTGACCGGCGGCGCCTCGTACTTCCCCGCCGACCCCCAGCCGACCGTCGACGTGCGGCGTGGTGCGGTCACCGAGGTCTCGTACGCGTTGCGGCCCGGCGCGGCCTTCACCACCACCGTGCGGGACGCGGCCACCTCTGCCCCGATCAGCGGGATCTGCGTACACCTGGTCCAGCCCAAGTGGGGTGGACAGTCCGCCCACATGCGGCAGTACTGCTCCGGCACGGACGGCCGCCTGGAGGTCGGCCCGTTCGAGGCTGACGAACTCCAGACCTTGAACGTGTACGCCTACCAGGCGGACAACCCGTACGACCCGCCGGTGCGCCGCTACGGCGACCAGTGGGTCACCGCCGACGGCGGCAGCGGCGACCAGCGTGTGGCGCTGGCGGTGACCTTGAAGGCGGCGCGCACCATCACCATCCCGGCCATCCGGATGGACCAGCCGGGCACGATCACCGGTACGGTCCGCAACGCCGCGGGCGACGTGGTCCCGGGTGTCTGTTCCTACCCGTACGCCTTCCACCCCGGCCAGGGCTCCATCTTCGGGAAGAACTGCTCCGACGCCTCCGGCCGCTACACCATCAACGACCTCGGCCCCTACCGCTGGCCGGTCGAGTTCGCACCCACCGCCAACAGCGGCTACGCCTGGCAGTGGTCCGGCAATGTCGCCGACCGCTTCGCCGCCACGTACACCCAGGTCACGTCGGGTGGCACGGCAGCCGTCAACGCCAAGCTGGTCGCCGGTGGCGTGCTCGCCGGCAAGGTGACCGACCCGGCCGACCCGTGGGCCAGCGGTTACGTCTGGACGTACAACGCGCGCACCGGCGACATCGCCAGCGCCTCCTACGGGTACTTCGACAGCGGCAGCGGTGGGTCGTTCACCGTCAAGGGGCACCGCACGCAGGACGTCTACGTGCAGTACTGGGTGAACAAGGACTGCTGGTACGGCAGCCGACAGGCCCAGACCGTGCGGGTCAAGGCCGGCACCACCACCACCGTCGCGATGAACACCGGCTCCACCTGCGGGGCTCCCCCCACGGGCGTGGCCCGCGCCGCCGCGGCTCCGCTGGGCATCCGACCGGACTCACGCGCCGGGCGCTGACGGCCGACGAGTGCCCGGTACGGCGGCGACCGCCGTCGTACCGGGCACCGGGCCGAGCCGGAACGGGCCGGCGACTGGCGCCGGGTGGCTAGCCTGCGGACATGACCGGCCTCGCGGAGGAGCGCTCCGCATTCATCATCGACGTGCTGACCGAGGAGTTCGGCGCGTCCATGGCCATCGACCCGGCGGCGTTCCGCCGCAAGTTCCGCAAGATGGCGGCGTCACCGTTCGCCTTCTACCGGGGCAGCGCCGCGCTGTTCTACGCCGACCAGCGCGGCGACTTCGGCAGCGACCGGTTCCTCGACGACCGGACCAGCCGGGTGTGGATCCACGGCGACCTGCACGCCGAGAACTTCGGCACCTACATGAACGGCTCCGGGCAGCTCGTGTTCAACGTCAACGACTTCGACGAGGCGTATGTCGGGCCGTTCACCTGGGACCTGAAGCGCTTCGCCGCCAGCGTGGCGCTGCTCGGCTACGCCAAGGCGCTCTCCGACCGGGTGATCGGCGAGCTGGTGGCGGGCTTCGCGCGGTCGTACCTGGCCGAGCTGCGGGCCATCGCCGCGGGTGGGGACGACGCGATCGGCTCGATCACGCTCGACAACGCCGACGGCGTGCTGCGCCGGGTGCTCCAGCAGGCACGGATGAACACCCGGGTGGACCTGCTCGCCGGGCAGACCACCGTCGACAACTACGAGCGCCGGTTCTCCCTCGGCGACGGCGTGTACGAGATCGACGACGCCACCCGGGAGAAGGTCTGCGCGGCGTTCGCCGACTACCTGCACACGCTGCCGGAGTCGGCCACCCGGATGCGCCCGGTGGCCACCGGCATCAAGGACGTGGTGCTGCGCAAGGGCGTCGGCATCGGGTCGGCCGGGCTGCCGTCGTACAACCTGCTGCTGGAGGGGCACACCCAGGCGCTGGAGAACGACGTCGTCATCTACATGAAGCAGGCGCAGGTGCCGGCCGTGGCGCGGTACGTCGACGACGAGCGGGTCCGGTCGTACTTCCGGCACCAGGGGCACCGCACCGCCGAGTCGCAACGCGCGTTGCAGGCGCACGCCGACCCGTGGCTGGGCTTCACCGAGCTGGACGGCGTCGGGCAGCTCGTCGCCGAGGTGTCCCCGTACGCGGCGGACCTGGACTGGGCCGACGTGAACGAGCCGGAGGAACTGTCCGGCGTGCTCGCCGACCTGGGCCGGGCGGTGGCCCGGATGCACTCGGTCGCCGACGACGAGTCCAGCCACGACCTGGTCGACTACTCCACCGAGGAGGCGATCGTGGCCGTGGTCGACGCCGACCCGGAGGCGTTCGTCGGCTACCTGGTCGACTTCGGGCACCGGTACGGGATCCGGGCCCGCGAGGACCACCAGCTCTTCGTGGACCTGTTTCGCAACGGCCGGCTACCCGGCATCTGAGGGGCCGGGGCGCTGCGATCCGCCGCCGCCCCGCCTCACTGCGTGAAGTCCAGCACGGCCTTGATGTCCTCACCGACCGAGGCGTACGCCTCGCGGTAGCTGGTCAGCGGCACCCGGCGGGTGATCAGCGACGTCAGCCACGACCGGTCGGCCTGGGCGAGCGCCTCGGCGGCCATCTCCCAGTGCCGCCGGCCGGCGTTCACCGAGCCGAACACCACGGTGTTCTCCAGCACCAGCTCCCGGTTGAGCGCCCCGGCGTCGAAGTTGATGGTCCGGCCGCCGCTCGACACACCGGTCAGGCAGACGATGCCGGTGGGCGCGGCCTTGCACATGGCGTCCAGCACCACAGTGGGAGCGCCGGTGCACTCGATCACCACGTCCGGTTTCACGTCCAGCTCCGGCACCGGCGCCGTGTGGTAGGTCGCCCCGAGCGCGCGGACCAGCTCCGGCTTCGGCCCGGTGGTGGTGCGGTCCAGCACGTGCACCGACAGCCCACGCTGGCTGCCGAGCAGCGCGGCCAGCAGCCCGATCGGCCCGGCGCCGGTGACCAGCACGGTCATCGGTTTCCACTCGGCCCGGCGGCCGATCCGCTCGATGTGGTCCCACGCCTTCGCCACCACGCTCGTCGGCTCCAGCAGCACGCCCACCGACGCGAGCGCCGGGTCCAGGCCGACGGCGAACTTGGGCTGCAACCGCCAGCGTTCCCGGGCGAAGCCGGGCAGCGCCTTGATGCCGTGCTCGGTGTACCGCCCGTTGCGGCACATGTCCCACTCGTCAACCGCGCAGTTCGCGCAGGGCACCGGGTCCGGGTGGCGGACCACGCCCGCAACCAGGTCGCCGGCCTGCAACGTGCCGGTCGGGTCCTCCAGCACGCGACCCAGCGACTCGTGCCCGAGAACCAGCCGGTCCTGGCCCGGCGGCGCCTCGCCGTACTCGCCGGACACGATCTCGTGATCGGTGCCGCACACCCCCACCGCCAGCGCCTCGACCAGGATGGCGCCCTCCTCGGGCGGCGGCTCGGGCCAGTCCTCGGCGAGCCGCAGCGAATCCGGGACACCGGGGGTCACAGTCACAGCGCGCACGGACCCCATCTTTCCGCGCGCTCCCGCCGCGCGTCCGGCGAAGCGACGATCCCGGCACGGGCGGCCCGACCCGGCCCGCAGCCGTCGGCCATAGGATCAGCGCATGACTCCGGAAGAGGTCGGCTTGCGAGTGGTCGCGCTGCTCGCGCCCGTCGAGGCTGCCGCGTCGGTGTCCGGCGGTCAGGGGTACGCCCGCGCCACCGTCGACGTACCCCCGGCGAGCTGGGCGGACGCGGTGCGTGCGGCACGGGACGACGCCGAGCTGGGTCTCGATTTCCTGGACTGGCTGTCGGCGGTGGACGAGCTGGCCGACGGCTTCGACGTGGTGCTGCACCTGTGGTCGGTCCGGTACCGGCACGGGCTGCTGCTGCGCACCCGGGTGCCCCGGGACGCGCCGGTCGTCGCGTCGGTGGTCGGCCTGTTCCCCGGCGCCGCCTGGCACGAGCGCGAGACGCACGAGATGTTCGGCATCGACTTCGCCGGCCACGGCGAGCTGCGCCCGCTGCTGCTGCCGCCGGAGTTTGAGGGACACCCGCTGCGCAAGGAGTTCGTCCTCGCCTCCCGGGTCGCCAAGCCGTGGCCCGGCGCGAAGGAGCCGGGCGAGTCGGAGGCCGGCGGGGGACGCCGTCCGGTCCGCCCGCCGGGCGTGCCCGCGCCGGGGGAGTGGGGCACGACGCCCACGCCGGCGGGTGCCGGCGAGGGCCCCCGCGGGGGTACGCCGGCACGCCCGGCCCGTGAGCGCCCGGCGCGGCCCGCCCCGGGTGATCGTCCGGCGCGGCCCGCTTCCGGGGCGGGTCCGGAACGGCCGGCTTCCGCCGAGCGCCCGGCTCGGTCCGCTTCGGCGGAGGCCGGGCCGGGGTCGGCCGCTGCCCCGGCGGCCGGTGAGCCGGGTCCGCTCGGACGGCCGCTGCCGGGGGAGCGGCCGACCGGGCCGCCCCGCCAGGAGCCGGAGCCCGACGCGGCGGGGGAGAGCTGATGCCGGAGTGGCTGGAGCTGGTCCTGCGGGTGGCCGGGGTGCTGGTCGCGTTCCTCACCCTGCCGCTGATCGTGGGCCAGGCCGAGCACAAGGTGATGGCGCACATGCAGGGCCGGCTGGGCCCGATGTACGCGGGCGGCTTCCACGGCTGGGCCCAACTCGTGGCGGACGGCATCAAGTTCGTGCAGAAGGAGGACGTCACCCCGCGCGACGCGGACCGGCCGGTGTTCCGGCTGGCGCCCGCGGTGGCGCTGGTGCCGTACCTGCTCGTGCTGCTCGTCATCCCGCTCGGGCCGGGTGACCTGGTCGCCCAGCCGCTGGACATCGGCCTGTTCTTCGTGCTCGCCGTGGTGGGCGTCGGCGTGCTGGCCGTGCTCATGTCCGCGTGGGCGTCGGCCAACAAGTACAGCCTGCTCGGCGGGCTGCGCGGCGCGGCCCAGTTGCTCGGGTACGAGCTGCCGCTGGTGCTGGCCGCCGCCTCGGTGGCGATGGCGGCGGGCACGCTCAGCCTGCCCGGCATCGTGGAGGCGTGGCAGCCGTGGTGGCTGCTGTGGCAGGCGCCGGCCATGGTGATCTTCTTCGTGGCCGGGCTGGCGGAGATCCGCCGCCCGCCGTTCGACATGCCGGTGGCCGACTCCGAGCTGGTGTTCGGCTACATGACCGAGTACACCGGCCTGCGGTTCGCGTTCTTCCTGCTCGCCGAGTACGTCGGCATCGTGGTGATCGCGGCGCTGACCACGGTGCTGTTCCTCGGCGGCTGGCAGGGCCCGTTCGCCGACGCACAGCTCGGCTGGCTGTGGACGCTGCTCAAGGTCTTCGCCGTCGCCTTCGTGATCATCTGGCTGCGGGTGAGTTACCCGAGGCTGCGCGAGGACCAGCTCCAGCGCCTCTGCTGGCTGGTCCTGGTCCCCCTGGCCCTGGCCCAGCTGGTCCTGACCGCCGCAGTCCGCCTGGCTCTGTAACCCCTCTCTCCCCGCCCCTCCCGCCCTCGGCGATCTTGCACTTTCTGCCCTGGCAAAAAGGGGCAAGGCACCCAGGTTCGGGGCCCAAAGTGCAAGATCGGCGGCGCTGGGCGGCGCGGGGCGGGGCGGGGCGGGGTCAGTGCAGGGGGGTGTGGGCCGGGTCTACGCGCTCGGACTCGGGTGGGGGCGGGGGTGGGGTGCCGTCGCCGAAGGGGCGACCGCCCAGCTCCTCCCGGCCGTGCGGGGTGAGCCAGTTGCTCAGGTCGGGACCGAGCGGCACGATGCCGGTCGGGTTGATGTCCCGGTGAACCTCGTAGTAGTGCCGCTTGATGTGGTCGAAGTCGATCGTGTCGCCGAAGCCGGGCGTGGTGAACAGGTCCCGGGCGTACGCCCACAGCACCGGCATCTCGCTGAGCTTCTGCCGATTGCACTTGAAGTGCCCGTGGTAGACCGGGTCGAAGCGGACGAGCGTGGTGAACAGCCGTACGTCCGCCTCGGTGATGGTGTCGCCGACCAGGTACCGCTGCCCGGCCAGCCGCTCGCTCAGCCAGTCCAGCCGGTCGAAGAGCCGGTGGTACGCCTTGTCGTACGCCTCCTGACTGCCGGCGAAGCCGCACCGGTAGACGCCGTTGTTGACGTCGGCGAAGACCAGCCCGTTCACCTCGTCGATCTCGCCGCGCAGCGGTTCCGGGTAGAGGTCCGGCGCGCCCGGCCGGTGGTACGCCGTCCACTCGGTCGACAGGTCCAGGCTCATCTGCGCGTACTCGTTCGTCACCACCTGCCCGGTGGGCACGTCGACGAGCGCCGGCACGGTGATGCCGCGCTCGTAGCCGGGGAAGCGGGCGAAGTACGCCTCGGCCAGCCGCTCGATGCCGAGCACCGGGTCCTTGCCGTCCGGGTCCAGGTCGAACGTCCAGCTCCGCTTGTCGTGTGTCGGCCCGGCCACTGCCATCGAGATGGCGTCCTCCAGGCCGAGCAGGCGGCGGACGATGATCAGCCGGTTGGCCCAGGGGCAGGCCCGGCTGACCGCCAGCCGGTAGCGGCCCGGCTCCACCGGCCAGTCGTCCCGCCCGTCGGCGGTGATCCGGGTGGCGATGTAGCGCTGGTCCCGGGTGAACTCGCCACCCGGTTCCACGTACTTGCCACCGGTCCGGTCCAGGACCTCGTTGTCGCTGCCCACACCCACCTCCGAGTTCGCTTTTCGCTCCCATCATGGTCGCTCCGGCGGCTCCCGGCAGGAGGAGTGCGTCACAGAGGGGCATAGGCTGCCCGCCGTGACCGATGTGGAGGCGGCGGCCCGGCGTTTCGTCGCCGACGTGTGGAACGCCGGGCGCGAGGAGAGCGCGTACGAGCTGGTGGCAGCGGACTGCCCGGGGCTCGGCGGCGCCGGCCCGGCGGCGGTGCTGGCGTGGCACCGGGACCGGCGGGCGTCGTTCCCCGACCTGCGTTACAAGATCGTCGAAGTGGTGGCGACCGGTACGCGGGTGGCGGTGCGCTGGCGGGCGGCCGGCACCCAGGCCGGGCAGTTCGGTCCGGTGCCGCCGACCGGCCGCGTGGTCAGCTACTCGGGCGCGACGTTCCTGCGCTTCGACGACGAGGGCCGGATCGTGGACGTGTGGAGCGTCAACGAGCTGTTCCAGCTGCTTCAGCAGCTCGGCGTGGAGATGCTGCCCCCGCTCACACCCGGCGAGGCGTGATCCGGCTGATCGTCGGCAAAGCGACGGGTGGTGGTCGCGCGCGCCGGGGCCACAGGGCAGGATGGGCGGCATGAGCGAGCACGGTGGAGTGCCCGGCGCCGGGTTGGTCAAGGGCCTTGCGGTCACGTTGAAGACGATGACCCGCCGCTCGACCACCCAGCAGTACCCGGACGTCGCGCCCGAACTGCCGCCCCGCTCCCGCGGCGTGATCGCGCTGCTGGAGGAGAACTGCACGGTCTGCATGCTCTGCGCCCGCGAGTGCCCGGACTGGTGCATCTACATCGACTCGCACAAGGAGGAGGTGGCGGTGCCCGGCGCCGCCCGCCCCCGCCAGCGCAACGTGCTCGACAAGTTCGACATCGACTTCTCGCTCTGCATGTACTGCGGCATCTGCGTCGAGGTCTGCCCGTTCGACGCGCTCTACTGGTCGCCGGAGTTCGAGTACGCCGAGTACGACATCAAGAACCTGCTGCACGACAAGGACCACCTGGGTGAGTGGATGGCCACCGTGCCGCCGCCGCCGGCCCACGACCCGCTCGGCGACCCCGCCAAGGAGGAGGTCACCGCCGCCCGGAAGGCGGCGGGTCCGTCGGCCCGTCCGGCTCCTTCCCGGGTACGCCCCGACGCCGCCACCGATCCGGGCGGAGGCGCTGCCACATGACCGGTGCGGACGTGCTGCTGCTGGCGCTGGGCGCGGTGGCGGTGGGCGCCGGTGCGCTGGTGGTCGCCACCCGGCACCTGGTCCGGGCCGGGCTGTGGCTGGTGGTCTGCCTGGGCGCGCTCGCCGGTGACTACCTGGTGCTGACCGCCGAGCTGGTGGCCTGGGTGCAGGTGCTCATCTACGTCGGCGCGGTGGTGGTGCTGCTGCTGTTCGCGGTGATGCTGACCCGCGCCCCGATCGGCCCGTCGGACGACCTGGACCGGCCGGGCTGGGCCGCCGCGCTCGTGGGCGCCGGCAGCGGCCTCGGCCTGGCCGTGCTGCTGATCGACGCGTTCCGCTGGTCCCGGGTGGACCTGCCCGCCGCGGGCACCGCCGAGCGCATCGGCGAGCAGGTGTTCCGCTCCTGGGTGCTGCCGTTCGAGGTGCTGTCGGTGCTGCTGCTGGCCGCGCTGGTCGGCGCGATCGTGCTCTCCCGCCCCGACATCGGCCGCCGGGCCGCCGACGAGGGTGGGCGCCGGTGAGGCCGGTCATCCCGTACGTCACCGCCGCGCTGCTGTTCGGCCTCGGCGTGTACGGCGTGCTGCGCCGCCGCAACGCCGTCCTGGTGCTGATGGCGGTGGAGCTGATGCTGAACGCGGTGAACCTGGTGCTGGTCACCGCCGACACCACTGTGAAGGCCGTGCTGCCGCACTCCGGTCAGGTGTTCGCGCTGTTCGTGATCGTGCTGGCCGCCGCCGAGATCGGTGTCGGGCTCGCCATCGTGCTCCAGCTCTACCGGCTACGCGCCAGCGTCACCGTCGACGACGTGCCGCTGGCCGAGCCGGCGCCCGCCGTCGCGGTGACCCCCGTCGGGCAGCCGACGACGGCAGCGCCGGGTGCGGAAGGAGCGGTCCGGTGAGCACGCCGACACTGTGGCTCGCGGCGGTGCTGCCGGCGGCGCCGCTCGTCGCCGGGCTGCTCGGCCTGCTGCTGCCGCCCGCTCCGCGCCAGGACCGGGCGTCGGCCCGGCGGCTGGCGGTCGCGCTGGGCGTGGCCGGGGCGGCGGTGTCGCTGCTGGCCGCGCTGGCGCTGCTGGTCCGCGTGGACGCTCCGGTCGAGGCGTCCACCACCTGGGTCGACCTGGGCGGGCTGCGGGTCACGCTGGGTCTGCGGCTGGACGGCGTGGCGGTGCTCGTCGCCACCGCGGTCACCGCTGTGGCGCTGGCCGTGCAGGTCTACTCGATCGGCTACCTGCGCCGGGGCCCGCACGACGACGTGGACGTCGACCACCGCTACCCGCCGTACGCGGCGCAACTGAGCCTTTTCACCGCCGCCATGCTCACTGTGGTGGTGTCCGGTGACCTGATCATGCTGCTGGTCGGCTGGGAGGTGATGGGCGTCTGCTCGTACCTGCTCATCGCCCACGACCGGCGGCTGCCCGAGGCGCCCGGCGCGGCGGTGAAGGCGTTCCTGGTCACCCGGGTGGGTGACGTCGGCTTCCTGCTCGGCATCGCGCTGCTCGGCGTGGGCGCCGGGAGTTTCCGGATCGCCGACGTGCTGGCCCACGACTACGGCAGCGGCACGCTCACCGCCGCCTGCCTGCTGCTGCTCGCCGGGGTGGCGGGCAAGAGCGCTCAGTTCCCGCTGCACACCTGGCTACCGGACGCGATGGCCGGCCCGACGCCGGTGTCCGCGCTGATCCACGCCGCCACCATGGTCGCCGCCGGGGTGTACGCGGTGGCCCGGCTGTTCCCGCTGTTCGAACGCGCCCCGGCCGCGCTCGCCGTGCTGGGCGTGATGGCCGCGATCACCATGCTGCTCGGCGCGTTCGCCGCCACCGCGCAGGACGACATCAAGCGGGTGCTGGCCTGGTCGACGGTGTCGCAGATCGGCTACATGACCGGGGCGCTGGCGGTCGGCGCACCTGCCGCCGCGCTGTTCCACCTGCTCACCCACGCCGCGTTCAAGGCGCTGCTGTTCCTCGCCGCCGGTGCGGTGATCCACGCCGTGGGCACCACGCTGATGTCCCGGATGGGTGGCCTGCGTGCCGGCATGCCCGTGACGTTCTGGTGCATGGTGGTCGGCCTGGGCGCGCTGGCCGGCGTACCCCCGCTCTCGGGTTTCTGGAGCAAGGACGGCGTGCTCGCCGCCGCCGAGGCGGCCGCGCTCGACGGCGCCGGGCCGACGCCGGCCTGGGTGGGCTGGCTGGTCTGGCTGGCCGGGCTGGTCGGAGTGGCGGTGACCGCTTGGTACGCGACCCGCCTGCTGCTTCGCACCTTCCTCGGCCAGACGCGCACGCCGCTGCTGCGACCGCACGACCCGCCCGCGCTGCTGCGCTGGCCGGTGCTGCTGCTCACGGTGCCGGCCGCGCTGCTCGGCCTGGCCGCGTTCGCGCAGTGGTTCGCCGACCGCCTGCGAGTGCCGGGTGACGCCACCGGCGAGGCCGTCGAGCTGGTGCACCTCGCGCCGAACCTGGTCCTGCCGTTCCTGCTGCTGCTCGTCGGCGCGGGCGTCGCCTGGGCGGGCTGGCGCCGCGACCCGGCCGCCGACCCGGCCCGCTTCCTGGGCCCGCTGCGGCCGGTCTTCGCCCGGGCGTTCCGGCTCGACGACGTCCAGCACACCCTTGTCGTACGCCCGGCGGGCGCGCTCGCGCGGGCCGTCCGTACCGGTGACGAGCTGGGCGTGGACGGGCTGGTCGAGGGCAGCGGCCGGGCGGCGGTCGAGGTGGGCGGCGGCCTGGCCGCGCTGCACCGGGCGGCGCTGCCGCGCGCGGCGGCCGCGGTGCTGGCCGGTGCGCTGCTGATCGGCCTGGCGGCCGCCCTGATCGGAGTCACCTCATGACGTTCGGGCAGGTCCTGCTGGTCGCCGTGGTAGCGATCCCGGCGCTCGGCGCGCTGGCCACCGCCGCCGTGCCGGGTGACCGGGCCGGCCGGGTGGTCGGCACCGTCGCCGCCGCGCTGACGCTGCTGGCGACGCTGCCGCTGGTGGGCGGCGAGCACGGCTGGTTCGGGTACGGTCCCCGCCCGGCGGTGCAGCCGTGGCACCAGGTCGACCGGCAGTGGGTGCCCGGGCTCGACCTGCGCTTCCACCTCGGCGTGGACGGCATCTCCTGGCCGCTGGTGGTGCTGACCGCGCTGCTCACGCTTCTCTGCTGCGCGTACACGCTGTGGCGGGTGCCGCCCGGCGGCGGCAGCGGGCGGGCGCTCGTGGCGCTGCTGCTGGTGGTCGAGGTGGGCATCCTCGGCACGTTCCTCGCGCTCGACCTGGTGCTGTTCTTCCTGTTCTTCGAGGTCGTCCTGTTGCCGATGTACGCGGTGATCGCCGGCTGGGGCGGAGCGGACCGGCGGCGGGCGGCCCGCAAGTTCGCGCTCTACACGCTGTTCGGCTCGGTGCTGCTGCTCGTCGGCGTCTACGTGGTGGTGGCCGCCGCGGGCACCGCCGACCTGGTCGCGCTGACCGGCGGCGCCGGGCTGTCCCGGGGCACCCAGCTCGCCGCGTTCACGCTGCTGGCGCTCGCGTTCGCGGTGAAGAGCCCGCTCTGGCCGCTGCACTCGTGGCTGCCCGACGCGCACACCCAGGCGCCCACTGTCGGCAGCGTGATCCTCGCCGGGGTGCTGCTCAAGATGGGCACGTACGGGCTGATCCGGGTGGCCGTGGGGGTGGCCCCGGAGGGTGCCCGCTGGGCCGCGCCGGCGCTCGGCGTGCTCGCCGTCGCCGCGATCGGAATCGGCGGCCTGGTCTGCCTGGCGCAGGACGACCTGAAGCGGCTGATCGCGTATTCGAGCGTCGGGCACATGGGCTTCGTGCTGCTCGGGGTCGCCACGCTCACCGCCACCGGGCTCCAGGCCGCGCTGATCGGCAACATCGCCCACGGGGTCATCACCGGCCTGCTGTTCTTCCTGGCCGGAGCGGTGAAGGACCGCGCGCACACCGGGTCGCTGGCCGAACTGTCCGGGCTGCGGGAGACCGCGCCCCGGCTTGCCGGGCTGCTCGGCTTCGCGGCCGTCGCCTCGCTGGGGCTGCCCGGCCTGGCCGGCTTCTGGGGCGAGGCGTTCGCCGTGGTGGCCGCCGTGCAGCGGGGCGGCCCGCTCTGGCTCACGCTCGCCGTGCTGGCCGCGCTGGGCGGGGCGCTGACCGCCGCGTACTTCCTGCGGTTGCTGCGCCGGGTCACCCACGGCCGGCCCAGTCCGGCGGTGGCCGGGCTCGCACCCGGGCTGGCCGGGGCGGAGCTGACCGCCTGGGCGCCGCTGGCGCTGCTCGCGCTCGCGGTCGGCCTGGCCCCGGCGCTGGTCCTGTCCTACGCCTCCGGCCCGGTGGAGGCGCTGCTGGGGGTCGTGCCATGAGCCTGGTGCAGCCTGTCGACAACCTGGCGATGCTGCCCGCGTACCTGGCCGCCGGCACGGCCGTGCTGGTGCTCCTGTTCGACCTGCTGGTGGCCCGGCCCGCCGTCACGGTGGCGGTGGCGGCGCTCGGCGCGGCCGGCACCGCGGCCGGCGCGGCACTGGTCGGGGCGGCCGGTGAGCGGCGCACGTTCTGCGTGGGCGCGGACTGCTCCTGGGTGTGGAACGGGCGTGCGGCACTGGTCGGGGCGGTGATCGCCCTGCTCACGCTCGGCGTGCTGGCGCTGTCCGGCCCGCTGCTGCGCGCCGGCCGTACCCCGGTCGGCGAGTACTGCTTCCTGCTCGCCTGCGCGATGACCGGTGGCGTGGTGCTCGGCGCCGCGGGTGACCTGATCACGCTGATCGTGGCGCTGGAGACGCTGACGCTGCCGCTGTACGTGCTGGTCGGCCTGCGCCGGGGCAGCCTCGCCGGCGCCGAGGCGGCGGTGACGTTCTTCGTGGTGAGCGTGGTCGCCACCACTGTGACGCTGCTCGGCGCGGCGCTGCTCTACGCGGTCACCGGCACGCTGCACCTGGACCGGCTCGGCGCCACCCTGGCCGCCCGCGCCGACCTGACCGATCTGCCGCTGACCGGCGTCGCGGTGGCGCTCGTGGTGGCCGGGCTGGCGTTCAAGGTCGCCGCCGTGCCGTTCCACGCCTGGGCCCCCGCCACGTACGACGGCGCGCCGCTGCCGGTGGCCGCGTACCTGTCCACCGCCTCGAAGCTCGGTGGCGTGGTGGCGCTGCTGGCGGTGGTGCAGCGGGCGCTGCCGGGCGACGTGACCGGCCCGGTGCTGGCCGTGCTGGCGGTGCTGACCATGACCGTCGGCAACCTGGTGGCGCTGCGTCAACGGCGTACCGTGCGGTTGCTGGCCTGGTCGTCGGTGGCCCAGGCGGGGTACATCCTGGCGCCGCTGGGCGCGCTGGCGCTGGCCGCGGGCCGCACCGGCGACGCGCGGGCGGGCGCGTACGCGGCAGCCGTCGCGTACGCGATCTTCTTCGTGCTGCTGGAGCTGGCCGCGTTCGCCGCTGTGGTGGCGTTGCGTCCGGCGGACGGCGACGGCGGCACGCTGGCCGACCTGCGCGGCGCGGCGCGGCGGCACCCGTGGGTGGGCGGCGCGTTCGCGCTGGCGCTGATCGGGCTGGCCGGGCTGCCGCCGGGCCTGGCCGGGCTGTTCGCCAAGGTGACAGTGGTACGCGCGCTGCTGGCCGGGCACGCGGGCTGGCTGGCACTCGTGGTGGCGCTGAACGCGGTGGTCGGCCTGGCCTACTACCTGCGGGTCACCGCCTCGCTCTACGCGACGCCGACCGGCGCGGCGGCGGTCCGGCCCGCCCGGGCCGTGGCGCTGGCGCTCGGCGTGGTCACCGTGGCGGCGGTAGTGATCGGTTTCGCACCCCAGCTCGTGCTGGACGTCGCGGCGCGCTGACCGGTTCCTGCCCGGATGGGCGACCGCTTCAGCCTGCGCACAGCCACATCCAGCCAACTCTCAGCCATGAGCCGGATGGTTGACGGGTACCGGTGTGTTGAACCGGTCAGCGGGCTCCCGCAAGGGCCCGTGCACCGAAGGAGAGATCGTGCATTCCAACCGTCTCAAGACCGCAGCGCTGCTCGGCCTGTTGACCTCGCTGATCCTCGCGGTCGGCTACTGGTTCGGCGGTAGCGGCGGTCTCGTCATCGCCGTCGTCGTCTCGCTGCTGATGAACGGCGTCACCTACTTCTACTCCGACAAGCTCGCACTGCGCTCGATGAAGGCGCAACCGGTCACCGAGGCACAGTTCCCCGAGCTGTACCAGATGGTGCGGGAGCTCTCCACGCTGGCCGGCAAGCCGATGCCCCGGCTCTACGTGAGCCCGACCTCGCAGCCCAACGCGTTCGCCACCGGTCGTAACCCGCAGAACGCGGCGGTCTGCGTCACCCAGGGCATCGTGGAGGTCCTGGACTACCGGGAGTTGCGTGGCGTGATCGGCCACGAGCTGTCCCACGTCTACAACCGGGACATCCTGATCTCCAGCGTGGCCGCCGGCCTGGCCGGCATCATCACCATGCTGGCGAACCTCGCCTGGTTCATCCCGCTCGGCTCCTCGGACGACGAGGACGGCCCGAACCCGGCCGTGCTGCTGCTCACGCTGATCCTCGGCCCGATCGCCGCCACGGTGATCCAGCTCGCGATCAGCCGGAGCCGGGAGTTCCAGGCCGACAAGTCCGGCGCCGAGCTGAGCCGCGACCCGCTGGCCCTGGCCAGCGCCCTCCGCAAGATCCACCTGGGTACGCAGGCGCGTCCGCTGGCGCCGCAGGGCCAGCTCACCAGCACCGCCCACCTGATGATCGACAACCCGTTCAAGCGGGGCGGCGGCATCGCTGCGATGTTCGCCACCCACCCGCCGATGGAGCAGCGGGTGGCCCGCCTGGAGCAGATGGCCCGCAACTCCGGGCCGGTGCGGTTCCAGCGCTGACCCGCCGTACGCCCGCACCGCGCCCGCGTCCTCGACGCGGGCGCGGTGGTGTGTCCGGGCACAATTGTTTCCCCCCGATCAGGCCGCGCCGTTAGGGTCGAAACGTCTCCCACTCATTACCCTCCTGGAGGTCGACCGTGGCCGCACTGCGCCAGTACCAGGGCGTCTGGCGGATCCCCGGCGGCCCGATGCTGCTGGTCCTCGGCGTCGTCGGGCGGCTCGGGATCGGCATGACCCCGCTGGCGCTGCTGCTCGTCGTCGAGCAGGTCACCGGCCGGTACTCCCTGGCCGCCGTCGCCGGCGGCATCTACGCGCTCTCCGGCGCCGCGCTCAGCCCGGTCGCCGGCCGGATCGCCGACCGGGTCGGACCCGCCCCCGTCCTGCTGGCCACCGCGCTGGCCCACCCGTTCGCGCTGATCGGGCTGCTCGTCGCCACCCGCTCCGACAGCGGCAACCTCGCGCTGATCTACCTGGCCGCGGGCCTCGCCGGCGCCACGTACCCGCCGCTGACCGCCGCGATCCGGGGCGCCTGGAACGACCTCACCGCCCCCGCCACCGGCCGGGCGCACCTGCGCAACACCGCGCTCGCCGCCGAGACCACCCTCTTCGAGGTCGTGTTCGTGATCGGCCCGCTGCTGGTGGCGGGCTTCGTGCTGTTCGCCGACGCCTCCGCCGCGCTCGTCGGCGCCGCGGTGGTCACGCTGGTCGGCACCGGCGCGGTCGCGCTCGGCCGGGTCATGCGCGGCTGGCGCCCGCACGCGCGCGAGCACCACGCCCGGGGCCTCGGCCCGCTGCGCCTCGGCGGCTTCCCCGCGCTGCTGCTCTGCGTGGCCAGCCTCGGCATCGCCTTCGGCGCCTCCGGCGTCATCGTCCCGGCCTTCGCCGGGAACTCCGGCGCCGACGACCCGGAGAGCCTGGCCGGCGTGCTGCTCGCCGTCTGGGGCGTCGGCAGCGCCATCGGTGGTTTCTGGTTCGGCGTACGCAAGCCCGCCGCCAACATGACCCGCCAGTTCGCCTGGCTGCTCGGCACCGTCGCGGCCAGCTTCGCCGTCTTCGCGGTGATGCCCGGCCCGGCCGCGCTCGGCGTCGCGCTGGTGCTCGGCGGCGCGGCCATCGCCCCCGCCCTCACCCTGGAGAACACACTCGTCGGGCGGATCACCCCGGCCGGCATGCTGAACGAGGCGTACACCTGGGTGGTGACCATGTCGATCGCGGCGAGCGCCGCCGGCGGCTCGATCGCGGGCCTGATCATCGACCTCGCCGGCGGCGTCTCCTGGGCGTTCGTCTTCGCCGGGGTGGCGGTCGCCGTCGGGGCCGCGGTCGCCGCGCTGCCCGGCGGCCCGATCGCCCGGGCCGAGGCCACAGCGGTACGCGCCGAGCAGACGCTCGTCGCCTGACCGCTCACCCGCCGACGGTCACCACCCGCTCCACCCCGGGCAGCTTCTCCACGGCGGCCCGGATCGGCGCCGGGTCCTCACCCTGCGCCAGCAGCACCGACAGGACGACCCGGCCGTCGCCGTCCGGCCGGGCCGCGACCGTGTTGCCGCCGCAGCGCAGCCCGGTGTCGCCGCGCGCCTGCCCCATCCGGTAGTCGACCTCCCCGATCTGCCGCGCGCCGGCTCCCGGCCGGAAGACGACGTCCAGCCGTGCGGGCGGGTCGGCCTGACACGCGGCGGCCGGGGTGGCCGTGCTGCCGGCGGCCGGCACCGGCCCGGACAGCGTCGCCATGGTCGCCGCGCCGCCGGTCACCGTCACCGCGGCCACCCCCGCACGACCGCGGCCCGTCGCCGGCTCCGGGCACGCCCCGTGCGCGCACCTCGGCCGCCGGGCTCAGCCGCAGCCCGGTCATGTCCTGCTCCAGCTCCCGCAAGGCCTCACCAATGCGTGCCGACATCGACTTCCTCCTTCTCGTCGGTCAGTAGAACGGCGAGCGCGGCACGTCCCCGGGACAGGTGGTCCCTGCCCGGCGGTGGCCAGGAGATCGGCGAGCCGGTGGCAGAGACGGCAGTCCGGGAGACCCAGGAGGAGACCGGCGTCAGGGTCGAGGTCACCGGGATGGTCGGGGTTTACTCGGACCCTGATCACGTCATCTCGGCCACGTATCCGGGAGATCGGACCGCTGGTCCAATCCATCCCCTGACAGTGGCTGCCACCGCGGCCCGTGGCGGTTTGACTGGGACGATGTGGCGGCCCTTCGACCAGACCAGCAGCATTCCTTCAGTGGTGCTGATCCTGGTGGTGACCATGGTGATTCGTCGGCCCTTCTGATCCCAGGTGTGCCACAACGCCCACCCCTGCGGCCGTGCCTCAACGCCCAGCCGCTCGCAGATGTCGATGTACTCCTGCTCGCTCGTAACGGTCGTGGGACGGACCAGGAGTGCTCCGGCCAGGCCGACGAGCGGGGCGTCCGGATCGACACAGCCGTCATGTTCGAAGTGGTAGTCCTGGAGCTGGCGTCCCAGCGCGTTGACGGCACGCTGCAAGGGCGTTGCATCGTCAGGATCGGGATCAAAGCTTAGCCAGCCCTCGTCCAGCGCCCGATTGACGACGTCATTGGCAAGGAGCTCTATCTCGCGGAGGTACTCCGCCTCAGTGGGGTCGATATCCGGCACCAGCTCACACTGCCAGGCCTTGCCTACGGTCGTCCTCTGCATTACGTGAACAGGCGCAGTGTCGCGCCCGTCCTGATGCCGAGGAGCTGGGGGATGCGGGGGCGGCTCGGCCGTTGGTTGAGCGGGCGTTGGCCATCGGCGAGGCGGTGTACGGGCCGGACCACCCGGTCGTCGCGACCAGGCTGAACAAACTCGGCTTGATCATGCAGGATCTGGAGTAGCCCGGTCCAGATGCCTCGATCAATGACTCCGAGCATGGTCGACGAGGACCAGCACCAGGCCGTCACCAGGCCGTCGAAGGCCGATTGTCGGCGACCAACGACGACCACTGGTGACGACGTCTGCCCAGGTAACAAGGCGTGGCAAGCCCGATCTGCAGGTCGGACGAACTTTGCTTACCTGTAGTTGGTGAACTGGAGCGCCAGTCCGAAGTCCTCGCCCTTGAGCAGCGCGATGACGGCCTGGAGGTCGTCCTTCTTCTTGCCGGTGACGCGGAGCTGGTCGCCCTGGATCTGCGCCTGCACGCCCTTCGGGCCCTCGTCGCGGATCTTCTTGCTGATCGCCTTGGCCTTGTCCGAGTCGATGCCCTGCACCACCTTGGCGTCGATCTTGAAGATCTTGCCCGACTGCCGGGGCTCACCGGCGTCGAGCGACTTCAGCGAGATGTTCCGCTTGACCAGCTTCTCCTTGAAGACGTCCAGCGCGGCCCGGAGCCGCTCCTCGGTCTCCGCCTGGAGGCTGATCGCCTCCTCACCCGACCAGGAGATCTCGGCGCCGGTGCCGCGGAAGTCGAACCGCGTCGAGAGCTCCTTCTCCGACTGGCGGACGGCGTTGTCGACCTCCTGCCGGTCGACCTTGCTCACGATGTCGAACGACGGGTTCGCTGCCATGCTCATGCTCCTGCTGTCCGGCGGTCTGTCCTGGTCCGTCCCGCACTGACCAGCGTGGGACCTCCTGACGGTACCCGGTTGCGGTAGGGCCGGGGACAACCGCTATCCTTGCTTCCGCTGCCGCGTTGCGACGCGGTGGTGTGCCCTGGCGGGTTGCCCGAGCGGCCAATGGGAGCGGACTGTAAATCCGTCGCGAAAGCTACAGAGGTTCGAATCCTCTACCCGCCACCAGGTGCAGACACGGCCCCTGACCAGCAGAGATGCTGATCGGGGGCCGTTGTCGTTGATCTAGCCGAGTCTGGCTGAGTCCAGCCTGTGACGACTGGTTGTGGGCAGATGGTGGGCAGGTCGATCTTGCCCCCTGAGCGCTCTTCTGAGGCTGCGAACGCTGGGATTGGTGCTGGGGTCGCGTCTGGCGGAGTCCGTGCGTGTAGCGATCGACTGAGGGATCGTGGTGAGGTGTCGCCGGCTGCGGGAGAGAGACCGGGGGCAAGCCAGTCCCGGGGTTGGACTGGCGCGGCAGTCGGAAGCCCTGACCGTCGACGAGGCCGACCGGTTCGGCTTCCGTACCGCCTGGGCGTGATCGTGCCCCCGCCGGATCAGCAGAATCGGGGCGGCGGTCCGGCGGCAGTCGGTGGCTCTCCGCCCCGGCGCCGGAGGCGGCCGGGGCGGCTTGCCGCCGGCCGGGTTACCGCCCTGCGCCGCGCGGAGCGCGGCGCCTTGATCCAGAACAGAAGAAATCGGCAGCAGCGCGGGCAGACACGCGGGCAGATGGGTGGGAGTAAGGCATATCGCTTACAAGCTCTGGGCGCTCCGTCCGCCAGGGTCCGTCCACGTCTGCGACCCTCGGGCGGCTGTCCGCGCTCGGCACTGGCGGCTGCGCTCGTCCCGCCCGGTTGTTGTTAGCGCTCCTGCCGCGAACGGTTTAGGAATGGAGAAGCAGCCGAACGACGGCAGCGGCGCTGACCTGCAAAGACGCAACCTATCGACGGTAGGGGTGACCAGGGCGTGCCGATGCTGCACGCCTGACCTTTACGCCGGATGGGCGACAGCGCCAGGATAGGTCGGTGTGGCGTCCTCGTGCCCCTGAAGCAGCGGCCGTAGTCGCCGGTCGATCAGCCGAGCGTCCGCCGCGGGAAGCACCACCAAGGCGCGCCGAAGGTAGACCGACCATGCGTTCCGCTTCGGAAAGGCCTCCAACTGCTCGACCATGGGCTGAAGTTCGATGCCGCCGGGGTACGGGACGAGCCCCTCAATCTGGAGCGTGCATCCCGAGACGAACTTGCGGCCGGCAATCTCAACTGGCTGGTCCAGCTCATGTACAGCTGATTGTGTCGTCGCGCAACCGAAGATCCGCCCGCGGTCGCGGGTCGGGTTGTGCCAAGCGCTGCGTGTGGCATACAGGAACAGGCGCTCACCGGCATTCAACGCGGCAACCTCCGCGCGCGGTGTGGCTGGAAAAGCCATCCGTTGCTCTCGCAGCACCCATGCGATCGCGTCGCGTTCTCCCAGGATCAACAGGTACGACCGGCTCACGAGATGAACCTACCGCCACGCCAGCGCTTTTGTATCTCGCGCTCCTCCGCGGTGACCTTCGGGCCGACCAGGGCAGTACGACAATTTGGCTGTTTGGTGCTCAATACTCGTCCGCCCTGGCGGCAGTCGTGCACTGGCAAGCTGCCGACGGTGGCGCCCTTTGCCGGGCTCCATTGCCTGCCTCGTGACGGCTCGTCTCGTCCGTCATCCGTCGCCTTCTGGACAGCGGTCCGGGCGGCGTCGTGAACCGTCATGGCGATGGTCGGCCGGCCGGGTCCACCGGACGCCAACGCTCGATCCCATGACCCGTACACTGCCAGGTGTCTCCTCAGCACTGATCACTGCGGTCCGCCTACCGACCTCAACCCGCTGAATGCGCGTTGCGTCCATCGGCATCTATGACGATCCACGCCCCTCAACTCCTCAGCCTCACGGCTGGGCACGACACGGCGCTGCATCCTCCTTGGCTTGCCGACGCCCTGGGTCGCCGCTCCGCCAGACTGGCCTTGTGGATCAGCGCCGCCGAGCGGGCGGTCCTCGTCCGGCAGGTGGTCCTCAGTAGGCGGCTATGATGATGTTGTTCGCGAAAGAGGATTTGCTATGGCGAGGCTTAACCTGAAGGCGGTCGAGAAGCGCGTCGCTCCTCTCGGGGGCCGCGAATCGTATGACCGCGAGTTCATCTTTGATCTTTTACTCGCTTACGGGAAACCTCAGGGCAACGTCACCCGGCTTCGCAACGGATCCCTCAGCGTCGCGGACGACCAAACGACCGAGGTCGCGCAGAAGAATGTCGTCTACTTCAAGGAGACGACCGGCGATCCTCTTGCGGTCATCGACAAGCTGAAGACCTCGCCGACCGTGGTGAGGTACCATACCCGTTTCGTGATCGTCACCGATTACAACGAGATGCTCGCCGTCGACACTAAGACTGGCGAGAACCTGATGATTCCGATCCGGGATATCGATCAGCACTTCACGTTCTTCCTGCCTTGGGCGGGCATGGAGAAGGCTCAATACATCACAGAAGCCCACGCGGACGTGAAGGCGGCCGAGCGAATGGGCAAGCTTTTCGATGAGCTCCTCATTGCCAATCCGGGATTTATGGATGGGACGCGCGGACGTCACGCGTTAAACGTGTTCTTCGCCCGCCTGCTGTTCTGCTTCTTCGCCGAGGACACTGGGATCTTCACCGAAAGCCAATTCACCAACGCGGTCGCTTCCCACACCCAGGCCGATGGGTCGGATGTCGGCGACTTCTTGTCCGCGCTGTTCGATGCCTTAGACACTGAGGGCACGGCTGACAAGCCTAGGTACCTGGCTTCGTTCCCCTATGTCAACGGCCGGCTGTTCACGATTGGCTCAGAGTTCTCGGTACCCACCTTCAGCAAGGCTGCCCGTGACCTGCTTATCGCGTTGGGAACGCTAGACTGGAGCGAGATCAACCCGGACATCTTCGGGTCCATGTTTCAGGCGGTCGTCAATCCCGAGGAACGCAGCGATCTCGGGCAGCACTACACGTCAGTTCCCAATATTCTCAAGACTATCGAGCCGCTCTTCCTCGACGACCTCCGAGAGCAGCTCGACGCCGGCTTCGACTCTGTCCGCAGACTCAAGGCTCTACTGGAGCGGATCAGCGCGATCAAGGTGTTCGACCCTGCTTGCGGGTCGGGCAACTTCCTTGTCATTGCCTACAAGGAGCTGCGCCGTCTCGAGCATGCGATCTTGGAGCGCCTCGCCGAACTCGACCCTAGGCACCAGGTACTTTTCGCACAATCAAGAATCAACATCGAAAACTTCTACGGCATCGAGCTTGACGACTTCGCCGCCGAGGTGGCGGTCCTCTCGCTCTGGATCGCTAAACACCAGATGAATGCGGAATTCAAGGAGAAGTTCAACCTCTCGATCCCGCTGATTCCTCTCAAAGAGACGGGCCAGATTCGGCAAGGAAATGCGGCACGTGTCGACTGGCAGTCGGTGTGTCCTAATGGTGGTGACGAGGAAATCTTTCTCATCGGTAACCCTCCCTATTATGGATCGAAGCGACAGACGGCGGACCAGAAGGCGGACTATGCCTTCGTCTTCGGGAAGCGTGCGCACTCGAAGAACCTCAACTACATCGCGCTGTGGTTCGTCAAGGGTGCCGACTACATCGAAGGAACTCGGGCCAAGTTGGCTTTCGTCACCACGAAAACGGTTGCCCAAGGTGAGCACGTCGGACTGATGTTCCCGATGATCTTCGGCAAGGGCCTTGAGATTGGGTTCGCGTACCCAGGCTTTCAGTGGGACAACAACGCGAGGAAGAACGCCGACGTGACCGTCGCCGTCATCGGGTTGCGCAGCGTCAGTCGCGAGCCGAAGTACCTCTTCGACGGCGGCCTGAAAATTGCTGCGTCTAATATCAATGGATATCTCGCCGACGGCGGAAACGTTTTCATTATGGCCCGAAGGAGACCGCTTTCCAGCCTGCCCGTTATGTCTTTCGGAAGCATGCCTAACGACGGCGGAGCACTGCTGCTTACTCATGCCGACCGTGGGCGGCTCATTGACTCGAACCCCGAGACTGAGGCGTTCATCAAGCGTTTCCTGGGCGCCAACGAATTCATCGGCGGGGAGGACCGGTACGCCCTATGGATTGAACCACCGTCGGTGGGCGACGCCCTGCGCATCGCGCCCATAGCGGAACGGGTCGAGCGAGTCAGGAGTCATCGCCAACGAAGTGACCGATTGGCCACCCAGAAGCTTGCTGACACCCCTTACCGCTTCGGTGAAGTTCGCTATCAGCCAACTGAGTCGATTATTGTTCCGAGCAACTCCTCAGGGCTGAGAAAGTACATTCCCATCGGCTACCTCGGTCCGGAAACCGTGATCTCCAACACAGGATTCGCAATCTACGGGGCAGGCCCGTGGCTGTTCGCGCTCTTGGCGTCGCAGATGCATATGACGTGGGTTAATGCGGTGTCCGGGAGGAGGAGGATCAACTTCAACTACTCAAACACAATCGTCTACAACAACTTCCCCGTCCCGCCGCTGTCGGATGCGGCAAAAGAGTCGCTCACGGTTGCGGCGTTGCGGGTTCTCGATGTCCGCGAGTACCACTGCGAGAGGACGCTGTCGGAGCTGTACGACCCCGACAACATGCCTGCTGACCTCCGGGCCGCGCACGCCGGACTAGACAAACTGGTCGATTCGATCTACTCCAAGCGGGGGTACGAGACCGATGAGCAGCGGTTGTCGGACCTATTCGCTATGTATGAGGCGATGACCGCCGAGGAGGCCGCGAAAGCCCCGGCGAAAAAGGCGAGGAGTACCCGGAAGTGAACGCAGTCATGAAGCCGGCCAATATCGTCGACGTCACCTATGCCCGCACTGGCGGATCGGTGAACACCGACGCAATGGGCATGCGCGAGATGCAGCAGCGCGTCTTCATCAAGCGCGACGCGCAGCACTTGCTGGTCAAGGCCCCGCCGGCCTCGGGTAAGTCACGTGCACTGATGTTCGTGGCCCTCGACAAGCTGTACAATCAGGGCCGACGGAAAGCGATTGTGGCTGTGCCGGAGCGGTCGATCGGCGCATCGTTCGCTTCGACGAGTCTCACTAAGTTTGGGTTCTTTGCGGACTGGGAGGTCAAGCCGGAGCACAACCTCTGCGACCCTGGCTCCTCACAGGGCAAGGTCGGCGCGTTCATCGACTTCATGAACGGTCCGGACCCGGTACTGATCTGCACCCATGCGACGCTGCGCTTTGCGTTCGAGAAGCTGGCACCCGACGCGTTCAACGGCACCGTGCTAGCCATCGACGAGTTCCACCACGTCTCCGCCGACATCGAGGCCAGCCGCCTCGGCGCGCTGCTGCACGAGGTCATGAATGGCTCGGACGTTCACATCGTCGCGATGACGGGTTCGTATTTCCGCGGCGACTCGGTCCCCGTGCTGTCCGCCGAGGACGAAGCCAAATTCACGCCGGTCACGTTCAACTACTACGACCAGCTTAACGGCTACGAGCACCTGCACTCACTCGGCATCGGCCACCACTTCTACCAGGGCCGCTACACCGACGCGATCGGCGAGGTCTTCGACCTGGACAAGAAGACAATCATCCACATCCCGAACGTCAACTCTGGCGAGTCGACGAAGGACAAGATCGAAGAGGTCGGGTTCATCATCGACTCGATCGGCCACGTCGAGTCCACCGACCCCGAGACCGGCATCATCAGCATCCGTCGGTCCGACACCGGCGCTACCCTGCGCCTGGCGGACCTCGTGGACGACACGGATCAGAAGAAGCGCGCCGACACCCTGCACTACCTCTCCACGGTCGCTTCGAAGGAACGAGACGCTGTGGACGTAATCCTCGCGCTCGGGATGGCGAAGGAGGGCTTCGACTGGCCGTTCGCTGAGCACGCCCTTACCGTCGGCTACCGGGCCTCGTTGACAGAGGTCATCCAAATCATCGGCCGCGTTACTCGCGACTCGCCCGGTAAGGATCACGCCCAGTTCACGAACCTGATCGCTGAGCCTGACGCCTCCCGGGGCGAGGTGAAGGTGTCGGTGAACAACATGCTCAAGGCCATCACCGCGTCGCTGCTCATGGAGCAGGTGCTGGCCCAGAATTTCGAGTTCAAGACCAAGCGCACCGGCGACGACGAGCCGACCCCGCCGGGGGTCATCAAGATCAAAGGGTTTAAGGAGCCCAGCACCGAGCGGGTGAAGCAGATCGTCGAGACCGACCTCAATGACCTCAAGGCCACGATCCTGCAGGATGATACTTTCGCCAAAGCCGCCGCCAGTTCGGTGGACCCGCAGACGACGAACAAGGTGCTGATCCCAAAGATCATCCGGGAGCGCTACCCCGATCTAGACGAGTCGCAGGTCGAGGAGTTGCGCCAGCAGGTCGTCGTGGACTCGGTCATCAAAAACGGCGAGGTCCGCGACGTCGGCGACAAGCGGTTCATCAAGATGTCCGAGAAGTTCGTCAACATCGAGGACATCAACATCAACCTCATTGACTCGGTCAACCCGTTCCAGCGGGCCTTCGAGGTCATCTCCAAGTCCGTCACGCCGTCGGTGCTGCGGATCATCTCCGACGCGATCACAGCGACCCGTGTCGAGATCACCGAGGAGGAAGCCTTAACGGCGTGGCCGAAAATCCACCAGTGGGTCAAGGTCAACGGTCGCAAGCCGAACGTCCGCTCCGACGAGCCGACCGAGAAGCGGTACGCCGAAGTGCTGCTGTTTCTGCAGCGGAAGAAGCAGGAACGCGACGCAGCCGCGCGGGCGGCACAGATGGCGGACGAGTCATGAGCAGTAACGCAGACAACGGACAGGTTGATGCGGTGCTCCCAACCAGCATCGAGGCGATCTTCGACTCCGACGTCGACGGTCTGCTGGATGCGTCCGAGAAGCCGACCAAGACATCCCCGGCGGATCGTCTTGAGCGAGCGTTCCTGGAGGTCGTGGAGTTTCGCCGTACTCACGGGCGAGTCCCCAGTTCGACGACGCGGGACATCGCTGAACGCACGCTCGGTGCGCGCCTGGACGGGATTCTTGCGTCTGACTACAAGATCGCAGCCCTAAAGCCGCTTGACGAGTTTGGCCTCCTCGAAACACCCGAGGCGCCGGCGTCTCTCGATGACTTGCTGGACGGCGGCGATCTCGACCTACTCGGCGACGAGTCCGGGCTGCTGGACGTCTCCGACCTGCCGATACGCCGCCAGGTCTATGACTCCGGGGATGCTGCGCGTCGGGAAAAGGCTGAGGACTTCGAGCAGTTTGAGCCGCTCTTCAAGCAGAAGCACGCCGAGCTCCGAGAGGGAGCAAGCAAGCTCCTGCCGTACCCCGGCATGACCCACATCGCTCCGGGAGCATTCTTCGTCCTCAACGGCGTGATGCTGTTCATTGCTGAGGTCGGCGAGACGGAGTACAAAAAGACGGCCGTGCGCGAATACAAGCGCGAGCGGCTCCGGTGCATTTTCGAAAACGGCACGGAGTCGTCGATGTACCGGCAGTCCCTAGCAATCAGGCTTAGCGATGAGGACGGCCAGATCATCGTTCAGAACGAGGTGCCCGAAATCCTCGCTGATGACGAGATGAGTGGGTACATCTACGTTCTGCGATCCCGTAGTGAAGACCCTCAGATCGCTGCCATCAATAACCTGCACAAGATCGGCTTCACGCGCGGCTCGGTCGAGAAGCGGGTGAAGAACGCGGAGAAGTCGGCGACGTACCTTATGGCCCCCGTCGACGTGCTGGCGAGCTACCGCACGTACAACCTGAAGGCGTCCGCGCTGGAGAACCTCCTGCATCGGGTCTTCGTGGAAGCGCGGCTTGACCTCACGCAGGTCGACGCGAAGGGTCGCGACTACGATCCGTCAGAGTGGTTCGTCGTTCCGCGGGGCGTGATCGACCAGGCGATCAACCTGATCATCTCCGGAGAGATTGTCAGCTATGTTTACGACCCTCAGACCCAGAAGCTCGTCAAGCATGGCCGATAAGTCGGGATGCACAGGCAACGGTGGGACCGCAGCTAAGACGAGGCTCGGTTGCCGACGTCACCATCCAACCCTCTTCCGGCCGGACGACAACTAGGTCGGGCGCGGTGGGCGGCGCGCCAACCCCACGGGCAGGCCGTGCCCTGCCCGTTAACGCCGGCCCAACGGGCCGTGGAGGGGTGGTCTTGCACGCCCTGTTGCTGTCGCTTGGCGGTCCCGGGCTTCCGGCATCTCACGCCAGCCGGCGGGCGTCTTGGCGTGGCAGGCCCCGCCCAGCTGGAGGAGGGGTCAGACGCGCCCAGGCGGCTCGATTCGGGCCGCCTTGAGGACGTACCGAAGGTGCGAACTGCCCTATCGCTCTGTCGGAAGTAGTCGGTACGTTCTGACTACTGTTCGGACGGCTCCGTTTGTTCGAACGAGGCTCTGTTGTTCAACCATGGCGACGCCCACCTCGACAGCGAAGAGGGCTGCAAGCTCCGCGTCGGCGGCGACTTGGCGCTGTTGCGTCTCCGTCTCAGAACCTTCGTCTAGCCCGCGCTCGTGTTGCCGGGGGGTTGCGTAGGTGCCGCGGCCGTGTTCAGTAGCCACCAACCCTGCTTCGCGTAACGCGGCTATCGCCTGCCGAACCGTGCCGCGCGCTGCTTGGAATTCAGCGGTGAGCGCGCTCTCGGTCGGCAGGAGGGCTCCGGGTGGGATGACGCCGCTCTCGACGCGTTGTTTCAACTCTTCGGCGATGGCGCGGTAGCGGGGCTGTCCGTAGTGCGGGGTGGGCACCTGCTCACCGTACCTGGCACTTGTCTTACCAAGTGCCAACCAAATGACCTGTTTCGACGTCTAGACAACTCGTCCACTTGTAGATACGTTTCCTTGTGTGCGGCTGGGTGACGGCTTGTATCAGAGGTGGTCTAGCACCGGCCCTGGTCGCATGTCATGCGCGGGCGTCCTGTCGGACCGGTTGCGGTAGCCGCGCGTACAAGTTGGCTCGGCGATACCCGACCCGTTCGCGTCGTCGGACGGTGCGCCGTGCCTTCATCCGGGCCGGTGGCCGGCTGCATTCCCCCGTGGCTGGCCACCGGTCCCCGCCTACCTGTGGAGGTGCGATGTCCGGCTCTCATCGTCGGCACCATTGGCTTTCGTCCTGGTGGTCTCGGAGACGCCCAACCGCCCCGGCTGTCAGCATCGGTCAATCGAGTCCGCGCGCGGCTTCTACGACCTCCTCGCCGCGGTGGTCGACAGGCGCCACCCGTCAATTGCCTGTGCTCCGGTATGCGCCCCTAATGACACGGGCCCAACTCTTCCGAGGCAACGGCGGGCGGTGGCCGCGATGAGTCGCACGGACAAGCCGGCTGCCGTCACCAGCCATCCGGACTGGTGCGCCCCGGATCGCTGCGGTTACCTGGTGCCGCCGGTGATGACGCACATGGCCCGCCGTCATCGCGGCCCCATGCAGCGGGCTGGCGACAGTCGGGCGGGCGGCCTTGTCGTCACGTACCTCATCAGCAATGAGGCTATGGGCGGTCCCATGGTCGGTGTTCATGTGACGTGCCGGGCCGGGAACGCGTGGGCGGAGTTGTCCTTGCCGCAGGCAGCCCAACTGGTTGAGCAACTTCGCGGATCGCTGGCGCAGGCCACCGGGCAGCAGGGGGCCAGCGATGAGTGAGGGTGCTGCCAGCCCAGAGGGTCGGTCGCCGTCGTTGGTCGCGCCGGTCGTGTGCCCGGTCTGGTGTCGAGGCTGTGGACCGAACGACCCGATGCACCGCGGGCTTCTCTCCACCATCGGACGGGAGCGGACCGGCTGGGTCACCGTCCAACTGATCGTCGACCGGTTCGCCCGCCGGGACCTGGCCGTGAAGCTCGATGCGACCCGATACGGCGCGACGCAGACCGTGCTTCTGTCGCCCGGGCAGGTGGACCGGCTCATCGACGAGCTGGTGTACGCCCAGCTGGAGATGCTGACACCGGCAGAAGGCGGCGAGCGGGCCGGAGAGACGCGGTGAACGCCAATACCCGTCGGGGCTTAGCCGTTCCTCGTACTCCTGGCCTGCGCCCTGCGCGGCCACCGCGAGCGGCGGTAGCGGTGCCGCCGGTTCCGGAGCGGCCCGCGGGCGGGACCACCTGGCAGACGTTGGAACGTCTAGGGGGTACGGTGACCGGTGTGCATGGCCGGGACTGGCGCCCTCGCTACCTGCAACTCGCGGAGGAGTTGCGGGCGAAGATCGTGAGCGGCGAGCTGGCCCCCGGCACCCTCATGCCCAGCGAAACCGAATTGGCCGACACCTCGGGCCTGTCGCGCACAAGCGTCCGCAACGCCATCCGGCAGCTCCGCGAATGGGGCCTGGTCCGCGCGGAGCAGGGGCGCGGCACCTACGTGCGGGCGCCCCGCCAACGGGTACGCCGTCGCAACACCGAGCGGTACCAGTGGGAGAAGGATCGCGTCCTGCTCGACGAGGACGAGCGGCTGAAGACTGGTGCCACCGAGCACGACACCGGCCTGACCGTCGACGATCTGAAGTTCCACGCCGAGTATTCACGGGTGGAGGCTGATGCGGAGATGGCGGCGGCCTTGCAGGTCGAGCCAGGCACTCCGCTGCTGCGCCGGGTCTACTGGACGTCGTCGCGGCACGAGAACGCCCCGCTGACCGTGTCGTACTCCTACCTGCCTTACGACCTGGTGGCCGCGAACCCGGACCTGCTCGATGCAGGTAAAGAACCGTGGCCGGGCGGCACGCAGCACCAACTCCACACGCTCGGCATTGAGCTGGACCGGATCGACGACGAAATCCGGGCGCGCCCACCGTCGCCCGATGAGGCCGAGCTGCTGGACATCGACCCAGGCGTCTCCGTGCTCACCGTGCGGAAGACCTCGGTCGACACCACGGGCCGGGTCGTCGAGGTCGCCGACGTGGTGATGCCGGGTGACCGCACCGAGCTTGTCTACTCCCACAAACTCCAGCGGTGGAAAACTTGACGCAGCTCGTCTCGGTCATCACCCCGGTTCACGCGCCCAGCATCGAGCACCTCGCTGGCGCCTACGAGTCGTTGGCCAAGCAGGAGATGCCGGCCGGGTGGGACTGGGAATGGCTCGTCCAGGAGGACGGGCAGACCGGCGCCCTGGTCGACGCGCTGCCTGACGATCCCCGGATCAGTCTGGGCACCGGCCGTCCCGGTGGGCCTGGTGTTGCCCGTACCCTCGCACTCTCCCGCGTCTCCGGCGAACTCATCAAGGTCCTGGACGCCGACGATCAGCTGACCCCCGGCGCGCTCGCCCGGGACATCGCCGCGTTCGACGCGCACCCGCAGATCGGCTGGACCACCTCGCGGGTACTCGACCTGCTGCCCGACGGTTCGACCGTCGGATGGGACAAGGACCCGGCCGGCGGGGTCATCGACCGCGGTGGGGTCCTGTCGTTCTGGAAGGCCAACGCCTACCGGGCATCGGTGCACCCGGCGACCCTGTGCCTGCGGCGGGATCTCGTCTTCGCCCTGGGTGGCTGGATGGCTTTGCCGGCCTCCGAGGACACGGGCCTCCTGCTTGCCGCCAACGTGGTCATCGCGGGCTACTTCACCCGGGAGTACGGCTTGCTCTACCGCAAGTGGCCCGGCCAGGTGACCAGCCAGGCCGCGCACCGAGAACCGGCCGAGTACCAAGCGCGAATGCGGATCATCGAGGCCCGAGCCAACGCCCTGACCTCGATGATCCCGAACGGCTTCGGCGGCAGCGCTACGGCGTAGCCTCGTGCCCCGGCATCCCGTGGGTACGCCGCCGCTCCTTCATCTCCGCCTCGAAGATGTGTCGTCGACCGCCGGCTAGCTTCTCCCGCGCGTCTCGCTCGATCTCCTGGAACGCGGCGTAGTAGCCGTCGTCGAACTCCTCCACGATCTGGAATGTCCACCGGCCGGGTAGCACGTTGCGCCCCAACAGCTCGTGCTCGACCCGGTCAGCCGTCTCGCCGTGCCCGGCCTCACGGAGCAGTTTCACGACCCGGTCAAGAGTGAGATCCGCACCGCCGACGAGCTGGTGCACCGAGTACAGGTGACCCCGTACCCGGTGAACAGTCTCCAGAGCCTTGCTCAACTCTCCCAGCGCTTCGACCGTCATATCGTCCAAGCCGCTTGGACGAGAATGAACCCCATCGACTGCTGGGCTTTGTCGTTCGTTTGACATGCATCATAAGTACCCCGAACCAGGGCCGAGTACCGCGGGTTGGCCGTCCGACTCAGACGCAATTCCCCCGGCTGTCCATGCCGCCTTTGCAGTCGAGGGAAACCGGTCGCTGCTGAAGCGTGACTCTCGTCTGTATGACCACGACGATTGCTGGCGCCTTGCTCTTCTGGCTCGAGCTGCTCGGGTTGCGGCCGGCGGCGATTATTTTTACTATAGCTCCGATGGCTATTTGAATTAGAATGATTAGCAGGTTGTCGCTGCCTGCACGCACCCAGTCGATGCAATCCATTAGGTATTGCGTCATTGAAATCACTTCAACCTCTTTCGATTAGTCTTCCGTTTGCGCGATTGCGCCAGTGGCTCAGATCCTAACGCCTTCCTGCCCATTGCTGTCAAGAGCGTGGCTGCTTTTGCTAATTGTTTAAAGTGTAATTAGCGATGGAATTCCCGCCCTTCTTTTGCGTGCCAAGGTTTCGCTGGAGCGCATTTTTAATTGGATTGAATAGCGGGAGTTGCATGCGGTTGAAGGGGGACTAAAAGCCCAAATCGGTGAGCCCGCTCGCCTGGGCTCGAGTGGAGTTGGTTGTTGACTTGTCTGCCAAGTGCCGTCTACCTTCGAAGTGACTTGGCAGACAAGTTAACAAGTTGGAGGTTGAGCGATGGCTCTGCGCGGCGGTACGAGGTTCGCGGTGCGGTGTGAGGACGTGTTCCCGGCGGGGTGCGCGTTGGTGCCCGAGTCCTTGGGCGAGGTCGAGGACTACGACGAGAAGACCGGTCGGCGTAGCCCGGCAAAGGACAAGCTGACCGGCCAGCGGGTGTGGCAGGTCCGGGTGATGGACCTGGACCCGGAGCTTGGCAAGCGCTCCCGAGAGACGACGGTGAAGATTTCGGCGGACTACCAGCCGGTGCCGCCGACGGGTGGCCTGTTCGAGGCGGTGGAGTTCGACGGCATGACCGTCACGCCGTACGTGGGCAACAACGGTCGGATGGCGTATTCGCTGCGGGCGACCGGGATGCGGGCCCCGGCGGGCGTGGCTTCGAAGGCGGCGCAGTAGCCGCATCTGGTGGGGGCGGGGCTGTCAGGTCTTGGCGGACGGCAGCCCCGCCCTCTGTCTCTTTCCCCTGCTCTGTCGAGAGAGGTAGTGACATGTCCAAGCGTATGCCTGCCGTCCTGCGGCGGCCCACAGCGGCGGGTGCGCGATGATGCGCCGGCCGCGTGGCGAGGTCGTGATGACCACCGCCGGGGATCTGATGGTAATCCGGCCGCGTCGGCTGGAGCTGCCGTTCTGGCTGATTGCGCTCGGCCTGGTGCTGCGGTGGTTGTGGCGGGGCGTGTGGTGGTGTCTTCGTCACCCGGTCGCCGTCGGCCTGGTCGTGGCCGGGGTGAGCCTTTACCGCGAGTTCGGTCGGTCCGGCGTGATCGTGCCCGTGGTCTTGGCCGCTGCCGTGTCGGCGTTGTGGCGGTGGCGGCACGAGTCGTCCTGGTGGACCTGGTGCGCAGGCCCGATCCTTGGCCGGTTCCGTCAGCTCTTCGTCTACCGGCGGGCCTGGCGCGAGGCAATGACCCTGTGCGGGCTGGCCAAGGTGTACGACCATCGCACGGTCTTGCCGGAGTTGCTGCGGGTCCGCTCGGATCAGGCGCTCGACGTTCTGACCATCCGCATGGTCCGCGGCCAGACACCGGAGGAGTTCCAGAAGGCAACGGCGAACCTCGCGTACGCCTTCGGTCGGCGGCACGCCCGGGTCTACTCCGAGCGTCCCGATGACCCGCCGATCCGGTCGGGCTACTGGGCGCTGGTCCTGGGTGCGGTGGATCGGCTGCGGTTCCGGGACCGACCGTCGGTGGTGTACCTGGTGGTGGTCCGCACGGATGCGCTGCGCACCCTGGTCGACCCGTTCGACGTCCCATCGGTCCCGGACTTCACCGCGCTGCCACTGGCTCGACGGGAAGACCTGCGGCATTGGTGCCTGCACCTGCTCGCCACGCACGTCCTCATCGGTGGCGCCACTCGATCCGGCAAGGGCTCGGTGCTGTGGTCGCTGGTCCGCGTCCTGGCCGGTGGGATCTCCTCCGGGCTGGTCCGGCTCTGGGTGATCGATCCCAAGGGCGGCATGGAGTTCGCGATGGGTCGGCCGTTGTTCGCCCGGTTCGCCTGCAAGTCCTTCGAGGCCATGGCCGACCTGCTCGACGAGGCCGTGACGGTGATGCGGGAACGGCAGACCCGGCTTGCCGGCGCGGTGCGGGTCCACACTCCGACCCTGGATGACCCCCTGGTCGTGGTCGTCATCGACGAGATGGCGGCACTGACCGCGTACCTCCAGGACGTCGACTTGCGTAAGCGCATCGCCGGGTCGCTCGGGTTGCTGCTGTCGCAGGGTGCCGGCGTCGGTGTCGTGGTGGTGGCCGCGTTGCAGGACCCCCGCAAGGAGGTGCTGCCGTTCCGGGACCTGTTCCCGACCCGGATCGCCCTGGGTCTGACCGAGGCCGCTCAGGTTGACCTGGTGTTGGGCGACGGTGCTCGCAACCGGGGTGCCCTAGCCGACCAGATGCCGCGCTGGGCCAAGGGCGTCGGCTACGTGATCCTCGACGGTACCCCGGAGCCGGCGCGGGTCCGCTTCTCCTATATCTCCGACGACCACATTCGGGAGCTGGCCGCCGAGTACCCGGCGCCGGCCGACGCGGCGGACATCCTCGCCCAGGTCGGCCGGGAAACCGCCACCGAACCGACCCGGCCGCCCCTGCCCCGGCAGCGTCGCGGACCACTGCTGCCGGACTCGCTGCTGAACATCCTCGACCGGGACACCGACGGGGGTGAGCCGCGGTGACCGCCCCGGCCGACGGCCGAACCTTCTACCGGCTCCGCGCACCCGGCACCGACGGTGCCACCAGCACGGCCGTGTCCGTGCGCGTCGACCCCGCCCGGCCCGATGCGTACCCGGTCTATCTCGCCGTCGGTGGCGGCCGGCGCCGCATGTACCTGACTCCTGACGAGGCATGGGCGCTGTGGCGCTGCCTCTCCGAAGCGGTGGCCTCCCTCGGCGAGCCACCCGACCACATCCGTACCCGCGTCGCCCCGGCCCGGAGGTAACCGATGTCCCTCAAGAGCTTCTTCCTCGGCACCCACCGTCTCAAGCCGCTGCACATCGAACTCAACGGCTCCCCGGACCGGCTCGCCGGTGCCCTGCACGGCCTGGCGCACATGGTCAACCGCCGCCGCGACCTCAACGGCCAACAGATCAGCATCATCCTGACCGTCCGCGACAACGGCAGCGGTCGATGATCCGGGAACGCGCCGAGTCCGGTGTGCGGGTGCTGATCCTGCTCGCCATCGGCACCATGGCCGGCGCCGCTGCCTTTACCCACGTCCACGACCTGACCGTCGCCCACGGGCAGCCCAACTGGATCGGCTGGGCCAACGCCGTAGCCGTCGAGCTGATGGCCATCTACCTCGGCCTGGAGATCCGCGCCCGCCGCCGCAACGGTCGACCCGTCGGCCTGGTCGGCGTCCTCCTGATCGCCTTCGCGTTGCTCTCCCTCGCCGCCCAGGTCGCCGAAGCCGAACCCTCCGTCTGGGGATGGATCGTCGCGGCCGTGCCATCGCTGGCCTTCCTCGCCCTGGTGAAGGTCGTCCTATCCAGCGAACCCGCCACCCCGCCGGCACCGGAGCCCGATCAGCCGCAGGGCGATTGGTACGACGAGCCGCAGCCTGTCGAACCCGCGCCGCCGACTCCGGTGATGCCGCCGGCATCAGCCGCGGTGCTGCCTCCGGTCGGCGTCGTCCACCCCAACCGGCCCCAGGTCGTCGGGATCATCCGATGACGGCTCCGACTCTGCCCGGTCTCGAACCCGCCCCGACCCCGGTTGCTCCTCGGCCGGGGTCGCGGGCGGCCCGCATGGCACTGCCCCGCTCGATCGACGTCCTCAAGGACATCGCCATCGAGTACGGCGTCTGCGTCCGCCCGCTCGCCATGCGCCGAACCGACCTCGACACCGGCCTGACCGAAGTCATCGACCTGCCCTGCGGCGCGACCCGCGAGGACAAATGCCCGCCGTGCGCCAAGAAGAACCGCCGGCTGCGCCAAGCCCAGATCCGCGAGGGCTGGCACCGCGACGACGAGCCACTACCCGGCCCGGAACCCGCAACCGAGGCGCAGAAGTCCCTGATCCTGTTCCGCGCACACCTGGAGTTCTCCCGCGACGAGGCGGTAAGGGCGGCCCAGTGGGACCAGGTGACCGACCTCGACGAGGCAATCCGCGAGGTAGAGGAAGCCATCGCCGCTGAGGGCTTGCGCGGGCGCGTCGGGCCACCTCACGCAAGCGACGACGAGGACCAGGACGACGAGCCCGGCCCACGGCGCAAGCGCTCCACCAAGCGGCGCCAGGACGCTCCCGAACTGCCTCGGCGCAAGGTAGAGCGGCGCACCGTTGGCAAGACCTACACCGCCCCGGACGGCGCCACCTACCAACCGTCGATGTGGCTCACGCTCACCCTCGACTCGTACGGCCCGGTTCGCCCAGACGGCACCCCCGTCAACCCGGCCAGGTACGACTACCGCCGCGCAGCCTGGGACGCGGTCCACTTCCCCCGGCTGCTGGACCGGTTCTGGCAGAACCTTCGGCGGTGCGAGGGCTGGAACGTCCAGTACGCCGGCTGCGTCGAGCCGCAACGCCGCCTCGCCCCGCACGCGCACTTCGCCATCCGGGGCACCATTCCTCGGGACGTGCTCCGCACCGTGGCGGCGGCGACCTATCACCAGGTGTGGTGGCCCTCGGTCGACGTCCAGCGCTACACCCTCGACCGGCTCCCGGTCTGGGACGAGCAGGCGGCGGCATGGGTCGACCCGGACACCCGCGAGCCGCTGACCACCTGGACGGAAGCCCTCGACGCCATCGACGACGACCCGGACGCAGAACCGGTCCACGTCGTTCGCTTCGGCGCCCAGGTCGACGCCCGCGGCGTCATGCCCGGCACCGAGGACGCCGAGCGGACCATCCGGTACGTCACGAAGTACATCACCAAGCACACCGGCGACTGCCACAAGGCAACCACCGACCGGCAACGCAAGCACCTCGACCGGCTCTGGCAGCAACTCCAGGTCACCCCGTGCACCGACCGGTGCGCCAACTGGCTGCTCTACGGCGTCCAGCCCAAGAAGGCGCACGCCAAGCTCAAGCCCGGCCGCTGCAAGGGGAAGGTCCACCAGCGCGACACCCTCGGCATCGGTGGCCGGCGCATCCTCATCTCCCGCGACTGGTCCGGCAAGACCCTCGCCGACCACAAGCACGACGCGCGGGCCTGGGTCCGGGCACTGCTCGGCGTCACCACCGACGGCACGCAGCTCGTCGACGACCAGGGCGACAGCACCGAACAGGTCCGCCATGCCTGGGAGTTGGCCCGACCGGATGACCCGGATGTCGGCCCGATGACCCACCGACTCATGCGCTCGATCAGCGAACGGGCCCGCTGGCGATCCGAACTGCTCGCCGCCAAGGACCGAGCCGCGCAGGGGTCCTCAGATCTTTCGGCAACCCAGCACAGCGCACAGCACGACGGGGAGGAAACGCAGTGAACGAGGAGTTGTTGACCGTGCCGGAAGTGCTCGCCGAGCTGCGCGTACCGCGCTCAACCTGGTTCTACTGGCGGCAGACCGGCAAGGGACCACGGGTGATCAAGCTCCCGAATGGGCAGCTACGGGTCCGCCGGTCGGCGCTCGGTCGGTGGCTCGGCGACCTGGAGCAGGACGCCGCGTGAAGAGCTACGAGGTCCAGATCTGGGAGATCGTTAAGCGCGCCGACCGGAAGGCTCGGCCGTGGCGGGTCCGCTGGGCGGTGAGCGGCCAACGCTTCGAGGACCTGTTCCGTACCAAAGCCCTGGCGCACTCTTTCCGCGCCGAGCTGGTCCAGGCGGCCAACGCGGGGGAGCCCTTCGACCCAGCCACCGGCCGCCCGGTCTCCGAGGCCAGAACCAAGAACCCCACCACCTGGTACGCGCACAGCCGCGCGTACGTCGAGATGAAGTGGCCCCGCGCGGCGGCCAAGACCCGGCGCTCGATCGTCGAAGCGCTGACCTCCATCACGGTCACCCTGACCCGCCCGACCAAGCGGGGCCGACCGACTGACGCGCTGCTCCGTGAGTCGCTGTACCTCTACGGCCTCAACCCGCGCCGCTGGTCCGAGGAGATCCCAGCCGAGCACGCGGCGGCGCTCGCCTGGCTGGAAACGGCGTCCCTTCCGGTCGTCGAGCTGGACTCGCCCGCGATGGTCCGCCGCGTCCTCGACAGCCTGTGCGTACGCCTCGACGGCAAGCCCGCGGCTGCCTCCACCGTTCAGCGGAAGCGGGCCACCTTCTACAACGTGCTCGGGTACGCCGTCGAGCTTGGAGCTGATCGCCTCCAACCCGGTCGACCGGGTGCAGTGGACGGCCCCCGAGGTCGCACAGTCCATCGACCGGCGGGTGGTGGCGAACCCGGCCCAGGTCGCCACGCTGCTGGAAGCGGTGAAATCTCTCGGCAAACGCGCCGACAAGGTCACCGCATTCTTCGGCTGCCTCTACTACGCGGGCATGCGTCCCTCGGAAGCCGCGGACCTACGGCGAGAGGACTGCGAGCTTGCCGGCCGGTGCGCGGACTGCGGGGCCGACTTCGACGACCTGGCGGCGGTCAAGCCTTCCCCGTCCTGCAACCACGAGAAGATCGAACCTCGCTGGGGCCGCCTGGTGCTCGCCGGCACTTCGCCGCGCGCCGGCTCGCACTGGACCGATGATGGCGGCTCCCACGAGCGGCGCGGACTCAAGCACCGGGGGAGGGCCGAGACTCGTACGGTCCCGATCCCGCCCCGGCTCGTCGAGCTGCTGTGCGAGCACGTCGAGAATCACGGGGTCGGCCCGGACGGTCGGTTCTTCCGGGGTCTGCACGGTGGGCCGCTCTCCGAGTCGGTCTACGACCGGTGGTGGAAGCTCGCCCGGGAGAAGTCGCTGACCGAATCGCAGGTCGCCTCGCCGCTGGTACGTCGGCCCTACGACCTGCGGCACGCGGCAGCGTCGCTCTGGCTGAATGCCGGCGTCCCGCCAACCGAGGTCGCCCGGCGCCTGGGCCACGGCGTCGCCGTCCTGCTCCGCGTCTACGCCAACTGCATCGACGGGGGAGACGACACCATCAACGACAAGATCGGCGACGCCCTCGGATGACCGGGCTTCTCGCATGGCATTGTCCCGAGTGCTATTGCCCTAAAGCCCCGCTTTATCCATCTGGCAGCGCAGACCGGCATGTCGTAGCCTGGTACGTCCTTCGTGTCGTGTTCGGCGGTTGTGGGTGGATTCTGGTGTCTGGTCTGAGTGACGGCTTCGAGCACTACCTTGTTCCGGATGCCGAAGCGATCAAGTTGGCCATCACCAAGGGTCTTGTCGTTCTTGACAGTAATGTTCTGCTTGAGCTCTATCGGTTTGCTGCCCCAGCGAGGACTGAGCTTTTCGAGGTGCTGGAGCGCATTGGCGAGCGGCTTTGGATCCCACATCAAGTTCGCCTTGAGTTCCACAGGAATCGTCTCAAAGTTATGTCGAGCCAGGAAGAGAGCTACCAGGAAGTCCTGAAGACCATAGATGAGGTGCGCCAGTCTCAATCTACCGTGGTTTCCAGGATTAGAGAGCTGGCCAAGCGCGTTCTTCTCCCAAAGGAAGAGCGCGACGAGTTGCTGCAACTGGTCTCCCGCGGTTTGGATGACGCTGAACGGGTAATGACAGAACTGCGGTCGGCTCATGGTTCGCCAGGCGGTTTCGCTGAGGATCCGATTCTTCAGCGGCTGCAGCGTCTCTTCGCTGGGCGGGTCGGAGAGCCGCTGGATCCTGGAGAGCTGGCAGCGGCTCGGGAGGAAGCCTTGCGGCGGGTTGAAGTGCAGGAGCCCCCCGGCTACAAGGACGGCGGCAAGGACGATCCCACTGGCGACTATCTCGTTTGGTATCAGACGTTGAAAGAGGCAGCGATGCGTAAGCTGCCCCTGCTCTTTGTGACACGCGACGCGAAGGAAGACTGGTTTCTTCGCTTGAAGGGGCAGACGATCTGTGGCCATCCAAGCCTGATCGCTGAAGCTCAGGACGTCGCGGGTGTGCCTGCGATCATCATGCAGACCCAATCGCTGCTGCATCATGCGCGTTCGTTCCTTGAGACGGATGTCAGCGAGGAAACCATCCGCACTGCGGAGAATGCTGCGGTGGAAGCGTCACGGGATGCCACCCGAGCAATCTTTGTCCAGGCGTCATTGCTGGAGACCATGGCCGAAATCGCGTCTCGCCAGATCGAGGATCTGCGTTCGGAGAGCGAGCGCTTGCAGCGGGCCACAGATCTTTTTGTGTATGAGTTGGAGAATCCCTATAAGGAAGGTAAGGGCAGGGATACGCATGAGCGTCGCCTCGAAGATCTGCGTGCGCAGGCTGAGGAGGTGGCCGTGGAGTTGGCGGATCTGCAGGCGGCGATTGAGGTACTGCGTTCGGGGAACCATTCGACGCTAAAGGACTCGGTTCGTTTGAGATGGCGCGGGCGGCCTTCTAGGACCCGAATGCTGTCACTCGCGAAATCCGCTAATCGTCAAGTTGAGATGCTTCAAGACTGGTCGCTGGGGTTGAGTAGCGCAGTCACGCGTGGAGTTGTCGAAGCGAGCGGCGGTGGCGCCGTATCCGTCGGATCATGGGTTATTCATAGCGAGCACGGCAGGGCGAGGGTGGCGGATATCAAGCAACCAGGTGAGGAAGGTGAGGAAGGACAGGTTGAGCTGCTCTTCCCTGACGGCACCACTGCATGGGTCAAGTCCAGCGAGCTACGTGCCGATGGATACTCCGGCCATGACAACTCGGAGTGAGGAACCGGGAGTTCGGCCTGTGCCGACTGACTCAAAGCTCTGGCCTGGTTGTCAGGGGTGGCGAGCGAGGAATGGATGCGGCGGTGGGCATATGGTGGGCGGCTGGCCCATTGTGGGGGAATGAGCCGAAAGAAGCGGCAGGTCACTGGCCGTGTTGGTCGCTGATCCCAGACGCCCTGTAAATCCGTCGCGAAAGCTTCAGAGGTTCGAATCCTCTACCCGCCACCAGGCGCAAAAGGCCCCTGACCAGCGAGAACGCCGGCCAGGGGCCTTTTCGCGTGAGTGGGGGTCCTGCTCCAGCCCGCTCGATGTCGCCGGCCGTGTCACCGAGAACATCGGTGCCGGAAGCCGCCGGGCGGGTCACGTCAGCGGCGGGGGCCGGTAGACCGGCTCGGCTGCGACCAGCTTGGACGGCGCCTGTCGGCATGCGAGGAGATCGGTGTCATGGCCGAGCCGGAGGGCCGCTGACTGATGATTGACATGGTTCGCCCGACATGAAACCTTGCCTCAGGTATCGATGATGGTAGAGGCTGTCCGGGGAGCGGGAGGCCGAGGCGCGTGAGCCGTCACTGTGGCTGCGCGTGAGCGGTGGAGGGCCCTGATGAGGGAATCAGACGATACGGTGCGCTTTACGCTGGAAGTCGCTGTGCGCGCCTTTCGGGGTGGCGGCCAGGCTGATCGTGACCTCATCCTGGGCCGGAGGGTCGAGGCACGCCTGACGAACGGATGATTCCTCTGTTCGAGGCGTCACGGAGACACGCGCACCGCTTTTGCGGGTGCGCGCCGTGTGGCACGATCGTGGAACCTCCACCCTCTCTGAAATTCTCTCGACAGGAGCAATCATGTCTGGTCGAAGGCTGGGCCGGCTGCTTGGCTCACTTCTTGTGCTCGCCGCTCTCATGGGCGGCGGTGTCGGTGGCGTCGATTTCGACGGCATCAACGGGGGCCTCCAGACCCTGGACATCATCTGGCAGTGACCGGCTTCTCCGGTCTGCCGTCAGGCACGACTTCCACGCATCAGTCGGGCGACTGTCGGGGTCGATGACGGGGGCGGCACGCCGCCAATCCGAAGGAGCGGCATGATCCGTCGCGATCAGTCACGACGCAGGTCCTCCGAGGACGCCTGGATCATCACGGCGCCGATGGCGCTCGTCGCGGTGGCGTGCGCCACGATGACCGGCCTGCTCGCCGACGATCCCTTCGGTCGCTGGCCGCAGGCCGGGCTCTTTCTCATCCTCATGATCGGCGCCGGGCTGCCGCTGCTGAGCCTGGTGGTCCGCCGCCAGACGCTCGGCGTCACCCTCACCGAGCTTCCGCTGGTCCTTGCCCTCTACTTCCTGCCGCCGCTCACGGTGGTGGTCATCTACACGCTGACGGCTCTCATCACGCACATCCGGCACCGGTTGTCGTCGCCGAAGGTCTGGTTCAACGTCGCGCGGGCCGCCGCCGGCACCTCGCTCGGGGTGCTGGTCCTCCAGGCGTTGCCGCCCATTCAGGGGGTCGGGCCACGCACCTGGGTGAGCATCGCCGCGGCGATCAGCATGGTGCTGTTGGTGAGCATCGTCAGCGTGGTCGCGGTCCACACCCTCCTGCACGGCTGGCAGACCGGGCGGGGCGCGCTGCGCAGCGCCAAGGCGGGTCTGCTGACGGCGGCGATCAACGTGTCCGTCGGCTTGATCGTGCTGATCCTGGTCCGCAGCAACTGGTGGTCGCTGCTGCTGCTGTCCGCGCTCGGCGCGGGGCTGGTCCTGGTCTACCGGTCGTACGCCCAGTTCTTCCGGCAGCACCGCACCCTGAGTGACCTCTACGAGCTGACCCGCGCGGTGGTGGAGAGCGGGCAGAGCGGAACGCTCGCCGACGCACTGCTCGGCCGGGTGCGGTCCCTCATGCAGGCCGAGTACGCCACACTCTGGCTCCCGGCCCAGGGCCGGCACCCGGAGACGCTGCTGACCGCACGGGTCGACGACCCCGGCCTGCTGGACGAGGCGCGTACGCCGCAGGCGTTGCGGGAGAAGGTGCGGTCGGCCCGGCGTACGGTGGCTGTCGGGCACGGCGTGACGACGGACGACGAGTTCCGCGCGGACCTCGCGGAGCGGCGGATCAAGGACGCGGTGGCCGTGCCGCTGCGGTCCGGGCCGGTGGTGATCGGCACGCTGGAGGTGGCCAACCGCCTCGGCGACGGCAACCACTTCACACCGGCCGACATCGCGGTCTTCGAGACGGTGGCCGCACACGCCGCGGTGGCCCTGGAGAACACCCGCCTGGTCGACCGGCTGCGGCACGACGCCGAGCACGACCTGCTCACCAAGTTGCCCAACCGCCGGCGGATGACGGCGGCGGTGGCGGAGGCGGTCCGGATCGCGGCGCCCGGCGAGGTGGTGGCGCTGCTGCTCTTCGACGTCGACCGGCTCCGCCAGGTGAACGAGTCGCTGGGCCACGCCGCGGGAGACAAGGTGCTGGTCGAGGTGGCCGAGCGGCTGCGCGCCTGCGCGCCTTCCTCGGCGCTCGTCGGCCGGGCCGGCGGGGACGAGTTCCTGGTGACGCTCCGGCTGGAGAGCACCGAGGCGGCCCTGGAACTGGCGGCCCAGCTCCGGGAGCAGACCCGCGACGAGATGGTCTTCGACGCGCTCACCCTGGACGTGGACACCGTCGTCGGCGTGGCCGTCCACCCCGACCACGGCAGTGACGCGGTGGCGCTGCTGCAACGCGTCGACCTGGCCGCCACGGCGGCCAAGTCGGTGCCGGGCAGCGTGCAGCTCTACAGCCCCGCGCTGGAGTCCCGGTCGCTGCGCCGGCTCGGCCTCGCCGGCGACCTGCAACGGGCGCTGGACGGGGGCGAGCTGGAGGTCTACTTCCAGCCCAAGGTCACGCTGCGGGACCGCCGCCTGGTGGGTGTGGAGTGCCTGGCCCGCTGGGAGCACCCGGCGCACGGCTCGGTGGCGCCGGACGACTTCGTGGCGGTGGCCGAGCACACCGGCCAGCTCGGCCGGCTCACCGAGTTCGTGCTCCGGGAGAGCCTGCGGCGCAGCCGCGACTGGAGCCACGGCGACCAGCCGCTGTCCGTCGCGGTCAACCTCGCCGGGCGTACGCTCACCGACCAGCACTTCCCGGCGCTGGTACGCGACCTGCTGACCGAGTACGGCGTACCGCCGCAGCGGCTGACGCTTGAGGTCACCGAGGCGGGCGTCCTGGACGGCACCGAACGTCCCATCCCCATCCTGCGCAGCCTGCGTGACCTCGGTGTCCGCCTCTCCGTGGACGACTTCGGCACCGGTAACTCGTCGCTGGCGCAACTGCGCCGGCTGCCGGTGCACGAGGTGAAGGTGGACCGGTCGTTCGTGCAGGGCATGGCGACCGATCCGGGCGACCTGGCGATCGTCAACGCGGTGGTGACGCTCTCCCAGCAGTTCGGCCTGGCCGTGGTGGCCGAGGGTGTGGAGAGCGAGCTGACGCTGGAGCTGCTCCAGGACATCGGCTGCGAGATCGGCCAGGGCTTCCTGTTCAGCCGCCCTCTGCCGTACGAGCGGCTGGAGGCCTGGTTCGGCGCCCAGGTCGACCCGGAGATGGTGGTCGCGGGGGAGCTGCCGCGCCTGCGAGTGGTGCCCTGACCAGGGCGGACACTCACCTGGGGGATCCGATTTCACCTGCGCGACGCGGTCGTGTACTGTTTCCCCTGCGCGACACCCCCCGGGGGTGATCGGGCAGGCCCCCTTAGCTCAGTCGGCAGAGCGTCTCCATGGTAAGGAGAAGGTCTACGGTTCGATTCCGTAAGGGGGCTCAGAGGGTCCGGCTGGACCCACACGGCGGTGTAGCTCAGATGGTAGAGCAAGCGGCTCATAATCGCTGTGTCGCCGGTTCAAGTCCGGCCACCGCTACTCTCGTCCTCCGGGCTTCAGCCCGGTGGCCGGTGGGATGGGCGCCACAGGCGCCCACTTTGCATGTCCGCGTCGTCAGTGCGTAGGCTGACACGCCGTAGTTGTTATCCGTGAGCAGGAAGGCACTCCGCCGTGGCGAAGGCGACCGATGTCCGGCCGAAGATCACTTTGGCGTGTGTGGAGTGCAAGGAGCGCAACTACATCACGCGCAAGAACCGTCGTAACGACCCGGACCGCATCGAGCTGAAGAAGTTCTGTCCCCGGGACGGCAAGCACACCGCCCACCGCGAGACCCGCTGACCGCGGCCGGCGCAGCCGGCACCGCAGCAGCTTCTCGAACGCCGATCCACCTGACGGGTGGCCTCCGGGCTGCCCGACCGGGCGGATCGGCGTTCGTGTTTTCCGTGTAGGTTCGGCGGCATGTCCCTGGACCCGTCCTTCGTCGGCCGGACGTACCCGCCGACCGCCCCCTACCAGGTGGGCCGAGAAAAGATCCGCGAGTTCGCCGCCGCCGTCGGCGCGACCGAGCCGGCCCATCACGACCCGGAGGCGGCCCGCGCGCTCGGCCACCCCGACGTGGTGGCGCCGCCGACGTTCCCGGTGGTCGTCACCATGGCGGCCAGCCGGCAGATCGTCGAGGACCCGGCGCTCGGCGTCGACTACAGCCGCGTGGTGCACGGCGACCAGCGCTTCGCGTACACCCGGCCGGTGGTGGCCGGGGACGAGCTGGTGTGCGTGAGCACCATCGAGGAGGTCACCAGCCGGGGCGGGCACGGCTTCCTGACCACCCGCACGGATGTGAGCACTGTGGAGGGCGAACCGGTGGTCGCTGTCTGGTCCAAGATCGTCGTACGCGGGGAGGCCTGAGGACATGGAGCTGCCCACCCAGACGTACCGGGTGACCCGCGCGGATCTGGTCCGCTACGCGGGCGCCTCGGGCGACTTCAACCCGATCCACTGGAACGACCGCACCGCCACCGGCGTCGGGCTGCCGGGCGTCATCGCCCACGGCATGTTCACCATGGCCCTGGTCGGCCGGGCGGTGGCCGGCTGGGCCGGCGCGCCGGACGCGGTGGTCGACTTCGGCGTCCGGTTCACCCGCCCGGTGGTCGTCCCGGACACCGACGAGGGCACCGAGATCGAAGTGTCCGCGGCGGTCAAGGAGGTCACCGAAGAGGGCCTGACCAGGCTCGACATCACCGCCACCTGCCAGGGTGACAAGGTGTTGTCGCAGGCCCGGGCACTGGTCCGCGCGATGCGCTGACGGTCCGCCCGACGCGTGAGGGGCAGACCGGTTGGGAAAGTCGCACGACTACCCGTACACTGGTCCGCCGTGGGGCAAGTGACCCCCGCTCGGCACAGCGTGCCCGGGTGGAGGTGAGTTGCCGCACAGGGGTGTAGCTCAATTGGCAGAGCAGCGGTCTCCAAAACCGCAGGCTGCAGGTTCAAGTCCTGTCACCCCTGCGCCTCAGGCCTGACCGTTCCGTGGGTCGCGCCGCCCTCACCGGCGGCGCTCGGCCCGTGGTGGTGGCATCGGTGGGGTGGCTCCGAGGCGTTCGGGACCTCCCGGCCGTTCCGCCGGCCGCGGCCCGTCGCGGGACGGTTGGTCCGGCCGGCGTGACCAACACGCTGCGCACGCCGCCCGGCGTGCGACCCCATATCCCGCACGGAGGGCGAAGTGGCCAAGAGCAAGCGCCGCGGCGAGGACGACGGCGACGAGCGTCTGAACGAGGACGCGACCGTCGACGGCGTGGCCGACGACGACGTGGCCGACGACGACGCCACCGACGCGGACGAGCCGGTATCCCGGGGTGGCACCGCGACCCGTAAGCGGGCGCAGGCCGAGCCGGCCGAGGGCCGGAAGACCCGCAAGGACACCGAGCGGATCGGGCTGTTCGCCCGCATCGCGCGGTTCTTCCGCGAGGTCGTGGCAGAGCTGCGTAAGGTCATCTGGCCGACCCGCAAGGAGCTGCTGACCTACACGGCCGTGGTGGTCACGTTCGTCGCGGTGATGCTGGCGATCGTGGCCGGCCTGGACTACGGCTTCGCCAAGGCGGTGCTGTGGGTCTTCGGCGAGCCAAGCTGACCTGCGGACAGCGATACTGACGGAAGTGAGCGAGCGTGCCTGAGTACGACGAGACCGCCGGAACCCCGGACGAGCAGTCCACGGTGGCGACGGCGGCCAACAACGAGTCGGTCGAGGCCGCCAGCGAGCCGGAGTTCCCGACCACCGAGCCGGCCCCGGACGAGGACTTCGACCCGGTCGCCGAGCTGCGCCAGAAGCTGCGCTACGCGCCCGGCGACTGGTACGTGGTGCACTCGTACGCCGGCTACGAGAACAAGGTCAAGACCAACCTCGAGACCCGGATCACCTCCCTCGACATGGAGGACTTCATCTACCAGGTCGAGGTGCCGACCCGGGAAGAGATCGAGGTCAAGAACGGCAAGCGGTCGCAGGTCCAGGCGAAGGTCTTCCCGGGCTACATCCTGGTCCGGATGGAGCTGACCGCCGAGTCCTACTCCTGCGTCCGGAACACCCCGGGGGTCACCGGCTTCGTCGGCGCGACCGACCGGGCCGACCGGCCGGCGCCGCTGAGCCTCGACGAGGTGCTCAAGTGGCTGGCGCCGGCGATCGAGACCGAGCAGAAGAAGGCCAAGCCCGAGGTCAAGGTCCTCGACTTCGAGGTCGGCGACTCGGTCACCGTCACCGACGGCGCGTTCGCGTCGCTGCCGGCGACGATCAGCGAGATCAACGCCGATCAGCAGAAGCTCAAGGTGCTGGTGTCGATCTTCGGCCGGGAGACGCCGGTCGAGCTGAACTTCAACCAGGTCGCCAAGATCTGACGTACGTCGGCACCGGCGGCCCGCCCTCCCGAGGGTGGCCGCCGGTGCGCCGTTTCGCCGCCGGCCGACCTCGGCGCGGAGGGCGGGCCGCGGCTGCGCTACCCTAGAACGTCGGCTTGTCCGCACCGTGCTGACCGTGCGCGCCCGCGGACCGGCGAGAATCCCAGTTCCAAGCCCCAGGAAGAGACATGCCTCCGAAGAAGAAGCTCGTCAAGACGTTCACGCTTCAGCTCCCGGCGGGCCAGGCCACCCCGGCGCCGCCGGTCGGCCCCGCGCTCGGCCAGCACGGCGTGAACATCATGGAGTTCTGCAAGTCCTACAACGCGCAGACCGAGTCCCAGCGGGGCGACGTCGTCCCCGCCGAGATCAGCGTCTACGAGGACCGCACGTTCACCTTCGTGCTGAAGACCCCGCCCGCCGCCCGGCTGCTGATCAAGGCTGCCGGTGTGCAGAAGGGCTCGGGCGTCCCGCACAAGGAGAAGGTCGGCTCGGTCACCCGCGCCCAGCTGCGCGAGATCGCCGAGAAGAAGATGGCGGACCTCAACGCCAACGACATCGACCAGGCCGAGAAGATCATCGCCGGCACCGCCCGGTCGATGGGCCTGACCGTCGCCGACTGATCTCGCTCCACCGCTCCACCCGATCTTTCTGTTCGTGGGAGGGCCGCGAATGCCGCGTGCCCGCCAGAGACCACAGGAGTCACCAGAAATGCAGCGCAGCAAGAGCTACCGCAAGGCCGCCGATGTCATCGACCGGTCGAAGCTCTACACCCCGGTCGAGGCCGTCAAGCTGGCCAAGGACACCACCAACACCAAGTTCGACGCCACGGTCGAGGTCGCGATGCGCCTCGGCGTCGACCCCCGCAAGGCGGACCAGATGGTCCGCGGCACGGTCAACCTGCCGCACGGCACCGGTAAGACCGCCCGCGTGATCGTCTTCGCCGCCGGCGCGAAGGCCGAGGAGGCCGTCGCCGCGGGTGCGGACGAGGTGGGCACCGACGAGCTGGTCGCCCGTATCCAGGGTGGTTGGCTGGACTTCGACGCGGCGATCGCCACGCCCGACCAGATGGCCAAGATCGGCCGGATCGCGCGGATCCTGGGCCCGCGCGGTCTGATGCCGAACCCGAAGACCGGCACCGTGACCATGGACGTCACCAAGGCCGTCTCGGACATCAAGGGCGGCAAGATCACCTTCCGGGTGGACAAGCACTCCAACCTGCACCTGATCATCGGCAAGGCCTCCTTCTCCGAGAACCAGCTGGTGGACAACTACGCCGCGGTGCTGGACGAGGTGCTGCGGGCCAAGCCGTCCGCGGCCAAGGGCACGTACCTCAGGAAGGTCACCCTCACGACCACCATGGGCCCGGGCGTCCCGGTCGACCCGAAGGTCGTGAAGAACTTCCAGGAGGCCTCGGCCGAGGGCTGAGCACGCGAACTCCCGAACGGGGCCCCGCCACCACGCTGTGGCGGGGCCCCGTTCGTCCGTCCGGTGTGGCACTGTCGGCCGCATGAGGTTCGATGGCGTCTGGCTCCGCTACCACCGGCGGGGTCCGTGGGTGCTGTGGCAGGTCGACGTCGCGATCGGCCCGGGTGAGGCGGCGGTGGTGCTGGGCCGCAACGGCGCCGGCAAGTCCACGTTCCTCCAGCTCGCCGCCGGGGTGCTGCGCCCGGGCCGGGGCCGGGTCACCGACCGGCCGGCGGTGGTCGGCTGGGTGCCGGAGCGCTTCCCCGCCGACCAGCCGTTCACCGTCGGGGCCTACCTGTCCGGGATGGGCCGCGTCGCCGGCCTGCCCGGCCCCGCCGCCGACCGGGCGGTGCGCCACTGGGTCGAGCGGCTGGGCCTGACCCGCTTCCACGACGTGCGCCTGCCGCGGCTCTCCAAGGGCACCGCGCAGAAGGTCGGCCTGGCGCAGGCGCTGCTGCGCCCGCCCGGCCTGCTGGTGCTCGACGAGCCGTGGGAGGGGCTGGACGCCACCGCCCGCGAGTCGGTCCCCGAGATCATCGGCGAGGTGCTGGCCGGCGGCGGCACGGTGCTGGTCAGCGATCACCGCGGCGAGACGGTCCGGCTGCCCGGCGCCCGGCACCTGTCGGTCGCCGACGGCACGGTGGCCGAGGAGGCTTCGTCGGGCGGCGCGGCCGTCGCCGTGGTCGAGCTGGCGGTGCCGGCCGCCGGGCTGGCCGCCGCCGTCGCCCGCCTGCGCGCCGACGGCCACCAGATCCTTCGGGTACGCGAACACGCCGTCCCGCCTCCGGCCACGCCCCCGGTGCCCGCCTCCGCCGGCCCGCCGGGCACCGGCCGTCCGGCCCCGGCGCCGGAGGTGGACCGGTGATCGCGCTGGCCCGGCTGCGGCTGACCGGCTTCGTGCGTACCGGACGGGCGCTGGCGCCGGTGCTGGCCGGCCTGCTCGTCCTCGCCGTCCTCTACGGCGGCGGCCGGTCCAAGCCGGCGGAGGCGTACGGCGTCTCCGCAGTCGTGCTGTTCCCGGTGCTGGCGTGGCAGACCAAGATCCTGCTGGACGTGGAACCCGACGTGCAGCGCCGGTTGGCCCGGGTGGTGGCCGGGCCGACCCGGGAACGGGCCGCCGGGCTGCTCGCGTCGCTGGTGGCGGGGCTCGTGGTGGTGTTCGTCGCGCTGGTGCTGCCGTGGCCGCTCGGTGGCGTGACCGCGGCAGTCGAGCCGGGGGAGCGGCCGGTGCTCGTCGGGGTGGCACTCGGGCTCTGGGCGCACCTGCTCGCGCTGCCGGCGGCGGTGGCGCTCGGCGCGCTCGCCAGCCGGGCCGTGACCCGCAGCGCCGGCTACGGGGTGGCCGTGCTGGTCACCGGCGCGGTCGGGGTAGTGGTGCTGGGGCTCTCCGGCTCGGTCGCGCCGTGGCTGGTCCCGCCGGTCATGGCGACCGCGCGGGCGGTCACCGGGCCGGTAGCGGCCGGCGAGGGCCTGCTGCTCACCGGTTGGGCGGTGATCTGGGCGGCGGTGGCGCTGACCGGCTACGCCTGGGCGCGGCGCACCCGCGCCTGAGCCGGGGTGACCGGGAGCACGCCGGGCGATTTGGTGCTGCGGCGCACGTCGCGTAATCTGATGCGGTAGTTCCACCCAAAGACCGCTGGTCACCGTGCTCCGGCACGGTCGAAGGTCCCGCGACGACGGGCGACCCGCGCAGGGCGGTAAGCGAAAATCGGTGTCACGCACGGTCCGCCGACTGTGCCAGTGCTGCCAGCCCTCGCCCCGCGCGCCCTGCGCCGGGGCTTTTTCGTTGTCGTGATGCCTCCGCCGCCGTCGTCGAGCCCCGGCTCGCCGTCGGCGTACCAGCTCCGAGCAACGAGAGAGGAGGGACATGGCGGACAAGCCGATCCGGGCCGACAAGGCCACGGCCGTCGCCGAGCTGACCGAGAGCTTCCGTAACGCGGGAGCGACCGTGCTGACCGAGTACCGCGGGCTCACGGTCTCGCAGCTCACCCAGTTGCGGCGCTCGCTCGGCAAGGAGACCAGCTACACGGTCGCGAAGAACACGCTGGCGAAGCGTGCCGCGGCCGATGCGGGCATCTCCGGCCTCGACGAGCTGTTCTCCGGTCCTACCGCGCTGACTTTCGTTTCGGGCGACGTCGTCGAGGCGGCGAAGGGGCTTCGCGACTTCGCGAAGGCCAACCCGAAGCTCGTCATCAAGGGCGGTGTCTTCGAGGGCAGGGCCATTTCCGCGGCCGAGGTCACGAAGCTCGCCGACCTGGAGTCCCGCGAGGTGCTGCTGGCCAAGCTGGCCGGCGCCATGAAGGGCAACCTGAGCAAGGCCGCGGCCCTGTTCCAGGCTCCGCTCTCCAAGGCCGCCCGCGCGGCGGCCGCCCTGGCGGACAAGAAGCGCGAGCAGGAGGGCGCCGAGGCGGCCTGAGGCCCTCCCGGCGCACCACGTCTTAGTTTTCATTGCGAGAAAGGACGCCAGACATGGCGAAGCTCAGCACCGACGAGCTGCTCGACGCGTTCAAGGAGATGACGCTGATCGAGCTCTCCGAGTTCGTGAAGCAGTTCGAGGAGACCTTCGAGGTCACCGCCGCCGCTCCGGTGGCCATGGCCGCGGCCGGCCCGGCCGCCGGCGGTGCCGCCGCCCCGGCCGAGGAGGAGAAGGACGAGTTCGACGTCATCCTCGACGCCGACGGTGGCAAGAAGATCCAGGTCATCAAGGTCGTGCGTGAGCTGACCGGCCTGGGCCTCAAGGAGGCCAAGGACCTGGTCGAGGCCGCGCCGAAGGCCATCCTGGAGAAGGTCAACAAGGAGGCCGCCGAGAAGGCCAAGGCCAAGCTCGAGGGCGAGGGCGCCAAGGTCACCATGAAGTGACCTTGCTCCACCTGACGCGCGTCCGGCTCACGTGAGCCGGGGCACACCGCGTCGCGGCGGGCGGTGATCCGGGAGACCGGGTCGCCGCCCGTCGTGTTGGTGCCACCGGTCGGCGGGCGGCGTGAGCAGGACGTACAGCTTCCTCCCATGGGCCGGTCAGCGACGTCTGTCGGTAGCCCGTCGGTGGGAAAGACACCCCGAGCGGCAACCGGCCCTTGACGCGGCACCGGCCAGGCAGGCACGCTGAACATCAGCAAGACCTTCCGCGCTTGCAACGGCCGCCTCTCGGGTAAGGGCAACGGCAGCACCACCGCCGCGGCACCCGAGCGGACCGGCAGGAGCGTCGCGTTCCGAGCGGCCCGGTCGACCCGGTTTTCCGAGGTCCCAGGGCTTGTTCCGCGACGACCTGCGGGTTGGGCTGGACAGCGGTTAGCCTCTCGGCTACACTGCTAGTTTGCGCTGCCTTCCGACTTGACCCCTGCTCGGAAATGTCCGATTGCGGATATTTCTGGTGGGGTCATTGGAGTGCACGCGTACCAGCCGTTCTGCAGCACCGGTCCTCGGAAGGACGCATCTTGGCAGCTTCCCGCCCTGCGAAGACCAGTCGTACGTCGAGCGCTTTCGCGCCCCGCCGAGTTTCTTTCGGTCGGATCACCGAACACCTCGAGGTCCCCAACCTCCTCGCCATTCAGAACGAGTCCTTCGACTGGCTCGTCGGCAACGAGGCTTGGCAGGGCCGGTCGGCGGACGACCCGCACGCACGCTCGGGTCTCGCGGAGATCCTCGAAGAGATCAGTCCCATTGAGGACTTCTCCGGCACCATGTCGCTCTCCTTCTCGGCTCCGCGCTTCGACGAGGTCAAGGCCTCGATCGAGGAGTGCAAGGAGAAGGACCTGACCTACTGCGCGCCGCTGTTCGTGACCGCGGAGTTCACCAACAACACCACTGGCGAGATCAAGAGCCAGACGGTGTTCATGGGTGACTTCCCGATGATGACGCCGAAGGGCACCTTCATCATCAACGGCACCGAGCGCGTCGTGGTCAGTCAGCTCGTCCGCTCGCCGGGCGTGTACTTCGACAAGCAGCCGGACAAGACCTCCGACCGCGACCTCTCCAGCGTCAAGGTCATCCCGAGTCGGGGTGCCTGGCTGGAGTTCGACATCGACAAGCGCGACACGGTCGGCGTTCGCATCGACCGCAAGCGCCGGCAGGCCGTCACCGTCCTGCTCAAGGCCATCGGATGGTCCGCGGAGCGCATCCGCGAGAAGTTCGGCTGGTCCGAGCTGATGATGACCACGCTCGAGAAGGACCACATCGCCGGGCAGGACGAGGCCCTGCTCGACATCTACCGGAAGCTCCGCCCTGGCGAGCCGCCGACCCGTGAGAACGCCCAGACCCTGCTCGACAACCTCTTCTTCAACCCGAAGCGGTACGACGTCGCCAAGGTCGGGCGCTACAAGTTCAACAAGAAGCTCGAAGTGGACGTGCCGATCACCACCGGCACGCTCACCGAGGACGACATCGTCGCCACCGTGGAGTACCTCTGCCGGCTGCACGCCGGTGAGGAGGGCTACGAGGCCGACGACATCGACCACTTCGGCAACCGTCGCCTGCGTACCGTGGGCGAGCTGATCCAGAACCAGGTCCGGGTGGGTCTCTCCCGGATGGAGCGGGTCGTCCGCGAGCGGATGACCACCCAGGACGTCGAGGCGATCACGCCGCAGACCCTGATCAACATCCGCCCGGTGGTGGCGGCGATCAAGGAGTTCTTCGGTACGTCGCAGCTGTCCCAGTTCATGGACCAGACCAACCCGCTGGCGGGCCTGACCCACCGGCGCCGGCTGAGCGCGCTCGGCCCGGGTGGTCTGTCCCGCGAGCGGGCCGGCTTCGAGGTCCGGGACGTGCACCCGTCCCACTACGGCCGGATGTGCCCGATCGAGACGCCGGAAGGCCCGAACATCGGCCTGATCGGCGCGCTGTCCACGTTCGCCCGGGTCAACCCGTTCGGCTTCATCGAGACGCCGTACCGGAAGGTCATCGACGGCCGGGTCACCGACCAGATCGACTACCTGACCGCGGACGAGGAGGACCGGTTCGTCAAGGCGCAGGCAAACGCCCCGCTGAAGTCGGACGGCACCTTCGCCGAGGACCGCGTCCTGGTCCGCCGTAAGGGCGGCGAGACCGAGGACGTCGCGCCGGGCGCCGTGGACTACATGGACGTGTCGCCGCGGCAGATGACCTCGGTCGCCACCGCGATGATCCCGTTCCTGGAGCACGACGACGCGAACCGCGCGCTCATGGGCGCGAACATGCAGCGTCAGGCGGTGCCGCTGGTCAAGGCCGAGGCTCCGCTGGTCGGTACGGGCATGGAGTACCGCGCCGCGGTGGACGCCGGCGACGTGGTCGTCGCCGAGGTCGGCGGTGTGGTCGAGGACCTGTGCGCGGACTACATCACGGTTCACCAGGACGACGGCCACCGCCGTACGTACCTGCTGCACAAGTTCCGCCGCTCCAACGCCGGCTCCTGCGTCAACCAGAAGCCGGTCGTCTTCGAGGGCGACCGCGTCGAGGCCGGCCAGGTCGTCGCCGACGGTCCGTGCACCGACGAGGGCGAGATGGCGCTCGGACGCAACCTGCTGGTGGCGTTCATGTGCTGGGAGGGCCACAACTACGAGGACGCGATCATCCTGTCGCAGCGCCTCGTGCAGCAGGACGTGCTCACCTCGATCCACATCGAGGAGCACGAGGTCGACGCCCGGGACACCAAGCTCGGCCCGGAGGAGATCACCCGCGACATCCCGAACGTCAGCGAGGAGATGCTCGCCGACCTCGACGAGCGCGGCATCATCCGGATCGGCGCCGAGGTCGTCCCCGGCGACATCCTGGTCGGCAAGGTCACGCCGAAGGGCGAGACCGAGCTGACCCCCGAGGAGCGGCTGCTCCGCGCGATCTTCGGTGAGAAGGCGCGCGAGGTCCGTGACACCTCGCTGAAGGTGCCGCACGGCGAGACCGGCACGGTCATCGGTGTGCGTACCTTCTCCCGCGAGGACGGCGACGAGCTGCCCCCGGGCGTGAACGAGCTGGTCCGGGTCTACGTGGCCCAGAAGCGCAAGATCCAGGACGGTGACAAGCTCGCGGGCCGCCACGGCAACAAGGGCGTCATCTCCAAGATCCTCCCGATCGAGGACATGCCGTTCCTGGAGGACGGCACCCCGGTCGACATCGTGCTGAACCCGCTCGGTGTGCCGTCCCGGATGAACATCGGTCAGGTCCTGGAGACCCACCTCGGGTGGGTGGCCAAGACCGGCTGGAGCGTGGACGGCGACGACGCCGAGTGGAAGCGTCAGCTCCGCTCGATCGACGCGCACGAGTCCGAGCCGGACACCAACGTGGCCACGCCGGTCTTCGACGGTGCCCGCGAGGAGGAGATCTCCGGTCTGCTGGCGTCGACCCTGCCCAACCGGGACGGCAACCAGCTCATCGGTGGCAGCGGCAAGGCGCAGCTGTTCGACGGTCGTTCCGGCGAGCCGCTGCCCGACCCGATCGCGGTCGGCTACGTCTACATCCTGAAGCTCAACCACCTGGTCGACGACAAGATCCACGCCCGGTCGACCGGCCCGTACTCGATGATCACGCAGCAGCCGCTGGGTGGTAAGGCGCAGTTCGGTGGCCAGCGTTTCGGTGAGATGGAGTGCTGGGCCATGCAGGCGTACGGCGCCGCCTACGCCCTGCAGGAGCTGCTGACCATCAAGTCCGACGACGTCCTCGGCCGGGTCAAGGTCTACGAGGCGATCGTCAAGGGCGAGAACATCCCCGAGCCGGGCATCCCGGAGTCGTTCAAGGTGCTGCTCAAGGAGCTGCAGTCGCTGTGCCTCAACGTCGAGGTGCTCTCCAGTGACGGTGTGGCCCTGGAGATGCGCGAGACCGACGACGAGGTGTTCCGGGCGGCGGAGGAGCTGGGCATCGACCTGTCCCGGCGCGAGCCGAGCTCGGTCGAAGAGGTCTGAGGTGGTGATCCGGGGCAGGGTCACCCTGCCCCGGATCCCACCCGTTAGCTAGCAGTACAGACGACGACATAGGGGACATAGTGCTCGACGTCAACTTCTTCGACGAGCTGCGCATCGGCCTCGCCACCGCTGACGACATCCGTCAGTGGTCCCACGGCGAGGTCAAGAAGCCCGAGACCATCAACTACCGCACCCTCAAGCCGGAGAAGGACGGGCTCTTCTGCGAGAAGATCTTCGGTCCGCAGCGGGACTGGGAGTGCTACTGCGGTAAGTACAAGCGGGTCCGCTTCAAGGGCATCATCTGCGAGCGCTGCGGCGTCGAGGTGACCCGCTCCAAGGTTCGCCGGGAGCGGATGGGTCACATCGAGCTTGCCGCTCCGGTGACCCACATCTGGTACTTCAAGGGCGTGCCGAGCCGGCTGGGCTACCTGCTGGACCTCGCCCCGAAGGACCTCGAAAAGATCATCTACTTCGCCTCGTACGTCGTGACGAGCGTGGACGCCGAAGCGCGGCACCGCGACCTCTCGACCATCGAGAACGAGATCCTGGCCGAGAAGCGGCAGGCGGAGAACAGCCGCGACTCGGAGATCGAGAAGCGGGCCGCCAAGCTGGAGGCCGACCTGGCCGAGCTGGAGGCCGAGGGCGCGAAGGCGGACGTCCGGCGCAAGGTCAAGGAGGGCGGAGAGCGCGAGATGCGCCAGATCCGCGACCGGGCCCAGCGCGAGATCGACCGCCTCGACGAGGTTCTCGACACCTTCCGCAAGCTGGAGCCGAAGCAGCTGGTCACCGACGAGCTGCTCTACCGCGAGCTGCGCGACCGCTTCGGTGAGTACTTCACCGGCAGCATGGGCGCCGAGGCGATCAAGGCCCTGGTCCAGAACATGGACCTTGGGGCCGAGGCGGAGAACCTGCGCGAGACCATCCGCTCCGGCAAGGGCCAGCGGAAGATCCGCGCGCTCAAGCGGCTCAAGGTCGTCGCGGCGTTCCAGAACACCCGGAACTCGCCGCTCGGCATGGTGCTGGACTGCGTCCCGGTCATCCCGCCGGACCTGCGCCCGATGGTGCAGCTCGACGGTGGCCGCTTCGCGACCTCCGACCTGAACGACCTGTACCGGCGTGTGATCAACCGGAACAACCGCCTCAAGCGGCTGATCGACCTCGGCGCGCCCGAGATCATCGTCAACAACGAGAAGCGGATGCTCCAGGAGGCCGTCGACGCGCTGTTCGACAACGGCCGTCGCGGTCGTCCGGTCACCGGCCCGGGTAACCGGCCGCTGAAGTCGCTGTCCGACATGCTCAAGGGCAAGCAGGGCCGGTTCCGCCAGAACCTGCTGGGCAAGCGCGTCGACTACTCCGGCCGTTCGGTCATCGTGGTCGGCCCGAAGCTCAAGCTGCACCAGTGCGGCCTGCCCAAGCAGATGGCGCTGGAGCTGTTCAAGCCGTTCGTGATGAAGCGGCTGGTGGACCTCAACCACGCGCAGAACATCAAGTCCGCCAAGCGGATGGTCGAGCGGCAGCGGCCGGTCGTGTGGGACGTGCTGGAAGAGGTCATCGGCGAGCACCCGGTGCTGCTGAACCGCGCGCCGACCCTGCACCGTCTGGGCATCCAGGCATTCGAGCCGCAGCTGGTCGAGGGCAAGGCCATCCAGATCCACCCGCTGGTCTGCACCGCGTTCAACGCCGACTTCGACGGTGACCAGATGGCGGTCCACGTGCCGCTGTCCGCCGAGGCCCAGGCCGAGGCGCGAATCCTGATGCTGTCGTCGAACAACATCCTCAAGCCGGCCGACGGCAAGCCGGTCACCATGCCCACCCAGGACATGGTCATCGGTCTCTACCACCTCACCCACCTCACTGCGGGGGGCAAGGGCGAGGGCCGGGCGTTCAGCTCGGACGCCGAGGCGCGGATGGCGTACGACAACGGCGAGCTGCACCTGCAGACGCCGGTCCGGATCCGGCTGCGCGACGTGGTCGGCGTGGACAACGGCGCCGGCGCCGAGCCGTGGACCGCCCCCGAGGGGTGGACCGAGGGCGAGCCGGTGACCGTGGAGACCACGCTGGGCCGGGTCCTGTTCAACGAGACGCTGCCCCCGGGCTACCGCTTCGTGAACTACGAGATCCGCAAGGGCCAGCTCTCCGCGATCGTCAACGACCTCGCCGAGCGGTTCCCGAAGGTGGCCCTGGCGGCCACCCTGGACGGGCTCAAGGAGGCCGGTTTCCACTGGGCCACCTGGTCCGGCGTCACCATCGGCATGGAGGACGTCATCGCTCCGCCGCGCAAGCGGGAGATCCTGGAGCGGTACGAGAAGGAAGCCGACCGGATCGACAAGCAGTACCAGCGTGGTCTGATGACCGCCGAGGAGCGCCGCGGCGAGCTCATCGAGATCTGGACCAAGGCGACCAACGAGGTCGCCAAGGAGATGGACACCGCGCTGCCGCAGGAGAACCCGCTGTGGAAGATGATCCACTCGGGTGCCCGCGGTAACCTGCTCCAGCTCCGGCAGATCGCGGCGATCCGTGGTCTGGTGGCCAACCCGAAGGGCGAGATCATCCCGCGACCCATCAAGGCGTCGTACCGGGAGGGTCTGTCCGTGCTGGAGTACTTCATCTCCACGCACGGCGCCCGTAAGGGTCTCGCGGACACCGCCCTGCGTACCGCCGACTCGGGTTACCTGACCCGGCGTCTGGTGGACGTCTCGCAGGACGTCATCATCCGCGAGGAGGACTGCGGCACCGACCGCGCCATCCCGATGCAGATCGGCGAGCGCGTCGACGGCAAGCTCGTCGTGCACGAGCACGCCGAGACCAGCGTGCACGCCCGGACGCTGGCCGACGACATCAAGGGGCCGGACGGCACCGTGGTGGCGCACCGCGGCCAGGACCTCAACTCGATCCTGGTGGACGCGATCGTCGCCGCCGGGACCGAGACGGTGCGGGTGCGCAGCGTGCTCACCTGCGAGTCGAAGCTGGGCGTCTGCGGTGCGTGCTACGGCCGCTCGCTGCCGACCGGCAAGACCGTGGACGTCGGCGAGGCGGTCGGCATCATCGCCGCCCAGTCGATCGGTGAGCCGGGTACGCAGCTGACGATGCGTACCTTCCACACCGGTGGTGTCGCGGGTGAGGACATCACCCAGGGTCTGCCCCGTGTCCAGGAGATCTTCGAGGCCCGAGTGCCGAAGGGTAAGGCGCCCATCGCCGACACCCCCGGCCGCATCCGGATCGAGGACGGCGAGCGGTCCCGCAAGATCGTGGTCATCCCGGACGACGGCAGCGACGAGATCGTCTACGACAAGATCTCGAAGCGGGTCCGGCTCCGGGCGCACGACGGCGACCACGTCGAGGTCGGCGAGAAGCTCACCGAGGGCACCATCGACCCGCACGAGCTGCTGCGCATCCTCGGCCCGCGCGCGGTCCAGGTCCACCTGACCCAGGAGGTCCAGGAGGTCTACCGCTCGCAGGGTGTGCTCATCCACGACAAGCACATCGAGATCATCATCCGCCAGATGCTCAAGCGGGTGACGGTCATCGACTCCGGCTCGACCGAGTTCCTGCCGGGTGTGCTGGTCGACCGTGCGCTGTTCGAGTCGGAGAACCGCCGGCTCGTCGGCGAGGGTGGCGAGCCCGCCGCCGGTCGTCCGGTGCTGATGGGTATCACCAAGGCCTCGCTGGCCACGGATTCCTGGCTGTCGGCGGCCTCCTTCCAGGAGACCACCCGGGTGCTGACGGACGCGGCGATCCACGCCCGCAGCGACTCGCTGATCGGCCTCAAGGAGAACGTGATCATCGGTAAGCTCATCCCGGCCGGTACGGGCATCAGCAAGTACCGCAACGTCCGGGTCGAGCCGACCGAGGAGGCGAAGGCCAAGGTCTACTCGATGACCGGCTACCCGGAGACCGACTACGGCTTCGGGCCGGCCAGCGGCCAGGCGGTTCCGCTGGACGACTTCGACTTCGGGTCGTACCGCTAAGCAGTAGGCAACGACGAGGCCCCCGGCATCCGCCGGGGGCCTCGTCGCGTCCGGAGTGCCGGGACCGGCTGCCTTCCGTCGGGACGGACGGCGGGGGCGGGGCATGATGGAGGGCATGACGACAGTGCCCGGGCCGGCGCCTGCCGTGCCGCAGGCGTACCGCCATCCGCACGACCCGGAGCCGGTCCGCTCCACCAAGGCCCGCGCCGTCTTCGCGCTCGGGCTGATCGGCGCGCTCACCGGGTTCTTCATCGGCGGCGCGGTGCCGGCCACCATCGCGCTCATGCTGGCCCGGCAGGCCCGCCGGGAGGCGTACGCCTCGGGTGGTTATCTCACCGGCGCGGACTGGCTGCGGCGCGGCGAGCAGTTGGCGCGGACCGGGCTGGTGCTCACCGCCGCCGCGGTGGTCGCCGCGGTGGTGATCGGTGTGGTCCGGCACGCGGACGCCTCGTTCGGCCACGACTTCGCGCCGACCTTCGACTGACCCGGTGGGGGAGCGGTCCGCGCCCGGCCACCCGGCTGTGATCGGCGACGGTAGCCTGGCCGGTGTCCGCCGCGCGGCGGGCGCGTGTGGACAGGAGGATCCCGTGACGGAACCGGCTGCGCCGGGAGGCGACCCGAACCGCCCCGGGCCGTACCCGCCGGGTCCCGCGTCCGCGCCCGCGCACCAACCGGCGTTCGGGGCGTACCCGGGCAGTCCGCCGGCGCCCGGCGGCGGGTGGCCGGCGCCGGGGAGCGCGCCCGGCCACGGCGGATGGGGTCCGCACGGCGGGCCGGCGCTCCCGCCACCGCCGGCCGAGGCGCCCCGGCCGCCGAAGCGGGTCGACGTGGTGCCGGGTACGCCGTTCGGCGTGGTCCACCTGGACGTTCCGCCGGTCACCTCGGGGCTGGCCATCGGGTCGCTTGTCGCCGGGATCGCCGCGATCGGGGTGTCGCTGCTGGTGTTGTGCTTCGGCCTTGCCGGCCGCGACGTCGGCGGCGCCTGGGCGGCGGGCGCGTTCACGGTGCTCGGCGGTCTGATCGGTGTCGGTGCGGTGGTGGCCGGCCTGCTCGCCCGGCGGCAGGTGCGGCGGCAGCCGCCGCCACCGGCGGTCCGGTTCACCGGCGCCGGGCTGGCCGTGGCCGGGATCTCCTGCGGCGCGGCGGGCCTGCTGTTCGGCCTGCTCGGCCTCGCGCTGGCCCTGGTGGTGCAGATCACCTGAGACTGTGTGCGGGACGCCTGCGGCCGATGACCTGCGTTGAGCGGTATGTCCGGGTCCCCGGGCGCCGGGCGGTCTCGGGGCCGCCGGGTCGCGCGGCGGACGAGCCGGTACACTCGTCACTGTAGGTGCCCATCACCGGCGCGACGGCGACCCGGAGGCCGAGCGGTGGACCGCACAGCGGTCCTTCCCCGACCCATCCGTTTTGACCGGCGCGGCTGTGGTAGGTACTCTTTCCCCTTGTGCCCGGGCGTGCCCGGGCAATGCGTGCGTGCGCTGGAACCGGTCAGCCGGTGATCGCGCGGTCGCACCACCAACACCGAAGATCCGGTACGACGCCTCAGTGGCCGACACCGGGACCGTGACTCGGGCGACACGCCCGACCGCGGGTGCTGGGGAGCCGTCAGGCAGCCCTGGTTGGAATGTAGGAGAGCCGCCCATCCGGGACGGCTAGAGCAGACGGCGCGGTCGCCTCGCAGCGGCCGAAGGGAGCGGAGAAACCCGGTGCCCACCATTCAGCAGTTGGTCCGAAAGGGCCGTCAGGCCAAGACGACCAAGACCAAGACCCCGGCGCTCAAGGGGTCTCCCCAGCGGCGCGGCGTGTGCACCCGCGTGTACACCACCACCCCGAAGAAGCCGAACTCGGCGCTGCGCAAGGTCGCTCGTGTCAAGCTCAGCAGCCAGATCGAGGTGACCGCCTACATCCCGGGCGTCGGCCACAACCTCCAGGAGCACTCGATCGTGCTCGTGCGCGGCGGTCGTGTGAAGGACCTCCCCGGCGTGCGGTACAAGATCGTGCGCGGTTCGCTGGACACCCAGGGTGTCCGCAACCGCAAGCAGGCTCGCAGCCGCTACGGCGCGAAGAAGGAGAAGAGCTGACATGCCGCGTAAGGGACCCGCTCCGCGGAAGCCGCTGGTCGCTGACCCGGTGTACAACTCGCCCCTGGTCACCCAGCTGGTGAACAAGATCCTGATGCGCGGTAAGCGTCAGCTCGCCGAGCGCATCGTGTACGCCGCCCTGGAGGGCTGCCGCGAGAAGTCCGGCACCGACCCGGTCGTCACGCTCAAGCGCGCGATGGACAACGTCAAGCCGACCCTCGAGGTGCGCAGCCGCCGTGTCGGTGGCGCCACCTACCAGGTTCCGGTCGAGGTCCGGCCGTCCCGCGCGACCACCCTCGGTCTGCGCTGGCTGGTGACCTACTCCCGGGCCCGGCGCGAGAAGACCATGGTCGAGCGGCTGATGAACGAGCTGCTGGACGCGAGCAACGGTCTGGGCGCCGCCGTCAAGCGGCGTGAGGACACGCACAAGATGGCCGAGTCCAACAAGGCCTTCGCGCACTACCGCTGGTAACACCTGAGGTTCCGGCGCCCGCCCGGCGCCGGAACCGCCACCAGTTGTGTCGAGACGACGATAAGTAGGGATTGAAGTGGCCGCCGCAGACGCGCTCGCCAACGTACGCAACATTGGCATCATGGCCCACATCGATGCCGGTAAGACCACTACCACCGAGCGAATCCTGTTCTACACCGGCATCACGTACAAGATCGGTGAGGTCCACGAGGGCGCCGCCGTCATGGACTGGATGGAGCAGGAGCAGGAGCGCGGTATCACCATCACTTCCGCCGCCACCAAGTGCGAGTGGAAGGGTCACACGATCCAGATCATCGACACGCCCGGCCACGTCGACTTCACGGTCGAGGTCGAGCGGTCGCTGCGCGTTCTGGACGGTGCGGTCGCGGTCTACGACGGCGTGGCCGGTGTGGAGCCCCAGACCGAGAACGTCTGGCGGCAGGCGGACAAGTACAACGTCCCCCGGATGTGCTTCGTCAACAAGCTCGACCGGACCGGCGCCGACTTCTTCCGCTGCGTGCAGATGATGATCGACCGGCTCAACGCCACCCCGCTGGTCCTCCAGATCCCGATCGGCGCCGAGTCCGACTTCATCGGCGTGGTCGACCTGGTCGAGATGCGGGCGCTGACCTGGCGCGGCGAGACCCAGAAGGGTGAGGACTACGCGGTCGAGGACATCCCGGCCGACCTCGCCGACTCCGCCGCCGAGTGGCGCGAGAAGCTGATGGAGACCCTCGCCGACGTCGACGACTCGGTGATGGAGAAGTACCTCGAGGGCGAGGAGATCTCCGTCGAGGAGATCAAGGCCGCCATCCGCCGGTCCACCATCGCCGGCAAGGCCAACCCGGTCCTCACCGGCACCGCCTTCAAGAACAAGGGCATCCAGCCGATGCTGGACGCGGTCGTCGCGTACCTGCCCTCGCCGCTGGACATCCCGGCGATCGAGGGTACGGCCACCGACGGCGAGACCCCGCTGCAGCGGCAGCCCTCGGTCTCCGAGCCGTTCTCCGGCCTGGCCTTCAAGATCCAGACCGACAAGCACCTCGGCAAGCTGACGTACGTCCGGATCTACTCCGGCACGCTCGAGTCCGGTTCTCAGGTGATCAACTCCACCAAGGACCGCAAGGAGCGGATCGGCAAGATCTACCAGATGCACGCCAACAAGCGTGAGGAGCGCGGCACCGCGCACGCCGGCGACATCATCGCGGTGCAGGGTCTGAAGCAGACCACCACCGGTGACACCCTGAGCGACCCGGCGAACCCGGTCATCCTGGAGTCGATGACCTTCCCGGAGCCGGTCATCGAGGTGGCCATCGAGCCGAAGACCAAGGCCGACCAGGAGAAGCTCAGCACCGCCATCCAGCGGCTGGCCGAGGAGGACCCGACCTTCCGCGTCAAGCTGGACGACCAGACCGGTCAGACGGTCATCTCCGGCATGGGCGAGCTGCACCTGGACATCCTGGTCGACCGGATGCGCCGCGAGTTCAACGTCGAGGCGAACATCGGCAAGCCGCAGGTGGCGTACCGCGAGACCATCCGCCGCAAGGTGGAGAAGATCGAGTACACCCACAAGAAGCAGACCGGTGGTTCCGGCCAGTACGCCCGCGTGATCATCAGCGTGGAGCCGCTGCCGCTCGGCAACGACGCCCCGACCTACGAGTTCGCCAACGCGGTGACCGGTGGCCGCATCCCCCGGGAGTTCATCCCCTCGGTGGACGCGGGCGCGCAGGACGCCATGCAGTACGGCATCCTCGCCGGCTTCCCCCTGGTGGGCGTCAAGCTCACCCTGGTGGACGGCCAGTACCACGAGGTCGACTCGTCGGAGATGGCGTTCAAGATCGCCGGCTCGATGGCGATGAAGGAGGCGGCCCGCAAGGCCGACCCCGCTCTCCTCGAGCCGATGATGGCCGTTGAGGTCACCACTCCTGAGGAGAACATGGGTGACGTCATCGGCGACCTCAACTCCCGGCGTGGCATCATCCAGGCGATGGAGGAGCGCAGCGGCGCTCGCGTCGTCCGGGCCCTGGTGCCGCTGTCGGAGATGTTCGGCTACGTCGGCGACCTGCGGTCGAAGACCCAGGGCCGGGCTAGCTACAGCATGCAGTTCGACTCCTACGCCGAGGTTCCGAACTCGGTGGCCAAGGAGATCATCGCCAAGGCGACGGGTGAGTGACGCTCACCCTCGGCTGATCCGATGACGCGAGGGCGGTCGCGGGAGGGTTCTCCCGCCCGCGGCCACCTCGATCGGGTTGCGTGAGACCGGGCCTGTAGGCTTCATCGCCGCAGAACCCACAAAAGCTCTCCGGCCTTCCGGCCGGAAAGGCTGTCGACAGAGTCCTAAGCGCCGAACCGCGCGCCGGGGCGAACGAACCAAGAAAGTCCACAGGAGGACCCAGTGGCGAAGGCGAAGTTCGAGCGGACTAAGCCGCACGTCAACATCGGCACCATTGGTCACATCGACCACGGTAAGACGACGCTGACGGCGGCCATCACCAAGGTCCTGCACGACCAGTATCCGGACCTGAACCCGTACACGCCGTTCGACGAGATCGACAAGGCGCCGGAGGAGAAGGCCCGCGGCATCACGATCTCCATCGCGCACGTCGAATACCAGACCGAGGCGCGTCACTACGCGCACGTCGACTGCCCCGGTCACGCCGACTACATCAAGAACATGATCACCGGTGCCGCGCAGATGGATGGCGCGATCCTGGTGGTGGCGGCGACCGACGGCCCGATGCCGCAGACCCGCGAGCACGTGCTGCTGGCCCGTCAGGTCGGTGTGCCGTACATCGTCGTGGCGCTCAACAAGAGCGACATGGTCGACGACGAGGAGCTCCTGGAGCTCGTCGAGCTCGAGGTGCGCGAGCTGCTCTCCTCGCAGGAGTACCCGGGTGACGACCTGCCGGTCGTCCAGGTCTCCGCGCTGAAGGCGCTCGAGGGCGACCCGGTGTGGACCGAGAAGCTGCTCGAGCTGATGAGCGCGGTCGACACCGCGATCCCGCAGCCCGAGCGCGAGACCGAGAAGCCGTTCCTCATGCCCGTCGAGGACGTGTTCACGATCACCGGTCGTGGTACCGTCGTCACCGGTCGTGTCGAGCGTGGCGTGCTGCTCCCGAACGAGGACGTCGAGGTCGTCGGCATCCGCGAGAAGGGCTTCAAGACCAAGGTCACCGCGATCGAGATGTTCCGGAAGACCCTGGACGACGCCCGCGCAGGCGAGAACGTCGGCCTGCTGCTGCGTGGCACCAAGCGCGAGGACGTCGAGCGCGGCATGGTGGTCATCAAGCCGGGCACCACGACCCCGCACACGGAGTTCGAGGCGACGGTCTACATCCTCTCCAAGGAGGAGGGCGGCCGGCACACCCCGTTCTTCCAGAACTACCGCCCGCAGTTCTACTTCCGGACCACGGACGTCACCGGCGTCGTCACGCTGCCCGAGGGCACCGAGATGGTCATGCCGGGCGACAACACCTCGATGTCGGTGAAGCTGATCCAGCCCATCGCCATGGAGGAGAACCTGAAGTTCGCGATTCGCGAGGGTGGTCGTACGGTCGGCGCGGGTCGCGTCACCAAGATCATGAAGTGAGCTGGGTAACCCCGATTAGCGTCGCCGCCGGTCGTGCGGCATACTAGTCAGGTTGCGTAACGACAGTCGGTCACCTGCGTCCGGTTGACGCTGGACCTCCGGGAGTCAGGCTGTCTCGCGTGGGGTGGTTGATCGCCATCGGCGGTCAACCACCCTCGCGCGGCGTCCAGGTCGCGGTTCCCGCGATCGGCGCCATGACCCACCGCGTGGTCAGAGAATCGCTCCGGAGGCCCGGGGCGGAGCCTGGCCCACGGGCGCGACACGCCCGACCGCGGGGGTCGGCGGAAGTGGGCCTGTGCCAGCCGGTACAGGCGCCCGCAACACAGCGGCATCGAGAGAAGGAACAGAAGCCACCATGGCGGGACAGAAGATCCGCATCCGGCTCAAGGCCTATGACCACGAGGTCGTCGACTCCTCGGCTCGGAAGATCGTCGAGACGGTGACGCGTACCGGGGCGCAGGTCGCTGGCCCGGTGCCGCTGCCCACGGAGATCAACCGTTTCTGCGTCATCCGCTCGCCGCACAAGTACAAGGACTCGCGCGAGCACTTCGAGATGCGTACGCACAAGCGTCTGATCGACATCATCGACCCGACCCCGAAGACGGTCGACTCGCTCATGCGCCTCGACCTGCCGGCTGGCGTCGACATCGAGATCAAGCTGTAGGGACCGGACAAATGGACAGGCAAGTCAAGGGGATCCTGGGCGCCAAGCTCGGCATGACCCAGGTCTGGGACAACAACAAGGTTGTGCCCGTGACCGTGGTTCAGGCCGGCCCGTGCGTCGTGAGCCAGGTTCGTAGCGCCGACAAGGACGGCTACTCCGCGGTCCAGCTGGCGTACGGGGTCATCGACCCGCGCAAGGTCAAGAAGCCGGTCGCCGGGCACTACGCCAAGGCGGACGTCGCACCGCGCCGGCACATCGTCGAGCTGCGCACCTCCGACGCCGCGGACTACGCGCCGGGCCAGGAGGTCACGGTCGAGGAGTTCCCGGCCGGCGCCGTGATCGACGTGACCGGCAAGACCAAGGGCAAGGGCTACGCCGGCCCGATGAAGCGGCACGGCTTCCACGGTCTGCGCGCCAGCCACGGTGTCGAGCGCAAGCACCGCTCGCCCGGCTCGATCGGCGCCTGCGCGACCCCGGGTCGCGTCTTCAAGGGCACCCGGATGGCGGGCCGGATGGGTGGCGTGCGCTACACCGTCCAGAACCTGACCGTCCAGGCGGTCGACACCGAGAACAACCTCCTGCTCGTCCGCGGCGCCATCCCCGGCCCGAAGGGCGCGCTGGTCCTGGTCCGCACCGCGGCCAAGGCGAGGGTGAAGAAGGGCGGTGTGGCCAAGTGACCACCGTTGACGTCATCAACGTCGAAGGCGCCAAGAGCGGCTCCGTCGAGCTGCCGGCCGACATCTTCGACGCGCAGGCCAACATCGCCCTGATGCACCAGGTCGTGGTGGCCCAGCTTGCGGCGGCCCGCCAGGGTACGCACAAGACGAAGACCCGCGGCGAGGTCTCCGGTGGAGGCAGGAAGCCGTACAAGCAGAAGGGCACCGGTCGTGCCCGCCAGGGCTCGACCCGCGCTCCGCAGTTCGCCGGCGGTGGCGTGGTCCACGGCCCGGTGCCGCGCGACTACAGCCAGCGCACCCCGAAGAAGATGAAGGCCGCCGCCCTGCGTGGCGCCCTCTCCGACCGGGCCCGCGCCGGCCAGGTGCACGTCGTCGAGGCGTTCGTCTCGGGTGAGAAGCCGTCCACCAAGGCGGCCCTGACCACGCTGACCAAGCTGACCGAGGCCCGTCGGGTCCTGGTCGTGCTGAGCAGCACCGACGAGCTGAACTGGGTGTCGCTGCGGAACCTGCGCAACGCGCGGGACAGCCGGGTGCACCTGATCGAGGCCGGCCAGCTCAACACCTACGACGTGCTGGTGGCCGACGACGTGGTCTTCACCAAGGAGGCCCTGGACGAGTTCCTGGGCGTGCCGGCCGAGACCACCGAGGAGGATGGCAAGTGAGCACGATCGCCGATCCGCGTGACGTCATCGTCGCGCCGGTCGTCTCGGAGAAGAGCTACAGCGAGCTGAACCGGAACTGGTACACCTTCCTGGTGCACCCGGACGCCAACAAGACCGAGATCAAGATCGCTATCCAGCAGATCTTCAACGTCCGCGTCCTGACGGTCAACACGCTCAACCGCGAGGGCAAGCGCAAGCGGACCCGTACCGGGTTCGGCAAGCGCAAGGACACCAAGCGCGCGATGGTGAAGCTGGCTGACGGTGACCGTATCGAGGCCTTCGGCGGCCCGGTCAGCTGAGGGGTGTAGACAATGGCTATCCGTAAGTACAAGCCGACGACGCCGGGCCGGCGTGGCTCGAGCGTTGCCGACTTCGCCGAGATCACCCGGTCCACGCCGGAGAAGTCGCTGCTGGCTCCGCTGCCGAAGAAGGGCGGACGCAACGCTCACGGCCGGATCACCACGCGGCACCACGGTGGCGGCCACAAGCGCCAGTACCGTCTGATCGACTTCAAGCGGGTCGACAAGGACGGCGTGCCGGCGAAGGTCGCTCACATCGAGTACGACCCGAACCGCACCGCGCGCATCGCGCTGCTGCACTACGCCGACGGCGAGAAGCGCTACATCATCGCGCCGAAGGACCTGAAGCAGGGCGACCGCGTCGAGTCCGGTCCGGGCGCCGACATCAAGCCGGGTAACAACCTGCCGCTGCGCAACATCCCGGTCGGTACCACCATCCACAACGTGGAGCTGCGTCCGGGGGGCGGCGCCAAGCTGGCCCGCTCGGCCGGCGTCGGCATCCAGCTGCTCGGCCGTGAGGGCGTGTACGCGACCCTGCGTATGCCGTCCGGTGAGATCCGGCGTGTGGACGTGCGCTGCCGCGCCAGCATCGGCGAGATCGGCAACGCCGACCAGTCGAACATCAACTGGGGTAAGGCCGGCCGTATGCGGTGGAAGGGCAAGCGCCCGACCGTCCGTGGTGTCGCCATGAACCCGGTCGACCACCCGCACGGTGGTGGTGAGGGTAAGACCTCCGGTGGTCGCCACCCGGTCAACCCGCAGGGTAAGCCCGAGGGCCGCACCCGTCGTAAGGGCCAGCCGAGCGACCGGCTGATCGTCCGCCGCCGCTACGCCACGCGTAAGCGCGGCTGAGGGAGATAAGACATGCCTCGCAGCCTGAAGAAGGGCCCGTTCGTCGACGACCACCTGCTCAAGAAGGTGGAGACGCAGAACGACAAGGGCTCGAAGAACGTCATCAAGACCTGGTCGCGGCGCTCGACGATCATCCCGGAGATGCTGGGTCACACGATCGCCGTGCACGACGGACGCAAGCACGTCCCGGTCTTCGTGACCGAGGCCATGGTCGGGCACAAGCTCGGCGAGTTCGCGCTGACCCGCACGTTCAAGGGTCACGAGAAGGACGACCGGAAGAGCCGCCGGCGCTGACGCCGCGGGCATACGGATAGAGGAACAAGGGGTTACAGCGATGCCAGGAAAGGGCGACGCTCCGGTGCTTCCGGGCGCGCGGGCGGTTGCGCGGCACGTGCGCATCTCGCCGATGAAGGCGCGCCGGGTGGTCAACCTCGTCCGCGGCCTGCCCGCGAAGGAGGCTCTCACGGTGCTGCAGTTCGCGCCGCAGGCTGCGAGCGAGCAGGTGTACAAGGTGCTCGCTAGCGCGATCGCCAACGCGGAGAACAACGAGCGGCTGGACCCCGACGCGCTGCTCGTCAGCGAGGCGTTCGTCGACGAGGGCCCGACCATGAAGCGGTTCCGGCCGCGGGCGCAGGGCCGGGCGTACCGGATCCGCAAGCGCACGTGCCACATCACCGTGGCGGTCGAGGCGGTCGCGCCGGCCGCGCCGAAGAAGTCGGCGAAGAAGGCCGCTCCGGCCAAGCCGGCCGCTGAGGAGCAGAGCACGACGGAGGGTGCCGAGTAATGGGTCAGAAGGTTCACCCGACCGGGTTCCGGCTCGGCATCTCGACCGACTGGAAGTCCCGCTGGTTCGCGGACAAGCTCTACAAGGACTACATCGGCGAGGACGTCAAGATCCGCCGGATGATGTCCAAGGGCCTTGAGCGTGCCGGCATCTCCAAGGTCGACATCGAGCGCACCCGCGACCGGGTCCGCGTCGACATCCACACCGCCCGGCCGGGCATCGTCATCGGCCGTAAGGGTGCGGAGGCCGACCGGATCCGCGGCGAGCTGGAGAAGCTCACCGGCAAGCAGGTCCAGCTGAACATCATCGAGGTCAAGAACCCCGAGTCGGACGCGCAGCTCGTCGCCCAGGGCGTCGCCGAGCAGCTCTCCAGCCGGGTCAGCTTCCGCCGTGCCATGCGCAAGGCGATGCAGTCCGCGATGAAGAACCCCGCCTGCAAGGGCATCCGGGTTCAGGTCTCGGGCCGTCTCGGCGGCGCCGAGATGAGCCGGACCGAGTTCTACCGCGAGGGCCGGGTTCCGCTGCACACGCTGCGGGCCAACATCGAGTACGGCTTCTTCGAGGCCCGTACCACCTTCGGCCGGATCGGCGTGAAGGTCTGGATCTACAAGGGCGACGCCGTCCCGGGCCGCGAGGCCCCGGCCGAGGCCGCCCCGTCGCGCGGCCCGCGCCGCGACCGTGGCGACCGGCCGGACCGGCCGCGCCGTGGCCGCTCGGGCTCGTCCGGTACGACCGCCGGTGGCACCGAGGCCGGCCGGGCTGCCGCGACCACCATCGCGCAGCAGGCGGAGACGCCGGCCGGTGAGCCGGTCGACAGCAGCGCTGTCGCCGCGGCCGCCTCGGCTCCGGTCGGTAACCAGCCGGCAGAAACGCAGCAGGAGGGCTGACAGATGCTGATGCCGCGCAAGCCCCCGAAGGGCTTCCGCAAGCCGCACCACCCGGACCGCAGTGGCGCGTCCAAGGGTGGTAACCGGGTGGTGTTCGGCGAGTTCGGGATCCAGGCTCTCGAGCCGGCGTACGTGACCAACCGCCAGATCGAGTCGGCGCGTATCGCGATGACCCGCCACATCAAGCGTGGCGGCAAGGTCTGGATCACGATCTTCCCGGACCAGGCCCTCACCAAGAAGCCGGCCGAGACCCGGATGGGTTCCGGTAAGGGTTCGCCCGAGTGGTGGGTCGCCAACGTCAAGCCGGGGCGGGTCCTCTTCGAGATGTCCTTCCCCAACGAGCAGATCGCGCGAGAGGCGATGCGTCGCGCGATCCACAAGCTCCCGATGAAGTGCCGCATTGTTACGCGCGAAGTGGGTGAATCCTGATGGCAGCTGGCGTCAAGCCCTCCGAGCTGCGTGAGCTCTCCGAGGAGGAGCTGGTCACGAAGTTGCGCGAGGCGAAGGCGGAGCTGTTCAACCTCCGCGTGCAGGGCGCGACCGGGCAGCTGGACAACAACCGGCGGCTGCAGGTCATCCGTCGGGAGATCGCCCGGATCTACACGATCATGCGTGAGCGCGAGCTGGGTCTCTCGGCCGCGCCGACTGAGGTGACTGCATCATGAGTGAGAACACCACCGCCCCCGCGCGGTCCCGCCGCAAGGTCCGCGAGGGCCTCGTGGTCAGCGACAAGATGGACAAGACCATCGTGGTCGAGGTCGAGGACCGGGTCAAGCACGCGCTGTACGGCAAGATCATGCGCCGTACGCGCAAGCTGAAGGTGCACGACGAGCAGAACTCGGCCGGCCTCGGCGACCGGGTCCTGATCATGGAGACCCGGCCGCTGTCCGCCACCAAGCGCTGGCGGCTCGTGGAGATCCTCGAGAAGGCCAAGTAGCGAAGGCTCGAGCTCGGCCGGTCTCGGTCGGGCGCAGGTTCCGCCAGGCTCCGGCCGCCCCGAGCGGCCGGAGAACCGGCAGACATAGGAGATAGACGTGATTCAGCAGGAGTCGCGACTGCGCGTCGCCGACAACACGGGTGCCCGGGAGATCCTGTGCATCCGGGTGCTCGGCGGCTCCGGTCGGCGCTACGCGAGCATCGGCGACGTCATCGTGGCCACCGTCAAGGACGCGATCCCCGGTGCCGGTGTGAAGAAGGGCGACGTCGTCAAGGCCGTCGTCGTTCGGACCGCCAAGGAGAGGCGGCGGCCGGACGGGTCGTACATCCGCTTCGACGAGAACGCCGCCGTCATCATCAAGGACGGTGGGGACCCGCGCGGTACCCGTATCTTCGGCCCGGTGGGCCGGGAGCTGCGGGACAAGCGGTTCATGAAGATCATCTCTCTCGCGCCGGAGGTGTTGTGACCGTGAAGGTCAAGAAGGGCGACACGGTCGTCGTCATCGCCGGCAAGGACAAGGGTGCCAAGGGTAAGGTCATCGCGGCCTACCCGCGGCAGGACAAGGTCCTGGTCGAGGGCGTGAACCGGGTCAAGAAGCACACCCGCATCAGCACCACCCAGCGTGGCGCCAAGACCGGTGGCATCGTCACCCAGGAGGCCCCGATCCACGTCTCGAACGTGATGGTCCTGGACTCCGACGGCAAGCCGACCCGCGTCGGCTACCGGATCGACGACAACGGCCAGAAGGTCCGCATCGCGCGTAGCACCGGTAAGGACCTCTGATGACCACGGCTACCGAAACCAAGACCCTGCCGCGCCTCAAGGAGCGGTACCGCAACGAGATCGTGGGCGAGCTGCAGAAGCAGTTCGAGTTCGCCAACCCGATGCAGGTGCCGCGGCTGGTCAAGATCGTCGTCAACATGGGTGTCGGCGAGGCCGCTCGCGACGCCAAGCTGATCGACGGGGCCGTCCGCGACCTGGCCACCATCACCGGCCAGAAGCCGCAGGTCCGGCGGGCCACCAAGTCCATCGCGCAGTTCAAGCTCCGCGAGGGCATGCCGATCGGCGCGAAGGTCACCCTGCGCGGCGACCGGATGTGGGAGTTCCTGGACCGGCTGCTCTCGATCGCGCTGCCGCGTATCCGTGACTTCCGCGGCCTGGACGGGCGCAAGCTCGACGGGCACGGCAACTACACGTTCGGTCTGACCGAGCAGTCGGTGTTCCACGAGATCGATCAGGACAAGATCGATCGCCAGCGGGGCATGGACATCACGGTGGTCACGACCGCCACGACCGACGACGAGGGCCGGGCGCTGCTCAAGTTCCTGGGCTTCCCGTTCAAGGAGAACTGAGATGGCCAAGAAGGCGCTGATCATCAAGGCGGCCGCGAAGCCGAAGTTCTCGGTTCGCGCGTACACCCGCTGCCAGCGGTGCGGGCGTCCGAAGGCGGTCTACCGCAAGTTCGGTCTCTGCCGGGTGTGCATCCGGGAGATGGCCCACCGCGGTGAGCTGCCCGGCGTGTCCAAGGCTTCCTGGTAATAGCCCGGCGCGCTCCGGCGCGTCAGCTGAACTGTCTCTTCGCCGTAGGCCCCGGGCCTGGCCCGGGGAACCCCGGCGAGAAAGGTTGACGAGTTTTCATGACGATGACCGACCCGATCGCAGACATGCTCACGCGTCTGCGTAACGCCAACCAGGCGTACCACGACCGGGTGACGATGCCCTACTCGAAGATCAAGGCGAACATCGCCGAGGTCCTCAAGGCCGAGGGTTACATCGCCACCTGGTTGGTCGAGGAGCCCGAGGAGGGCGCCGTCGGCAAGCGACTGGTCGTCGAGCTGAAGTACGGCCAGAACCGCGAGCGGAGCCTGGCCGGCATCAAGCGCGTGTCCAAGCCCGGTCTCCGGGTGTACGCCAAGTCGGACGGGCTCCCGCGGGTGCTCGGTGGGCTGGGCGTGGCGATCATTTCGACGTCCCAGGGGCTGCTCACCGACCGGCAGGCCCGCAAGCGGAGCGTTGGCGGGGAAGTCCTCGCCTTCGTCTGGTAACGGGAGACAGGTAGAAATGTCGCGTATTGGACGTAAGTCGATCCCGGTGCCTGCCGGCGTCGACATCACGATCGACGGCCGGACCGTCAAGGTCAAGGGCCCCAAGGGCGAGCTGAGCCACGTGCTGGCCGAGCCGATCACGGCGGAGCGGGGCGAGGACGGCGAACTGCACGTCAACCGGCCCAACGACGAGCGCAAGGCCAAGGAGCTGCACGGCCTGAGCCGTACGCTGGTGGCCAACATGATCGTCGGGGTGACCGAGGGCTACCGCAAGAGCCTGGAGATCGCCGGCACCGGTTACCGCGTGACCGCCAAGGGCAAGGACCTGGAGTTCGCGCTCGGGTTCTCGCACCCGGTCCTCGTGCCGGCACCGGACGGCATCACCTTCACTGTCGAGAAGCCGACGCTGTTCCACGTGGCCGGCATCGACAAGCAGCAGGTCGGCGAGGTCGCCGCCAACATCCGGAAGATCCGTCCGCCGGAGCCCTACAAGGGCAAGGGCGTGAAGTACCAGGGCGAGGTCATCCGCCGCAAGGCTGGAAAGGCAGGTAAGAAGTGAGCGCCACGCTGCTCAAGCGCCGCCGCGGCGTCGCCGCCAAGCGTGCCGTCGGGCGTGCGCGTCGGCACTTCCGGGTCCGCAAGAACGTCAGCGGCACCGCCGAGCGCCCTCGCCTGGTCGTCACCCGCTCCCTGCGGCACATGGTGGCCCAGGTCGTGGACGACGCCAAGGGTCACACCCTGGCGTCGGCCTCGACCATGGACGCCTCGCTGCGTGGCGCCGAGGGCGACAAGAGCGCCCTGGCCGGCAAGGTCGGCGCCCTGCTTGCCGAGCGTGCCAAGGCCGCCGGCGTCTCGAAGGTCGTCTTCGACCGTGGTGGCAACCGGTACGCGGGGCGTGTCGCCGCGCTTGCCGACGCCGCCCGCGAAGCCGGGCTCGAGTTCTAGAAACCCCGTCACGAGAGAGAAGGAAGGCTGCTGATGCCAGGTCAACAGCGCCGTGGCGGCGGGTCCGGTGGCAACGAGGGTGGTCGCCGCGACAACCGCCGTGAGGGCGGCCGCGGAAACGCGCCCGTCGAGAAGACCCCGCACCTCGAGCGGGTCGTCGCGATCAACCGCGTCGCCAAGGTCGTGAAGGGTGGTCGTCGCTTCAGCTTCACCGCCCTCGTGATCGTGGGCGACGGCGACGGCACCGTCGGTGTGGGCTACGGAAAGGCCAAGGAGGTGCCCGCGGCGATCGCCAAGGGCGTCGAGGAGGCCAAGAAGCACTTCTTCAAGGTGCCGCGCATCGGCCAGTCGATCCCGCACCCGATCACGGGTGAGGCCGCGGCCGGTGTGGTGCTGCTCAAGCCGGCCTCCGCCGGTACGGGTGTCATCGCCGGTGGTCCGGTGCGTGCCGTGCTGGAGTGCGCGGGTATCCACGACGTGCTCTCCAAGAGCCTCGGCTCGTCCAACCCGATCAACATCGTGCACGCCACTGTGGCGGCTCTGAAGGGGCTCGAGTCCCCGGAGCAGGTCGCGGCTCGTCGTGGTCTGCCGGTCGAGGACGTCGCGCCGGCCGCCATGCTGGCGTCGCGGGCGGGGGTGGCGTCCTGATGGCACGCCTGAAGGTCACCCAGGTCCGGTCCGAGATCGGGACCAAGCGCAACCAGCGTGAGTCGCTGCGTTCGCTCGGTCTCAAGCGGATCAACGACGTGGTGGTCAAGGAGGACCGGCCGGAGATCCGTGGCATGATCTTCACGGTCAACCACCTCGTGAAGGTCGAGGAGGTCGAGTAATGACGATCAAGGTGCACCACCTGCGTCCGGCTCCCGGCGCCAAGACCGACAAGACCCGTGTGGGTCGCGGTGAGGGCTCGAAGGGCAAGACGGCCGGCCGCGGTACCAAGGGTTCCAAGGCCCGGAAGAACATCTCGCCGGCGTTCGAGGGTGGGCAGATGCCCATCCACATGCGCCTGCCGAAGATGAAGGGCTTCAAGAACAAGTTCAAGGTCGTGTTCCAGGTGGTCAACCTGGACCGGCTGGCCGAGCTGTTCCCGAACGGCGGCCAGGTCGGCCCGGTCGAGCTGGTCGAGGCCGGCGCGGTCCGCAAGGGTCACCCGGTCAAGGTGCTCGGCACCGGCGACCTCGGTGGCGTGTCTCTCCAGGTTTCGGCGCACGCGTTCAGCGCGTCGGCCAAGGAGAAGATCACCGCCGCCGGTGGCTCGGTCACGGAGCTGTAAGGCGATGTCCACGGCGCCCGCTCAGTTGTTCGCAACTGGGCGGGCGCCATGGTCTACCGGCGACGTGTGCGCCGGGTAACATCGGATTCGGTTTATGTAGCCGGGCGCATCTGCCCGGACCGGGGCCGGGCTGTTAGAGTCCGTTCCCAGCCATGGATACCGGACACTCCGTCCGGCACCACCCCGCCCCGCCAGGGATTCGTCACCGGCGGCCCGCGTCGCGCAGGAGGAAGAAGTTGCTGTCCGCCTTTCTCAGTGCGTTCCGTACGCCTGACCTGCGCAAGAAGCTGCTGTTCACAGTAGGCATCATCGCGGTCTACCGGCTGGGCGCCACGCTGCCCAGCCCGGGCGTCTCGTACGGAAACGTGCAGAAGTGCCTCGACACGATCCAGGGCGGCAGCACTGGCGTGCTGAACCTGCTGGATCTCTTCTCCGGCGGCGCGCTGCTGCAGCTCTCGGTCTTCGCGCTGGGCATCATGCCCTACATCACCGCGTCGATCATCCTGCAGCTGCTGACGGTGGTGATCCCGCGCCTGGAGCAGCTCCGCAAGGAGGGCCAGGCCGGGCAGGCCAAGATCACGCAGTACACCCGCTACCTGACGCTGGGCCTGGGCATCCTCCAGTCCTCGGCGTTCGTGGCGCTGGCCCGCTCCGGGCAGCTGTTCAACAACCAGTGCGACCAGTTCCCGATCGTGCCCAAGGGCACCGGCATCCCGGACTGGCTGACGCTGACCATCCTGGTCATGACCATGACCGCCGGCACCGGCGTGGTGATGTGGCTGGGTGAGCTGATCACCGACCGGGGCGTCGGCAACGGCATGTCCGTGCTGATCTTCACCTCGATCGCGGCCCGGCTCCCCAGCGAGGGCTGGAAGATCAAGACCACAAAGGGCTGGGGGATGTTCTTCCTCGTCATCGCCCTGGTCCTGCTGGTCATCACCGCTGTCACCTTCATCGAGCAGGCACAGCGCCGGATCCCGGTGCAGTACGCCAAGCGCATGATCGGCCGGCGGATGTACGGCGGCACGTCCACCTACATCCCGCTCAAGGTGAACCAGGCCGGCGTCATCCCGGTCATCTTCGCCTCGTCGCTGCTCTACCTGCCTCAGCTCGCGCTGCAGTTCTTCGATCAGAACGACCCGGGCAAGGTCCAGGCGTGGATCCAGAACCACATCGTGAAGGCGAGCGCGCCGGAGCACATCGCGATCTACTTCCTGCTGATCATCTTCTTCACGTACTTCTACGTGTCGATCACGTTCAACCCGACCGAGGTCGCGGACAACATGAAGAAGTACGGCGGCTTCGTGCCGGGCATCCGCCCCGGCAAGCCGACCGCCGAGTACCTCGACTTCATCCTCAGCCGGATCACCCTGCCGGGTGCGCTCTACCTGGGTATCGTCGCGATCCTGCCGAACTTCTTCTTCATCTGGCTCGACAACCAGCAGTTCCAGAACTTCCCGTTCGGCGGCACCGCTGTGCTCATCATGGTCGGCGTCGGTCTGGAGACCGTGAAGCAGATCGAGAGCCAACTCATGCAGCGGAACTACGAAGGGTTCCTGCGGTAGATGCGACTCGTTCTGGTTGGCCCGCCGGGCGCGGGCAAGGGCACACAGGCGGAGTTCGTCGCCGCGCACCTCTCGGTGCCGAAGATCTCGACTGGTGACATCTTCCGGGCGAACGTCTCCCAGGGCACGCCGCTGGGCGTCGAGGCCAAGCGCTACATGGACGCCGGCAAGCTGGTCCCCGACGAGGTCACCATCAACATGGTGCGGGACCGGCTCGCCGAGCCGGACGCGAGCGAGGGCTTCCTGCTCGACGGCTTCCCACGGACCACGCCGCAGGCCGCCGCGCTGGACAAGCTCCTCGCGGACCTCGGCACCGCACTGGATCTGGTGCTGGAGCTCGTCGTCGACGACGACGAGGTGATCCGGCGGCTGTCCGGCCGGCGTACCTGCCGCGGCTGCGGCAAGATCTGGCACGTCGAGTTCGACGCGACCAGCCGGGAGGACATCTGCGACCGCTGCGGCGCGGAGCTGTTCCAGCGGGACGACGACAAGCCGGAGACCATCGCGGCCCGGCTGCGGGAGTACGCCGAGAAGACCGCGCCGCTGGTCGACTACTACGGCGCTCAGGGCAGGCTGGTCGGCATCGACGCGACCGGCCCGGTGGAGGACGTCACCGTCCGCGCCATCGACGCACTGCGCTCGTACGGCGGCTGAGGTCCCACCCGCCACCCGGCGGATAGAGTGCGAACAGCGGGGTACGCGCGACGTGCCCCGCTGCTCCGCGTACGCGCGACGAAAGGTGAACACCGCCATGCGCCGTCCCCAGCTGGACATCCAGCTGAAGACCCCCGAGCAGATCGAACTGATGCGGGCCGCCGGTCTGGTCGTCGCCCGCGCCCTGCGCCGGATGCGAGAGGCGGTGGCGCCGGGCGTGTCGACGGCCGACCTGGACGCGATCGCCGAGTCGACCATCCGCGAGGCGGGCGCCGTGCCCTCGTTCAAGGGCTACCACGGCTTCCCGGCGTCGATCTGCTCCTCGGTCAACCGGCAGGTGGTGCACGCCATCCCGTCGCCCCAGCAGGTGCTGCGCGAGGGAGACCTGATCTCGATCGACTGCGGCGCGGTGCTGGACGGCTGGCACGGCGACGCGGCGGTCACGGTGCCGGTCGGCGAGGTCGACCCGGCGCTGCTGCGGATGACGGCGGTGGCCGAGGACGCCATGTGGGCCGGAATCGCCGCTGCGGCGCGCGGGGCGGCCTCCGGCAAGGGCCGGCTCACCGACATCTCCCACGCGGTCGAGACCGCGGTCCGCAAGGGCGGCCGGTACGGCATCGTCGACGGCTACGGCGGCCACGGCATCGGCACCGAGATGCACCAGGACCCGCACGTGCTCAACCACGGGCGTCCCGGCAAGGGGCCGCGCCTGGTGCCGGGCATGGCGCTGGCGATCGAGCCGATGATCACGATGGGCTCGCCGCGTACGGTCGAGCTGTCCGACGGCTGGACCGTGGTGACCCGCGACGGGTCGATCGCGGTGCACGTCGAGCACTCGATGGCGCTGCTGGACGACGGCGTGTGGGTGCTGACCGCCGAGGACGGCGGCCGGGCCCGCCTGGGCGATCTGGTGACCGCGCGGCAGACGTCGGTCGGCTCTCCGGCCGTCTGATCGCCGACCGCCGACCGCCCCGATCGGCGGCGCGCACCGTGCCGCCTTGGCGATCGGGTGCCATGCTGGTTCCCATGGATGAGCGCAACCGGATGCGGGCGGCCGACGCGGACCGGGAGGCCACCGCCGAGCGGCTTCGAACGGCACTGGCCGAGGGCCGGCTCGACCTGGACGAGTACGACGATCGGCTGCGTCAGGCGTACGGGGCCAAGACCTACGGCGAGCTGGACGCGCTGCTGACCGACCTGCCCGGCACCGCGCCGGCCGAGCGCTCCCTGCCGGCTCCGCGCGCGACCGGGGAGAGCGGCGTGGCCGCCCGGGGGCGGTCGGCGCTGAGCGCGCGTAACGCCTGGCTGCTGGAGGTCTGGGGCCCCTGGCTGAAGGTGGCGCTGATACTCACCGCGATCTGGTTCGTCTCCCAGCTCGGTGAGGGTGAGTTCGAGGTCGACGACTACTGGCCGGTCTGGGTGCTCGGCCCGTGGGGCGCCGTGGTGCTCTACCAGACCGTGCAGGGGCTGGCCACCGGGGCGCCGGAGAAGGACGCCGAGCGGCGGCGACGCAAGCAGGTCGAGCGGGAGACCCGCCGGGCGGCGAAGCGGGAGCTGCCGGAGACGTGACCTGCGTCATATCCGCGCCGTCCGGGTGACCGTCGCGCCGGTCGGTTTGGCGAGCGCGTGCGGGTCGGCGTACACTTTCAGATCGGCGCACAGCGTCCACTCCGCCATGCCCACCCTGCGCTTCGGTGGGAGTCGGAGCCGCGGCTGGCGCGGGTTTTCTGATCATGGTCAGTTCACCCGTGTAAGACGTTGTGGGCCGTCCGGAGCAACCGACGTCAGGACAGCGGAGTACATGCCGAAAAAAGACGGAGCAATCGAGATCGAGGGTCGGGTCATCGAGCCCCTGCCGAACGCCATGTTCCGGGTGGAGCTCGCGAACGGCCATAAGGTGCTCGCGCACATCAGCGGCAAGATGCGGCAGCACTACATCCGCATCCTGCCGGAGGACCGGGTCGTCGTCGAACTCTCGCCGTACGACCTGACCCGCGGGCGCATCGTCTACCGCTACAAGTAAGCCTGACGGCGGCCGGGAGACCCGTGTCCGTCTTCGACGTCCGGATCGCGCACCGCCGCGGCTCCGGGCCAGATGGGAAGTAAGGCAACCGTGAAGGTCAAGCCGAGCGTCAAGAGGATCTGCAACAAGTGCCGGGTGATCCGCCGGCACGGCCGGGTCATGGTCATCTGCACCGACCCGCGCCACAAGCAGCGCCAGGGCTGACGCCCCACACATCACCAACTCGTCCCAGCCGCGGTCGGGTGCGCAGCGCGTACCCCCTCGTGGTTGACCCCCGGTCGGAGGCCGGGGCCCGCTCGGGCAGCGACCCATCCCGGTCGCCGGCGTTCGTCGCCGGAAGGACAGGGACGTCGCGTAGCGGGGTGGGACGGGTCCACACCTCCGCCACACATCACGAGGAGTACGCCCGCACATGGCACGTCTAGTCGGCGTGGATCTCCCCCGCGAGAAGCGGATGGAGATCGCGCTCACCTACATCTTCGGGGTCGGTCGCACCCGCGCCCTGGAGACGCTCGCCGCGACCGGCATCTCGCCGGACAAGCGCGTTCGGGACCTCACGGACGAGGAGCTCGTCGAGCTCCGGAACCACATCGAGGGCAACTACAAGGTTGAAGGCGACCTGCGCCGCGAGGTCGCCGCTGACATCCGCCGCAAGGTCGAGATCGGCTGCTACGCCGGTATCCGGCACCGCCGTGGTCTGCCCGTGCGTGGCCAGCGCACCAAGACCAACGCGCGGACCCGGAAGGGCCCGAAGCGGACCGTGGCCGGCAAGAAGAAGCCCGGCAAGAAGTAACTAGGAGCGCACAGACTTATGCCACCGAAGGCTCGTGCCGGAGCCGCCGTCAAGAAGGTCCGGCGCAAGGAACGCAAGAACGTCGCCCACGGGCAGGCGCACATCAAGAGCACCTTCAACAACACCATCGTGTCCATCACGGACCCGACCGGTGCGGTCATCTCCTGGGCCTCCTCCGGCCAGGTGGGCTTCAAGGGCTCCCGCAAGTCGACTCCGTTCGCCGCGCAGCTCGCCGCCGAGGCCGCCGCGCGCCGCGCGATGGAGCACGGCATGCGCAAGGTCGACGTGTTCGTCAAGGGTCCCGGCTCCGGCCGGGAAACCGCCATCCGTTCGCTGCAGGCAGTGGGCCTCGAGGTCGGGCAGATCTCCGACGTCACGCCGCAGCCGCACAACGGGTGCCGTCCGCCGAAGCGTCGCCGGGTCTGAGAGGTTAGAGAGAGATGGCTCGTTACACCGGTGCTGACTGCCGCCGTTGCCGGCGGGAGAAGATGAAGCTGTTCCTCAAGGGCAGCAAGTGCGATGGTCCGAAGTGCCCGTTCGAGTCCCGGCCGTTCCCGCCCGGGCAGCACGGCCGCGGCCGCACGAAGGAGACGGAGTACCTGCTCCAGCTCCGTGAGAAGCAGAAGGCCCGTCGTGTCTACGGCGTGCTGGAGAAGCAGTTCCGCGGCTACTACGAAGAGGCCGTGAGCAAGGAGGCCAAGACCGGCGAGGTCCTGCTGCAGATCCTTGAGTCGCGGCTGGACAACGTGGTCTACCGGGCCGGCTACGCCAAGTCCCGGGACATGGCCCGTCAGCTGGTCAAGCACGGTCACTTCACGGTGAACGGCAAGAAGGTCGACATCCCGTCGTACCGGGTCAAGGAGCACGACATCGTCGAGGTGCGTGCGAAGAGCAAGGAACTCACCCCGTTCCTGGTGGCACAGGGTGAGGCCGGCTCGCGGACCGTCCCGGCGTGGCTGGAGGCGATCCCGAGCCAGATGAAGATCCTCGTGCACTCGCTCCCGGCCCGTCAGGTGATCGACACCCAGGTCCAGGAGCAGCTGATCGTCGAGCTCTACTCCAAGTAAGGGCTCGTTGCGGTGGCCCGCTCTCCGGGGCGGGCCACCGGAACAGTTGTGTCGTGGGCGTCAAATAGCGGGCGCCCCGGAAGAGAAGAGAAAAGATGCTCATCAGCCAGCGACCGTCTCTCTCCGAAGAGTCGATCAACGAGACCCGCTCCCGGTTCACCATCGAGCCGCTGGAGCCCGGCTTCGGCTACACCCTGGGCAACTCGCTGCGGCGTACGTTGCTGTCGTCCATCCCGGGTGCGGCTGTCACCTCGATCAAGATCGACGGTGTGCTGCACGAGTTCACCACGATCCCCGGGGTCAAGGAGGACGTGGTCGAGCTCGTCATGAACATCAAGGAGCTGTGCGTCAGCTCCGAGCACGACGAGCCGGTCAGCATGTACCTGCGCAAGCAGGGCCCGGGCGACGTGACCGCCGGTGACATTCAGCCCCCGGCCGGTGTCTCGGTGCACAACCCGGATCTGAAGCTCGCCACCCTCAACGGCAAGGGCCGGCTCGACATGGAGCTGACCGTCGAGCGGGGTCGCGGCTACGTCACTGCGGCGCAGAACAAGCAGGCGGGCGCCGAGATCGGCCGGATCCCGGTCGACTCGATCTACTCGCCCGTGCTCAAGGTGACGTACCGGGTCGAGGCGACCCGTGTCGAGCAGCGCACCGACTTCGACCGGCTGATCATCGACGTCGAGACCAAGCCGTCGATGGGCCCGCGTACCGCGCTGGCCTCGGCCGGCTCGACGCTGGTGGAGCTGTTCGGGCTCGCCCGCGAGCTGGACGAGACGGCCGAGGGCATCGACATCGGGCCGTCCCCGCAGGACGCCCAGCTGGCTGCGGACCTGGCCCTGCCGATCGAGGAGCTGGACCTGACCGTCCGCTCCTACAACTGCCTCAAGCGCGAGGGCATCAACTCCGTTGGTGAGCTCATCGGGCGTACCGAGGCCGACCTCCTCGACATCCGCAACTTTGGTCAGAAGTCGATCGACGAGGTCAAGATGAAGCTCGCCGGGATGGGCCTGGGGCTGAAGGACTCGGCTCCGAACTTCGACCCGGCGCACGTCGTGGACGCCTTCGGCGAGGCCGACTACGACACCGACGACTACCGCGAGACCGAGCAGCTCTAGTCCGCGCTGCCGCCATACCTGAGGAGCACCAAGCATGCCCACGCCCACCAAGGGCCCCCGCCTCGGCGGCAGCCCCGCGCACGAGCGGCTGATGCTGGCCAACCTGGCCACCGCGCTGTTCCAGCACGGCAAGATCCAGACCACCGAGACGAAGGCCCGGCGGCTGCGTCCGCTGGCCGAGCAGCTCATCACCAAGGCCAAGCGCGGCGACCTCGCCTCGCGCCGCCGGGTGCTGGGCGTCGTCAAGGACAAGGACGTGGTCTACGCCCTGTTCGACCAGATCGCGCCCCGGTACGCCAACCGCAACGGTGGCTACACCCGGATCGTGAAGACCGGTCCGCGCAAGGGTGACGCCGCTCCGATGGCGATCATCGAGCTGGTGGAGGAGCTTCAGGTCGCCGAGCCGAAGGCGAACAAGAAGACCGCCGCCCGCAAGGCCGCGCAGCAGGACAAGGTCGAGGCCCTGGCCCCGGCCGAGGAGACCCCGCGCTCCAGCGCCGACGACCAGGACGCCGAGGCGCCGGTCTCGGCGTCCGGTGACACCGCCGCCGCCCGCGAGGACAGCGACGAGGCCACCGAGAACGACAAGGCCTGAGATCAGGCTCGACCGGGCCCGGCATCCCCTCGGGGGTGCCGGGCCCGTCGCCGTCGACAGGAGGTACGAGGTGGACGAGCGGATCCGGCTGCGGCTGGACGTCTCGTACGACGGCACCGACTTCTCCGGCTGGGCGCCCCAGCCGACCCGGCGCACCGTGGCGGGCGTGCTCATGCAGACGCTGGATCTGGTGCTCGGCGCGGGCACGGCGACCGGGCTGACAGTGGCCGGGCGTACCGACGCCGGGGTGCACGCCGCCGGGCAGGTCTGCCACCTCGATCTCCCGGCTGCGGTGTGGCGGGAGCACGAGGGGCGGTTGCTGCGCCGGCTGGCCCGGCTCCTCCCGCCCGACGCCCGGGTACGCGCGATGACCGAGGTGCCGGCCGACTTCGACGCCCGGTTCTCGGCCACGTTCCGGCGCTACGAGTACCGGGTCACCGACGCCCCGTGGGGCGCCGAGCCGCTGCGCCGCCGGGACACTCTGGCCTGGCCGAAGCCGCTGGACCTGGCGGCGCTGAACGCCTCCGCCGCCGGGCTGGTGGGGGAGCACGACTTCGCCGCGTACTGCCGGCGCAAGGAGAACGCCACCACGCTGCGCGAGGTGACCCGGCTGGACTGGCGGCGTGATCCGGACGGGATCCTGGTCGCCACCGTGCAGGCCGACGCGTTCTGCCAGAACATGGTGCGCAGCCTGGTCGGGGCGATGCTGGTGGCCGGCGACGGTCGGCGGCCGGTGCGGTGGCCGGCCGGGCTGCTGACCCGCCGTGAACGCTCCAGCGAGGTGACCGTGGCGCCGGCGCACGGCCTCGCCCTGGTCGAGGTGGGTTACCCGGCCGACCCGGCCGAGTACGCCCGGCGCGCCGAGGAGACCCGCCGGTTGCGGGTGCCGGTGGCCGAGGGCTGAGCGCGGCTCAGTCGGTGCCCCGCTGACCGGCGCTGTCGTCGGCCGAGTCCGCGTCGGGCTGCCCGGCCGTTCCGGTGGCCACCCGGCGGTCCAGCACACCCCGGTTGAGGTGCAGCTCGACCAGGTCGTACATGATCTCGCGGGCGGTCGCGTCGTCGCTCGGGAGGCGCTCGCCGTCGGCGCGGGTGACCAGGCAGTAGGCGACGTAGTGGCCGCGTACCTGCCAGGCGACCCGGGCCGCGGCCTTCTCCACCGCCTCGGTGCCGTCGCCCGCCGCCATGCCACGGAACCGTCCCTGGCGCGCGTCGAGCAGCGGCCGGATGCGGTCGCGTACCCGCTGGGCGGTGGCCACGTCGGTGAGGTTGAACAGACCGGCGGTGATCAGGTGGTCGCCGTCGGGGGAGCGGAGCGTGCCCCGCACGACCTGGTTGCAGCCGAGCCGGACCAGCAGGTCGGCGATCTCGCCGGTGGCCGCGACCTGGCACTTCGTGCTGGCCTGGGTCTTCAGCACCCGGTAGGCCGGCTTCTCGTCGGCGACCACCACGTCCTTGAACGGGAAGACCTCATTGGCGGTGAGTGACGCCTGGTCGGTGTCCCGGGAGTCCAGGTCGGTGCCGCCGGACGGCGTGCTCGGCTCGGTCGGCTGCGGTGTGGGCTGGGCGGCGGGCGGCGTGGCGGTGCGCTCGTCCAGCAGTGCGGCGACTGCGAGCCCGGTGAGCGAGAGCAGGAGCAGTACGGCGGCGCCGCCGACGAGCGTCTGCCAGAACCGGCCGCCGCCGCGGCGCTCGGTGCGCCGGGTCCGGGACGGCTCGGAGGCGGCGGCGCGGGCGGTCGGGCTGGCTTGGATCGGCACCGTCTGCCGGTTCGCCGCGGCCGGTACGGGCGCCGGCATCGGCGGCGCGGGCTGCGGCACCGGGGAGGGCTCCCGCGGTGGCGCGGGGCGTCCGGGTGTGGGTGCCGGGGCCGGTGGCGCCGGCATCGGGGCGCGGTCGTCGGCCGCCTGCTCGTCGGGGCCGGCCTGTTCGTCGGGGCCGGCCGGCGGCAGCGCCGGTTGCGCGGTGGGGCGCGGCGGCGGGGGCAGCGACGGCGTGGGGAAGCGGGAGCGTGACGGACCCGCGGGCGGGGGCGTCGTGGCTGCGGGCCCGTTCGGGGCCGACCCGGGCTTCGGGTACTCCAGGAAGGCGTCCTCATCGGACTCGTACCGGTACACCATGTGGCATAGAGTAAGACTGATTGTCCCTTTCAGGGGTAATATCGGGAAATTCTGGCGGAGTGGCGTCGGACCCTGCCCGTGACACCGTCGCCGGAACCGCTGCGGCCCGGTGCGAGAATGCGGGCGTGACCGGCGACCACTACTTCACCGCTGAGCCCTCGACCCCGGCCCGCCCGCGCGAGGTCGAGTTCACAGTCGCCGGGCGCGACTACACGCTCGCCTCGGCCGGCGGCGTCTTCTCCGCCGACCGGCTCGACCCGGGCACCGCAGTGCTGCTGCGCAAGGCCGAACTGCCGGCCGCCGACGTCACCGGCGCGCTGCTCGACATCGGCTGCGGCTTCGGCCCGATCACCTGCGTCCTGGCCACCACCGCACCGAAGGCCACCGTCTGGGCGGTGGACGTCAACGAGCGCGCCCGCGCCCTCACCACCGCCAACGCGGCCCGGGTCGGCGCCGCCGAGCGGGTACGCGCCGTCGCGCCGGACGAACTGCCGGACGACGTCACCTTCACCCAGATCTGGTCCAACCCGCCGATCCACATCGGCAAGCCGGAACTGCACGGCCTGCTGCTGCGCTGGCTGCCCCGGCTCGCCCCGGACGGCGTGGCCTGGCTCGTCGTCGCCCGGCACCTCGGCGGCGACTCGCTGCACCGCTGGCTGGCCGAGCAGGGCTGGTCAGTCGAACGGCACGCCAGCCAGAAGGGCTACCGGGTACTGCGCGTCACCCGGTAATCCGGTGTCGCCCACCGGCCCGGCTCGGGCAGGATGCCCGCGTGGGATACGTGGACGTGGCAGGAGTCGGGCACATCCTCCCGGACGGGCGTGAGCTGTTCAGCGACGTGTCGTTCCGGGTCGGTGAGGGCGCCAAGGTGGCGCTCGTCGGTCCGAACGGCGCCGGCAAGACCACGCTGCTGCGGATGGTCGCCGGTGACCTGCCGGTGAAGACCGGCGCGATCGCCCGCTCCGGCGGTCTCGGCGTGATGCGGCAGTTCATCGGCATGATCGGGGACGATTCCACGCTCGCCGACATGGCGCTCTCCCTCGCCCCGCCGGCGCTGCGCGACGCCGGGCTGCGGCTCGCCGAGACCGAGGCGGCCATGCGGGCGGCCGAGGTCCGCGGCAAGTACAGCTCCGCCGCCGGCAAGACCCAGCTCGCGTACGCCGAGGCGCTGGCCGTCTGGGGCGAGACCGGCGGGTACGAAGCGGAGGTCCTCTTCGACACCGTCACCACCATCGTGCTCGGCCTGCCCTGGGACAGCGCCCGGGACCGGCCGGTACGCACGCTCTCCGGCGGCCAGCAGAAGCGCTTCGCGCTGGAGTTGCTGCTGCGCGGCCCGGAAGAGGTGCTGCTGCTCGACGAGCCGGACAACTTCCTCGACGTACCCGGCAAGCGCTGGCTGGAGGCGCGGCTACGCGAGTCGGGCAAGTCCGTGCTCTACGTCTCGCACGACCGGGAACTGCTGGCGCAGACCGCCGACCGTGTGGTCGCGGTGGAGGGCGGCAGCGCCTGGGTGCACCCGGGCGGCTTCGCGAGCTGGCACTCCGCCCGGGTTGCCCGGCACGCCCGCCTCGACGAGCTGGGCAAACGCTGGGACGAGGAGCACCAGAAACTGCGTGAGCTGATGCTGATGTACAAGCAGAAGGCCGCGTACAACGCCGGGATGGCCTCCCGCTACCAGGCCGCGCAGACCCGGTTGCGCAAGTTCGAGGAGGCCGGGCCGCCGCCCGTACCCCCGAAGGACCAGGACATCCGGATGCGCCTGACCGGCGGGCGGACCGGCAAACGCGCGGTGATCGCGGAACAGTTGGAGCTGGACGGCCTGACGTACCCCTTCGACCTGGAACTCTGGTACGGCGACCGGGTCGCGGTGCTCGGCGCGAACGGCACCGGCAAGTCGCACTTCCTGCGCCTGCTGGCCCGGGGCGGCACCGACCCGGAGCCCGGCAACACCCCTGTCGACGGCGCCGCCGCGCTCGCGCCCGTCGCGCACGGCGGCGTGGTCCGGCTCGGCGCGCGGGTCCGGCCGGGACACTTCTCGCAGACCCACGACCGGCCGGAGCTGATGGCCAAGACGCTCGTCGAGGTGCTGTGGCGCGGCGACGACCACCGGGCCGGCATGGACCGGCACGCGGCCATGGCGGCGCTGTCCCGGTACGAGCTGGCCGCGCAGGGCGACCAGCGGTTCGGCACGCTCTCCGGCGGGCAGCAGGCCCGGTTCCTGGTGCTGCTGCTGGAACTGTCCGGGGCCACGCTGCTGCTGCTCGACGAGCCCACCGACAACCTCGACCTGGCCTCGGCCGAGGCGCTGGAAGCCGGCCTGACGGCGTTCGAGGGGACGGTGGTCGCGGTGACCCACGACAGGTGGTTCACCCGCACCTTCGACCGGTTCGTGCTGTTCCGCGGCGACGGCGACGTGGTGGAGACGCCGGAGCCGGTCTGGGACGTCGGGTGATCGGCCAGGACCTGGCCGAGCGGCTGTGCGCGGTGGACGGCGTGGTCGCGGTGGCGCTCGGCGGCAGCCGCGCCCGCGGCGACCACCGGCCCGACTCCGACTGGGACCTGGGCCTCTACTACCGCGGTGAGCCCGACCTGGCCGGGCTGCGCGCGGTGGCCGCCTCGGTCGCCGACGGGCCGGTGGACCTCACCGCCCCGGGCGGCTGGGGGCCGTGGGTCGACGGTGGCGGCTGGCTGCGCGTCGGCGGCGTGCCCGTGGACTGGATCTACCGCGACCTGGACCGGGTGCACCGGGTCTGGGCGGACTGCCGGGCCGGCCGCTACAGGGTCGAGGTGCAGGCCGGGCACCCGCTCGGCTTCTACTCGCACGCGTACGCCGGGGAGGTGGCGCTCGGGCGGGTGCTCGGCGACCCGACCGGCGAGCTGACCGCGCTGCGGGCCGAGACCGTCGACTACCCGCCCGCGCTCGGCGCCGCGCTGGTCGCCGGTGGCTGGGAGGCCGGGCTGCTGCTCGACGGCGCCGCGAAGGGCGCGGCCGGAGGTGACTCCGGCTACGTGGCCGGCTGCCTGTTCCGGGTGGTCGGGGTGCTCGTCCACGCGCTGCACGGCCGGGCCGGACGATGGCTGGTCAACGAGAAGGGCATGATCGCCTCGGCCGGGCACCTGCCGGGAGCGCCGCCGGAGTTCGCCGAGCGGGCGCAGGCACTGCTGGGCGCGGTGGGGCGTACCCCCGAGGAACTGGCGGCCACGATCGGCGCCGCCCGGGTGCTGGCCGCCGAGGTGCTGGGCTGAGGTGCTCGCCCGTTGGGCGCCCGGCCCGCGGGCATAGAGTGGATCTCGTGAGTGAGATGACCTATCGCCGGCTGGGCGACTCCGGGCTCGTGGTGTCAGTAGTCGGTATCGGCTGCAACAACTTCGGCCGCAAACTCGATCTCGACGGCACCCGGGCGGTGGTGGACGCGGCGCTCGACGCCGGGATCAACTTCTTCGACACCGCCGACATCTACGGCGAGCCGCAGGGCGCCTCCGAGGAACTGCTCGGGCAGGCGCTCAAGGGCCGCCGCGACGACGTGGTGGTGGCCACCAAGTTCGGCATGGCCATGAACGGCGCGAACGGGCCGGACCACGGCGCCCGGGGCGCCCGCCGCTACATCGCCCGCGCGGTCGAGGCGTCGTTGCGCCGGCTCGGCACCGATCACATCGACCTGTACCAGATGCACGAGCCCGACCCGGGCACCCCGATCGACGAGACGCTCGCCGCGCTGGACGACCTGGTGACCGCCGGGAAGGTGCGCTACCTGGGCAACTCCAACTTCGCCGGCTGGCAGATCGCCGACGCCGACTGGACCGCGTCGTCGCAGGGGCGCACCCGGTTCATCTCCGCGCAGAACCACTACTCGCTGCTGGAACGCGGCGTGGAGGACGAGGTGATCCCGGCCTGCGAGCGGTTCGGCCTCGGCATGCTGCCGTTCTTCCCGCTCGCCAACGGGCTGCTCACCGGCAAGTACACGCGCGGCGAGGCGGCCCCGGCGGGCAGCCGCCTGGCCGGTGGCGGCCGGTACGCCGAGCGGCTCGCCGCCGCGCGCTGGGACGTCATCGAGGCGATCGAGGCGTACGCGGCCGAGCGCGGGATCAGCATGCTCCAGGTGGCCATCGGTGGCCTGGCGGCGCGTCCCGCGGTGACGTCGGTGATCGCCGGTGCCACCACCCCCGAGCAGGTGAGGGCGAACGCCGAAGCCGGCACGTGGCAGCCCACCGACGAGGACCTGGACGCCCTGGACGCCATCCTCTGACGTCCCTGCCCGCGCGGACGCGCCCGCCTGCGCGTCGGGCCCGCGCGCGTTCGGCCCGTCCGCGCGTTCGGTCCGCCCGCGCGTTGGGTCCGCTCGCGCGTCGGGCCCGCTCGCGCGTCGGGCGTGCGCTCGCGCGTTCGGTCCACCCGTGTTCGGTCCGCCCGCGCGTCGCAGGTGCGTCCGCTCGTCGGCGTGCGAGCGTCGGGGCTTGCCCCGGCTCGGCGGGCGTGCGCACACCGGGGCCGCCCGCGCGCGCAGGCACCCATGGCGTTCCACTCAGAGGCAGCGCCCACGATGGGTGGAACGGTATGGGTGTCAAGGAGGCATTGAGACACTCATGGCGTTCCACTCGTCGCCAGATTCAGTCGCGGGTGGAACGCCATAGGTGTCTGCGGGCGGCCTCCTGACGCCCGTGGTGTCTCGGCCGGCCCGGCCCGGCCCGGCCAGACACCGGGTGGCGGTGGCCGGGCCGGGGGCGCGGCGGGGCGAGACTCGGGGCTGCGGGCTGCGGGCGGCGAGCTGGAGGGTGCGGAGGGCGGCGAGCCGAGGGCGCGGATCAGTGGTTTGCTGCGGTGGCACGACGTTCGGCCAGGGCCTGGCGTACCAGGGCGACAGTGGCGTCGGGTCGGCGTAGCACGTCGTCGGCGGTGAACCGGAGTACGACCCACCCGGCCGCGCGCAGCGCGTTCAGGCGCGCCACGTCCCGCCGGAAGTTTGCCCGCTCCCGGTGGTGGTCGCCGTCGTACTCGACCGCGAGGCGGAGAGCCGGCCAGGCCAGGTCCACCCGGGCCACGAAGCGTCCGCCGGCGCGCACCTCGTGCTGGGCGGTGAGCGGGCCGAGACCGGCGTCGAGGAGGAGCAGCCGCAGTCGCGTCTCCATCGGGGACTCGCTCAACGGCTCGGCCAGCGCCAGCACCTCGCGCAGCAGCGGAGCGCCCGGCCAGCCCGGCCGGTCGGCGGCGTAGGCCCGCAGGGCGGGCAGCTTCACGACCCGGCGACGCAGCAGCGCGTCGACGGCGACCAACGCCTCGGCGAGTGAGCCCTGTCGGCCCAGGTCGAACGCGGTACGCAGCGGGGTGGTGACCGGCAGACCGCCGACGAGGGTGCGGTCCCGCTCCGGCAGCGGCGACCGGACCAACCGCAACCGTGGGTGCGGTCGCAGTCGAGCAGCAGTCGGCAGCAGCACGGTGACCGGCGCGTCGCGGGTGAGCACGTCCGCGCCGAACAGCCAGGCGGCGCTGCGCCCCGCCAGCACGCCACCCGGAGGCAGGCGCAACGCCACCGCCTCGCACCACATCCGGTGGTCGTCGGCGCGGTGTCCGTCCCGGTGCACGTACACGTCCGGCAGCAGGCGGATCCACGTCGGCCCGCGCAGCATCGTCCAGGTGAGCAGCCCTTGGGAGACGGCGCGGCCGCCCCGGAACGGCAGGATCGCAAGGTTGCGCGGAACGCGGGCGGGAACGGACATCCGGGCAGCGTGTCGTGAGGAGACGGTCACCCGCTGTCCCAATCCGGCGGACGGCTGGTTCCTGGAAAAACCTCACCCGGCCTTCCGTACGGGCGGGAGGCGTCGTACGGTAGGCCGCAAGTAACCCACGGGAGCCCGGTGCGGACCGGGCTGAGAGGGGGGCTGGGAGCCCCCGACCGTCGAACCTGATCCGGGTAATGCCGGCGCAGGGAGGAGCGTTGCCGTGCTGTCCCTGGGACGACTGCATCTCGTCACCGACACCCGGCCGGGGCGTGACCCGCTCGCCGTGCTGCGTGCCGCCCTGCCGGTGGCCGGCGCCGAACTCGTCGTGCAGGTGCGCGTGGAGGACGACGCCACCGACCGGGAGGCGTACGAGCTGGCGTGCCGGGTGGCGCAGGAGTGCCGGCCGTACGGGGCACAGTGCCTGGTGAACGACCGGCTGCACGTGGCGCTGGCGGTGGGCGCCGCCGGTGGCCACGTCGGCGCGGACGACCTGCCCGTGGCCGCCGCGCGCCGGGTGCTCGGCCCGGACGCCGTGCTGGGCGCGACCGCCCGGGAGCCGGTGGGCGCCCGCGCGGCGGTGGACGCGGGCGCGAGCTACCTGGGCGTGGGCCCGTGTCACGTCACCACGACCAAGTCCGGCCTGCCGGATCCGATCGGCCCCGAGGGGGTACGCGCGGTCGCCGAGGCGGTGGGCGTGCCGATCATCGCGATCGGTGGGGTGACCGCCGCGGGTGTGCCGGCACTGCGGGCGGCCGGGGCGTACGGGGTGGCGGTGGTCGGCGCGCTCAGCACGGCCGCCGATCCCGCACACGCCGCGGCCGAGTTGATGCGGGCGCTGACGTGGTGAGAGAGGGCCCTTCCGCTACCGGAGGCGTTGACAGAGGGCCCGACGTGGCGGTGGTGGGCGCCGGGCCGGTCGGACTCGCCGTCGCGTGGCGGTGCGCGCAGCGCGGACTGCGTGTGGTGGTGCACGACGACCGGCCCGGTTCGGGCGCCTCGTCGGTGGCCGCCGGGATGCTCTCGCCGGTCGCCGAGGCGTACTTCGGTGAGCACGAGCTGACCGCCCTGCTCGTCGGGTCCGCCGCCCGCTGGCCCGGTTTCGCCGCCGAGCTGGCCGAGGCGAGCGGCGTCGACCTCGGCTACCGCACCGAGGGCACGCTCGTCGTCGGGCTCACCGCCGACGACCTGGCCGAGGCGGGGCGGCTGTGGTCGTACCAACGGGGTCTGGGACTGCCGATCACGCCGCTGCGCCCCTCGGAGCTGCGCGACCGCGAGCCGGCGCTGGCGCCGCGCGTGCGCGGTGGCGCGGTGGCCCCCGGCGACCACCAGGTCGACCCGCGCCGGCTGGTCGCGGCGCTGCGCACGGCCGCCGGACGGGCCGGGGTGGAGCTGCGCCCGGCCCGCGTCGGCGCGCTGTCCGAGGTGGACGCCCGGGTCACCGTGGTCGCGGCCGGTTGCGGCGCGGCGGCGCTGACCGGTCTGCCGGTCCGCCCGGTGAAGGGCCAGGTGCTGCGGCTGCGCGCGCCCGGTGGCGGTCCGCCGGCCTTCCGGCACGTGATCCGGGGGTACGCGGACAGCGAGTCGGTCTACCTGGTGCCCCGGGACAGCGGTGAGGTGGTGGTCGGGGCGACAGTCGAGGAGCGCGCGGACACCGAGGTCACCGCCGGCGGGGTGCTGACGCTGCTGCGCGCCGCCGCGGAGCTGGTGCCGGAACTCGTCGAGTACGAGCTGGTGGAGGCCGTCGCCGGGCTGCGCCCCGGTACGCCGGACAACGCGCCGATCATCGGGCCGCTGCCCGGACGGCCGGGGGTGCTCGTGGCCACCGGGCACCACCGGCACGGCATCGTGCTCACCCCGGTCACCGCCGACCTGGTCACCGAGCTGATCGTCACCGGCGAGCCGGATTCCGCGCTCGCCCCCTTCACCCCGGACCGCTTCGGGAAGGAGCGCACGTGGAACTGATCGTCAACGGCACCGGCCGCACGCTGCCCGACGGTGTCACGGTCGCCGAGGTGGTGCGCGCCGTCACCGACCGGGAGCGCGGGCTCGCGGTGGCGGTGAACGGCGAGGTGGTGCCGCGCGGCGGCTGGTCGGCGAGCGTGCTGCGCGACGGCGACCGGGTCGAGGTGCTCAGCGCCACCCAGGGCGGGTGAGCGGCATGTCCACGCTGGAGATCGGCGGGGTCACGTTCGGCTCCCGGCTCGTCCTCGGCACCGGCGGCGCGGCCAACCTGCACGTGCTGGAGCAGGCGATCCGTGCCTCCGGCACCGAGCTGGTGACGCTGGCGCTGCGCCGGGTGGACACCACGCCCGGCGGGTCGGGCGGGCTGCTCGACCTGGTGGAGCGGTGCGGCGTACGGCTGCTGCCGAACACGGCCGGCTGCCGGACCGCCGTGGAGGCGGTGAAGACGGCGCACCTGGCCCGGGAGGCGTTCGACACCGACTGGGTGAAACTTGAGGTGATCGGCGACGAGCGCACGCTCCTGCCCGACGGGGTGGAGCTGCTGCGCGCCGCCGAGGAGTTGGTGGCGGACGGGTTCACGGTGCTGCCGTACACCTCGGACGATCCGGTGCTGGCGCGGCGGCTCGCCGACGTGGGATGCGCGGCGGTGATGCCGGCCGGCTCGCCGATCGGTTCCGGGCTGGGCATCGGCAACCCGCACCACATCCGGCTGATCCGGCAGTCGGTCGACGTGCCGGTGGTGCTCGACGCGGGCATCGGCACCGCCTCCGACGCGGCGCTGGCGATGGAGTTGGGCTGCGACGCGGTGCTGCTGGCCAGCGCCGTGACCCGGGCCGCCGACCCGGTGGCGATGGCCACGGCGATGCGCTACGCGGTCGAGGCCGGCCGCCTCGCGTACGGCGCGGGCCGGATCGCCCGCCGCTTCCACGCGCTGGCCTCCACCCCCGACGACGGACGGCCCGACCTGTGACCGCCGCCCGAGCTTTGGACGATCTTGGTACGGGGGCGCACTCCAAGGGGCGGCCAGATATCAAGAACTACACCGGCCCGACCGGGGTCGTGCTGCTTACCGATCGAAGGGTGGCCCGGGGGGCGCTCGTCGATGTGGTGGCGCACGCGGTGGGCGGGGGAGTGCGGTGGGTGGTGCTGCGGGAGAAGGACCTGCCCCGCGCCGAACGCCTCGCGCTCGCGGTCGACCTGCGCGCGATCCTCGCCGAGGCGGGCGGCACGCTGATCGTCGCCGGACCCGATCCACTCGACGGGGACGCGGTGCACCTGCCCGCCGCCGGCCCGTACCCGCCGCCCGTCGTCGGACTGGTCGGCCGATCCTGCCACGACACCGCCGAGCTGGCCCGGCTCACCACCGAGCACTACGCGACGCTGTCGCCGGTCTACGAGACCCGCACGAAACCCGGCTACGGCCCGGCGCTGCAACCCGATGGACTACACGAGCTGATCGCGGCGAGCCCGGTCCCGGTGCTCGCCCTCGGCGGCATCGAAACCCCGGCGCAGGTCACCGCAGTCGTCGAGGCAGGCGCCACAGGAGTAGCAGTGCTGGGCGCGATCATGCGCGCCCAGGACCCCGCCGAAACCGCCACCACGCTGGGCAGAGCCTTCCAGGAGGCGGTCACCGCAACCACCGGAGAAGACAAGTGACGCCGAGAACAGTCCTCACCATCGCCGGCTCCGACTCCGGCGCGGGAGCAGGCATCCAGGCCGACCTCAAGACGTTCGCCGCGCTCGGCGCGTACGGCACCAGCGTGCTCACCGCCGTCACCGCGCAGAGCACCCGGGGTGTGGACGCCGTCCTGCCGCTGCCCCCGCAGACGGTGCGCGACCAGATGGACAGCGTGCTCGGCGACTTCGACGTGCGTGCCGTGAAGACGGGGATGCTCGGCACGCCGGCGGTCGCCGACGCGGTGGCCGAGGCGGCCCGGGGCGGGCGCCTGCCGCACCTGGTCGTCGATCCGGTGCTGGTCGCCACCAGCGGGCACCGGCTCGGCGTGGTGGAGGCGGTCGAGCGGCTGCTGCCGTACGCGGTGGTGGCGACACCCAATTGCGCGGAGGCCGCTGCCCTCACCGGAGGCCCGGTGGGCACCGTGGCGGAGATGGTCGCGGCGGCCGAGGCGCTCGCCGCGCGCGGACCGGCGTTCGTCGTGGTGACCGGCGGCGACGTGGACGCCGACGGCGAGTCGGTGGACGTGCTCGCGGGCGGCGGAACCACGCGCCTGCTGCGCGCGCCCCGGGTGGACACCCGGCACAACCACGGCACCGGCTGTTCGTTCTCGGCCGCCGTCGCGGTCCGGCTCGCCGCGGGCGACGCGGTGCCGGTCGCTGTGGAGGCCGCCAAGGAGTACGTCACCCGCGCGCTGACCGGCGCGCAGGGCTGGGAGCTGGGCGCGGGCCGCGGGCCGCTCGACCACTTCGGCTGGTCCGCATGAGCGACAGGAGGCTGTCATGCAGGCACGTCGCAAGGTGTACGTGGAAGGGTCACGCCCCGACATCCGGGTGCCGTTCGCCGAGGTGACGCTGACCGGGGACAACCCGCCGGTACGGCTCTACGACACCTCCGGTCCCGGCTCCGACCCGGAGGTGGGGCTGCCCGCGCTGCGCGGGCCGTGGATCGCCGAGCGCGGCGACGTCGCCCCGGTACGCGGCGCCGGCACGCCGCTGGCGGGGACCCGTCCGACTCAGCTCGCCCACGCGCGGGCCGGGATCGTCACGCCGGAGATGGAGTTCGTGGCGATCCGTGAGTCGGTGTCACCGGAGTTCGTCCGGGACGAGATCGCGGCCGGTCGGGCGGTACTGCCGCTGAACGTCAACCACCCGGAGTGCGAGCCGGCCATCATCGGCAAGGCGTTCCTGGTGAAGGTGAACGCCAACATCGGCACCTCGGCGGTCACCTCGTCGGTGGCCGAGGAGGTGGAGAAGCTGACCTGGGCGACCCGGTGGGGCGCGGACACCGTGATGGACCTGTCCACCGGCAAGCGCATCCACGCCACGCGCGAGGCGATCGTGCGGAACGCGCCGGTGCCGATCGGCACGGTGCCGATCTACCAGGCGCTGGAGAAGGTCGGCGGTGACCCGGTGAAGCTGAGCTGGGAGGTGTTCCGCGAGACGGTCATCGAGCAGGCGGAACAGGGCGTCGACTACATGACCGTGCACGCGGGCGTGCTGCTGCCGTACGTGCCGCTGGCCGTGGACCGGGTCACCGGGATCGTCTCCCGGGGCGGCTCGATCATGGCGGCCTGGTGCCTGGCGCACCACGAGGAGAACTTCCTCTACGCGAACTTCGCCGAGCTGTGCGAGATCCTGGCCCGGTACGACGTGACGTTCTCCCTCGGTGACGGCCTGCGCCCCGGGTCCATCGCCGACGCCAACGACGAGGCGCAGTTCGCCGAGCTGCGCACGCTCGGCGAGCTGACGAAGGTCGCCTGGGAGCACGACGTGCAGGTGATGATCGAGGGCCCCGGGCACGTGCCGATGCACAAGATCAAGGAGAACGTGGACCTCCAGCAGGAGTGGTGCCACGAGGCGCCGTTCTACACGCTCGGACCGCTGACCACCGACGTCGCGCCCGCGTACGACCACATCACCTCGGCGATCGGCGCGGCGATGATCGGGATGTTCGGCACCGCGATGCTCTGCTACGTCACCCCGAAGGAGCACCTCGGGCTGCCCGACCGGGACGACGTGAAGGCGGGCGTGATCGCATACAAGATCGCCGCGCACGCGGCCGACCTGGCCAAGGGGCACCCCGGCGCGCAGGCGTGGGACGACGCGTTGTCGAAGGCCCGGTTCGAGTTCCGCTGGTCCGACCAGTTCAACCTGGCGCTCGACCCGGAGACCGCGCGGGCGTACCACGACGCGACGCTGCCCGCCGAGCCCGCGAAGACCGCGCACTTCTGCTCGATGTGCGGGCCGAAGTTCTGCTCCATGAAGATCACGCAGGAGCTGAAGGACTATGCCGCGCGGGGCATGCGCGGCAAGTCGGAGGAGTTCGTCGCCTCCGGCTCACGGGTCTACCTGCCGCTGGCCTGAGCGAGGCCGGGGCGGGCCGTCACGATCCGGCCCGCCCCGGCCGCCGTTCAGTCGCGGTGGTGCCGCCCGGTACGCAGCGAGCGGGAGTCGTCGGCGTTGTCGTCCGAGGCGAGACCGGCAACCCAGTCGACGTACTCGTCGTCGGCGGCGGCATCCGGCTCGGCCGTACCGTCGGCCGGCTCCGGGTCGGCCTTGGGCCGGTTACGCCGGAACAGGCCGCGCCGGGTCTTCGTCTTCCCGGCGGGCACGTCGACGTCCTCCGGGCCGGCGTGCCGCCCGCGCCGCAAGTCCGGCTCGCTCGCCTCGGGCAGCGCGGTGTCGGCACCGGCCTCGGCCGGTACGGCGGTCGCCGGCTCCGGTCGGGCGACCGGCAGTGCGGCTTTCGCCTCCGGCCGGGAAACCGGCCCGGCGGGACGGGCGTTCGTGGCGAGCGCGTCCCAGCCGGCGCTCGCGCCCGGCTCGGGCAGACCCCGATGGCGGGGCCGCGGCGCCGGCTCGGCGGGGGTGGTCGCCTCCGCGCCGTCCCGGGTCGGTGCGTCCGGTTCGGCGGTGACGCGCTGCGGGCGGCTCGCCCGGGTGATCGGCCAGGCCGGTCGTACCTCGCCGGGCGCGCCGGCGACCTCCTCGAACATCGGGAACCGGGGCCGGGACGACGGGACCGGCGCCGGGTCGTCGTCGAAGAAGAAACTGCTCCGGGTACGCCCGGCCGATGCGTCCTCGCCGGCTGGGGAGCCGGTGCGGGGCGCCGGGCCGCCGAGGGAACCGTCGGGAGTGCCGGAGTTCACGCGGCCCGGCGTCGAGGCCGCGCTCGCGTCGCCCCGGGCCGGGTCCGCGGCCGGTGGGATCGGGGCGGTGTTCGCGGCGTCCGGGGCCGGGCGGCCCGGCCCGCCGGTCACCGTCGGCGGGACCGCGGTCGAGCCGGACCGCGCGCTGGTGGCCGTGGGCGCGGCTTCGGTCCGTCCGCCCGGCACGTCCGGCCTGGCGGCGGCCGGGTTGCTCGGCGTGGTGCCGGCCGGGTTGCTCGGCGTGGTGCCGGCGGGGCGGCTCGGCGTCGTCGGCATGGCGTCGGTCTGCTCGGCCGGCGTCGTCGGTGTGGCGTCGGCCGGGGCGGCGTCGGCCGGGGCGGTGTCGGGTGCGGCCGGGCCGGCGGCGCGTGGCCCGGCCTTCGGGGTGCGGCCGCGCCGGGAACGGGCGGAGCGACCGGTCCCGGCAGTGGACTCGGCCGGTGGCACGGCGGCGGTGGTGCCGTCCGCGTCGGCCGGGACCGGTCCGGCGAGGTCACCGCCGTCCGTCCGCGGGCCGGGGACGTGGCTCTCGGTGGTGCCGCCGGTGGCCGGCGACGCGTCCCCGGCTGTGGTGCCCGGGGAGGTGGCATCCGCGGTGCGGGGTGCGGTGGAAGCGTCGGCGGGTGACACCGGCCCGTCGGTGGACCGGCCGGCGCGGGTACGCCGGGGCCGGGTCACCCGTGGCGTGGTCGCCGTCGGTTCCTGAGCCGGCCCGGCATCGCCCCTCCCGGCGGCCGTGCCGGCGGTGCTGTCCGCGTGGGCCGTGTCCGTGCCGCTGTCCGCGCCCGGTCCCGCGCCCGAACCCGGGATCGGGCGGCCCGCGGCGAGGACGTCGATGGCCGAGGTCCGGCGCCCCGGGGGCAGCAGCCCCGGCATGGGCTGGCCGTGGGTCGTCCTGTCAACGGTGGCCGGACGGTCGCCCGCCGGCTGATCGGCGGTGGGCAGACCGGGGACGGCGGGCCGGTCGGCGGCGGGAAGATCGGCGCCGACCGGCGCCGACGTCGTGGTCGAGCCGCCGGGCTCCGGCCAGTTCCAGTGCGCGGGCGCGGCGGCGCCGCTCGTCACCGGAGGTGTGGGCGGGGCGGCCGGCGCGACCGGGGTGGACGAGTGCGGCAGCGGCGCGAGGATGTCGGTGGCCTCGACGGCATCGGGGTCACCGGTGACGGTGACCGGTCGCGGCAGCATCGTGGTGGCGGTCGAGCCGAGCGCGCCGGCGATCACGGCGATCAGCGCGCCGTAGTAGGGCGCGACCTGGTAGCGGTCGGTGGCCGAGCCGGGACCGGCGGTCAGGTAGGCGAACGCGACGAGCACCGGGCCGGCTGCCCCGGCCGCGCCACCGACCAGCGGCGGCCACCCGGCCCGGCGGGCGAGCACGCCGACCGCCCCGCCGGCGAGCAGGGCGAGCACGGGCAGCAGCAGCATGGACAGGCGTTGGGCCGCCGCCGCATCCAGCCAGGAGGGTTCGAGCACGCCGAGCCGTACCGTGGCCAGCGGGCGGCTGGAGACGATCGTGGGCGCGACGGAGAGCAGCGCCAGCAGCCAGACGATCCCGGCGGTGATCGCCACCCCCCAGCCGAACGGCGGCTTGAGCAGCACGGCGATCGCGGCGCCCGCCCCGACCACCGCGCCGAGTGCGGCGCAGATGCCGGCGGCCCAGGCCGGGTCGACGGAGCCGCCCAGCTCGGCCGCGCGGGCCGGCTGCATGCACAGCGGGGCGACCACCATCGCGCCCAGCGCGCCGACACCGGCGACGGAGAGCAGTTCGGTGGTGCCGGCGGGACCGTCGTCGCGGCGGGCGATGCGCTCGGTGAGGACGGCTCCGGCGACCGTGGCGACAGCGGCGAACCAGCCCACCCAGACGAGCTGGGCGGGCCACCGGTTTGCCGAGACGTCGACGAACGCGCCGTCGAGGCGTACGACTCCGAAGCCGTACGCGATGCCCAACTGGCCGGCCCCGGCCAGTACGCTCACGCCGAGCGCCGTGAGCAGCAGCCTGCCCCACGTCCGAAAGGCCATGTCCGGCACGTTACGGCCCGGTGACCCCGATCGCCACCTTGCCGCCGCGCGGCGCGGCGAACCCGCCGGCGTGGCTACTTCAGCTCGACCAGGCGCGCGAGGTATGTGGTGTCGCCGACATTCGTGAGCATGTGCACCGCGCCCGGATCCCGGTAGACCACGCCGCCGGTCGGCTCGTCGGCGTCGATGGTGGCGCCGTCGATCGTCTGCACCACGTTCTTCGCGCCCTGGATCGCCACCACCAGGTACGGGTGGTCGTGGCGGTGCAGCGGCTGCCGCTCACCCGGCTCCAGCCGGATGTGCCAGACACGTACCCGGTCGTTCTCGTACACGATCTCCTGGCCCACCGGCCCGAGTTCGAGGTCCGCGGAGAGTTCGGTCATCGTGGTCCGTCCAGTCGGGGGAGCACCTCGGCGGCGATGAGCTCCACGTGGTCGAGGTCGTCGAAGTCGATCAGGCGCAGGTGCACCCGGGTGGCCCCGATCGCGGCGAACTCGCCGATCCGGTCGACGAGCTGGGCGGGGGAGCCGACCACCGGGTCCTCCGGCGGCAGCGCGCTCGTGACGTGCAGCGGCGCGGCCCGGCGCTGCGCCTCGGCGTCGGTGCGCCCGATCGCCACCACGATGCCGGCCGAGAGCGTCAGCGGCGCGCGGCCGGTATCGGCCCGCCCGACGCGGTCGCATGCCTCCCGCACCCGCTCGTACGCGGCGGCGGTCTCGGCCACGCTCTTGAACGGCATGTTGAACTCGTCGGCGTAGCGGGCGGCCAGCTCGGGCGTGCGCTTGGGTCCCCGACCGCCGACGATCACCGGCGGGCCGGGCTGCTGCACCGGCTTGGGCAGCGCGGGGGCGTCGGCCAGCCGGTAGTGCTCGCCGGTGAAGCTGTACGTCTCGTCGGACGGGGAGCGCCACAGCCCGGTGACGATCTCCAGCTGCTCGGCGAGCCGGTCGAAGCGTTCGGCGACGGGCGGGAACGGGATGCCGTACGCGGTGTGCTCGCGCTCGTACCAGCCGGCGCCGATGCCCAGCTCGACCCGGCCGCCGCTCATCCGGTCGACCTGGGCGACCATGACCGCGAGCGGCCCGGGGAGCCGGAACGTGGCGGACGTGACAAGCGTGCCGAGCCGGATCCGGGAGGTCTCCCGGGCCAGCGCGGCGAGCGTCAGCCAGGCGTCGGTGGGGCCGGGCAGCCCCGGCTCGTCCCCCATGGCCCGGTAGTGGTCGGCCCGGAAGAAGCCCTCGAAGCCGGTCTCCTCGACCAGCCGGGCGAACCGGAGCTGGTCGTCGTAGTCCGCTCCGCGGTGGGGTTCGGTGAACACCGAGACCCGCATGGTCACCGTCCTCCCACGGGTACGCCCGGGGCGTCCCGCTCCATCAGCAGTTCGTGCAGTTCGGCGCTGATCCGCGCGACGTCGGCCAGGTGTTCGTGGCGACCCAGCGTGCGGGGCCGGGGCACGTTCACCTCGACCACCTCGCGGATGCGCCCGGGGCGCGGGCTGAGCACGACGACCCGGTCGGCGAGCAGCACCGCCTCGTCGATCGAGTGGGTGACGAAGACGATCGTCGCCTTCGTCTCCATGTGCACCCGCTGGAGTTCGCCGGAGAGTTCTTCCCGGGTGAGCGCGTCGAGGGCGGAGAACGGCTCGTCCATGAGCATCACGCGGGGCGAGCCGATCAGCGACCGGCACAGCGACACGCGCTGCTGCATGCCGCCGGACAGCTCGTGCGGGAGGCGCTTCTCGAAGCCGCCCAGCCCGGCCATCTCCAGCAGATTGCGGGCCCGGTCGCGGTGCTCGGCGCGGCGCCAGCCGAAGATCTCCACCGGCAGCAGCACGTTGTCCAGCACCGAGCGCCAGGGCAGCAGCGCCGGCCGCTGGAACAGCATGGCCACGTCGCGTCGGGGTTTCGTGATCGGCTTACCGGCCACGGTGATCTCACCGTCGGTGACCGGCAATAGGCCGGCGATCATGCGCAGCAGCGTGGACTTGCCGCAGCCGGACCGGCCGAGGACGGCGACGAACTCACCTTCGGCGACGTCGAGGTCGATGCCGCGCAGCGCCTCCACCCGTCCCGAACGGCCGTCGAAGGTGCGGGACACCCCGGACAGTCGAATCATCTCCCGCCGGCTCCCTTCCACATCGTCTCGTCCACGTCGTCTCGAACGCGAGCCGGGCTAGCGTAGCGGGGCGGTGTGCTTATAGCACCGTCCGGGGTGGACGTCAGTCCACTTTCCGTCACGCAACTTCGTTTCCGTTCCGAAACCGGGACGGCGGCGGGAGGTCATCTGCCTTCTCGTACTCTGTTGCGCGCGAAGAGTCCCCTCACGACGGCCCAGTCGGCCCAACTCAGCTGCCGACCCCGTCGGACCCACGACCCGACCGGCGAAGAAGTCCTGGTCGGAAAGGACATGGTGCACTGATGAGAAGGCTGACCCGTACGGTCGCCGCCGCGGCTCTGGCGACCGCCCTCGCCCTGGTGGGCGGCTGCAGCAGCGACTCGGACAAGTCCGAGAGCGGCGGCGGCAACGGCGCGGCGCTGGAGAAGGTGACGTACCTCACCTCGTTCGGCAACTTCGGCCGTGACTCCTACGCCTGGGTGGCGAAGGACAAGGGCTTCTTCAAGGAGGCCGGGTTCGACGTCGACATCAAGCCCGGCCAGGGCACGGGTGGGGTGGTTCAGGTCGCCGGTGGGCAGGCGGACTTCGCCCCGGTCGACCTGACCGGCGCCATCCTCCAGCTCGCCAACGGCCAGGCCCAGGGCTTCGTCGCGGTGGCGGCGATCCAGCAGCGCACCATGGCCGCCATCGCCTCGGTCGAGGGCAAGAACATCGCCACCCCCAAGGACCTCGAGGGCAAGAAGCTCGCCGACACCCCGACCTCCGTCGTGCGCAACCTCTTCCCGACGTACGCGCGGCTCGCCGGCATCGACGCCAGCAAGGTGACCTGGGTCAACGGGGAGGCGCAGACGCTGATCGGCATGCTGGGTTCCGGATCGGTGGACGGCATCGGCCAGTTCGTCGTCGGCCAGCCCACCATCGAGACGGTCACCAAGAAGAAGGCCGTCCTGCTGCCGTACAGCAACGTGATGCAGGACCTCTACGGCAACGTGCTGGTCACCTCCACCAAGAACGCCAAGGAGAAGCCGGAGATGGTGAAGAAGTTCACCGCCGCGCTGCTCAAGGGCCTGGAGTACTCCCTGGCCAACCCGGACGAGGCGGGCGAGATCCTGAAGAAGAACGTGCCCGCCGCCGTCCCGGCCGCGGCCTCCGCCGAGCTGAAGCTGATGGCCGCGTACGTCCGGTCGAGCAACTCCGGCACCGCTATCGGCACGCTCGACAGTGGCCGGGTGGCCAAGAGCATCGCGCTCCTGCAGGGCGCGGGCGCCATCAAGCAGAACCTCACCCCGGACCAGATCATCGACTTCAACCTCGCGCCGAAGGCCTGACCGGCCCGCTCGGGCCAACGGGGTGCGACCCGCCGGACACCCCGGTGGGGCGCACCCCCTTCGCGTGCCGGTCGACCGACCGGCGCAGAGAGGAGGACACGTTGACACAGTTGACCGAGGCCCGGCCGGAGGTGCCGCAACCGCGCCCGGCCGCCGCCCGGCGTGGGTTCGCCGTACGCCCGGCCGCGGTCGGGCTGCCGGCGCTCGGCCTGGTGATCGCGGTGGCCGCCTGGTGGCTGGTCACCTCGGGGCTGAGCCTGGTGCACCCGGCGGCGCTGCCGCCCCCGCAGGCGGTGGGGGAGTCGCTGCTCGGGACCACCGAGGTGCTGGTGCCCGCGTTGGGCATCACCACCTGGATGACCCTGTTCGGCTTCCTGCTCTCGTCGGCAGCCGGCGTGCTGATCGGGATGGCGCTGGCCGCCTCCAGCCGGGTGGAGCGGATGTTCGCGCCGCTGCTGGTGGCGGTGAACGCGGTCCCGAAGATCGCGTTCGGGCCGCTGCTGGTGGTGGCCGTCGGCTGGGGGCAGAAACCCATTCTGACCATGGTGTTCCTGCTCTGCTTCTTCCCGATCGTGCTCTCCACCGCCACCGGGCTGACCACCACCCCGGCGGACCTGGCGGAGCTGGGCCGGTCGCTGAACGCCTCGTGGTGGCAGTCGTTCCGCAAGGTGCGTTTCCCGGCCGCGCTGCCGCAGATCTTCGTCGGGCTCAAGGTGGCCATGCCGCTGGCCGCGATCGGCGCGGTGATCGGCGAGTTCTACTCCGACCGCCCGGGTCTGGGCTACCAGATCCTGCAGTACAACGGGGTTGGCGACACCGCCACCGCGTGGGCGGCGATCGTGCTGGTGGCCCTGATGAGCATCGTGCTATACGCCGCGCTGAGCCTGGTCGAGCGCCTGGCCCTGCCCTGGGTCCGGGCCACCACCTCAGCCCGCTGAGAGCGCGGGGGCCGGCCACGACAGGCGTGGCCCCACCGCAACCGGCGCGGGGATCAAGCCTGTCCGCCCGGAGCCGGTTGCGGTGGGGCCACGCCCCCCACGGCGACTAACCCGCGAGCCGCCAGCGACCACCACGGGCCACGAGCGTCGTCAACGCCTGCGGCATCAACCCGGAGTGGTTGTCCGGCGTCATCCGGATCGGTCCGGACAGCCCGTCGAGCTGGGAGGTCTCCAGCACGTCGCGCAGCGCGTCCCGGTCGACCTTGCCCGGCTCGCCGCCGGCCCGCTGCTCGGCGTCGGCGATCAGCTGGACCGCGTCCGCGGCGAACGAGGAGAAGCCGTTGTAGCCACCGAACCGGGCGGTGTAGTCCTGGAACCACTGCCGCCGCGCGGCCTTGGCCGGGGTGGTGGCGATCACGTCGTCGATCACCATGGTCTGGGTGAAGATCAGCGTCGCCTCCTCGGTGGATCGGGCCGACGGGCCCAGGAAGAGGTCACCGGCGGCCGAGGAGTCGAAGAACAGCGACCCGCGGAACTTGCTCTGCCGGGCGGTGGTGGCGGCGAGCGTGGCCTGCTCCGGCGTGGTCCACAGGACCAGCGCCTGCGGCTTGCGCTCGATCAGCTCGTTGATCTGCGTGGTGACCTCAGTGTCGGTGGACCGCACCGACTGGTTGCCGACCAGCTTCACGCTGGTCTTGCTCAGCTCGCGGCGCAGGGCGGTGAGCCCTTCCTGGCCGTAGCCCTCGGCGCTGTGCAGCAGCGCCACCTTGCGGACGTTGCGCCGGTCCAGTTCGGCGGCGAGCGCGGCGGCGCTGTCCGCGGCGTTCGGGGCGAGCTTGAAGACATATCGCCGCTCGGCCACCGGCTCGGTGACGGCGCTCGACGACGCCAGTGCGATCGTCGGAATGCGCTTCTCACCGATCGTGCGGGCCGCACCGACGGCGCATTCGTTGCAGCCGCCCATGATGACGGCGCTCACCCGTGAGTCACCGCTGAAATCATTGATGTTCCGCAAGGATTCCGCGGCGTCCGAGCGGTTGTCCTTGACCCTCAGATCGATCTTCCGGCCGCCCAGCGCGCCGGAGGCGTTCAACTGCTCGACCTTCAGTTCCAGAGCCCGTTGGTAGACCTTGCCGACGGGCGCCGAAGCGCCGGAGAGCTCCAGATCGGCGGCGATCACGATGGGGCTGGTGTCCTGCGGATCCCCGCCGATCCCGCAGCCGGTGAGCGTGGTGGCCAGCACGGCCGATGCGAGCGCCGCGATGCTCGCGGAGCGGATGGGGCTCAACTCAGTCCTCCAGGTGCGGCGCGGGCCGACGCCCGATCACCGCCGCTAGTCCGTCCTCAGTGGAGGAACGGGATTGGTGTGCCGTACGGTGTGCGCGAAGCCTGCAAAACCTTGCCAATGCCGGGGCCTGTGGTCAAGCCGGGGCCCGGAGTCCTGTTTCGGGACGGCTATCCCACATGCTGGGGACACGGAACATTAACCGACAATTACTGCACAGAAGCGCTCGACCACTCTGGAGTGACATCCCCTGTTCAGGGGGTTGGAGAAAAGAAGGTATTAGGTGATCGGGTCCCGGGTTGCGCCACCCCCGACCGTTTCCTGCCCCACTGCGGCTTCCCAAAAACGATCTCGTCTGATGAAATCGCGGCCGTGCCGCGTGCGGCGCTGGCCGCTGCACCAGGCACGGGTCAGTGGGTCGCGCGTGGAAGAAACGACGGAGGCGATGTCGTGAGCACCGGACCTACGACCCTGCCCGGGAGCCCAAACGCCGAACAGCGGAACCGCCGACGGCGCCTGCCCAGGCTGCGCGACGCGCGGATCCGATCCAAACTCGCCCTCATCCTGGTCGTCCCGGTGGCAGCTGTCATCGCACTGGCAACTATCCGACTCATCTCGGTGGGCCAGGGCGCGTACGAGGCGGACCGGATCCGGTCGCTGAGCGCGGTGTCTGTCGACATCTCGGCGCTCACCCAGGACCTGCACAAGGAGCGGATGGCGGCGGCGGTCTTCCTGGCCGACCCGAATCAGAAGCCGGACGCGTACAACCTGCGCGTGCGTCAGACCGACGAGCGCATCGACGCGTACCAGAAGGGGCGGGCCGGTCTCGGCGACCTGCCGGCGGCGATCAGCAACCAGCTCAAGGTGATCGACGCCCACCTGTCCATGTTGAACGGCACCCGGCAGGAGGTGCTGGACCGGCTCCAGATGCCGGTGGCCGAGGCGAGCCTGCGCTACGGCATCGTCCTGGGCGACCTGGTCGCGTACAGCGACGCGCTGGCCCAGCAGCCGGGCGCGGAGAGCCTGGCCGACGCCCGCCGCGCGGTGGCCGCGTTCGCCCACGCCAAGGCCGCGGTGGCCGAGGAGCAGGCGGTGGCCTTCACCGCCCTCGGCGGCGGCCGGATCGACGGCGAGCAGTTCTCCTCCTTCGTGGCCACGCTCACCGGCCAGCAGGAGGCGCTGCTGACCTTCTCCCGGACCGCGACGCCGGGCCAGCGGGCCCTGGTGGACCGCACCGTCTCCGGTGACGCCGTCCAGCTCGCCGACCGGGTCGCCGGCGACATCTCCCGCTCCGTCGAGCGTTCCTCCCTCGTCACCCGCGACGAGGCGTCCGCCGCCATCGGCGCGGTCGACGACCTGATGCGGTGGGCCGAGATCCAGCTCCTGGACGAGATGCTGGCCGACGCCGACGAGGTACGCGCCGACGTGATCCGGCAGGCGATCGTGGAGAGCCTGCTCGTGCTGCTCACGCTCGCCATCGCGGTGACGCTCGCCGTGGTGCTCGCCCGCTCGCTCAACGACTCGCTGCGCCGGCTGCGTGAAGGCGCGCTCGCCGTGGCCAACCACGACCTGCCGGACGCGGTGAGCCGGCTGCAGAACGTCAACGCCATCGGCGACGGCGGCGTGGACGAGATCGTCCAGCAGGTACGGGACCCGATCAAGCTGAGCAACCGCGACGAGGTCGGCCAGGTGGCGGTGGCCTTCAACGTGGTCCACCGCGAGGCGGTCCGGATCGCGGCCGAGCAGGCCGCGCTGCGGACCAGCGTCTCGGCGATGTTCCTCAACCTCGCCCGCCGTTCGCAGAGCCTGGTCGACCGCATGATCGGCGAACTGGACGCGATCGAGCGCTCCGAGGAGGACCCGAAGCGGCTGGCGCAGCTCTTCGAGCTGGACCACCTGGCCACCCGGATGCGCCGCAACGACGAGAACCTGCTGGTGCTGGCCGGTGCCGACTCGGCCGTGCCGCGTCGCGACGACGCGCTCCTGGTCGACGTGCTGCGCGCCGCCCAGTCCGAGGTGGAGCTCTACAACCGGATCGAGTTCGGCACCGTCGACACCGACATCTCGGTCGCCGCGCACGCCGTCAACGACGTCGTCCGGCTGGTCGCCGAGCTGCTCGACAACGCCACCCGGTTCTCGCCGCCGAACACCTCGGTGGTGGCCGACGGACGCCGGATCCGCGACTACGTGCTGATCCAGATCGAGGACCGCGGTCTGGGGCTCAGCGACGACCAGCTCGACTCGCTCAACCGGCGCCTGGCCGCGCCGCCGACCGTGGACGTGGCCGCGTTCCGGCTGATGGGTCTGGCCGTGGTGAGCCGGCTCGCCTCCCGCTACGGGATCCGCGTCGAACTGCGCCGCAACGTCGAGGGCGGCACCGTCGCCCAGGTCACGCTGCCGAACTCGACTGTGGTGCTGCCGGCCAACCGGGGCCAGGCCCCGCTGACCCGGCCGCGTCAGCCGCTCGCGGTCGAGCAGTCACCGCTCAGCCAGGTCGGCGCTGCCGACGCGCTGGCCGGTGCGGGGCGGGGTGCGGCCACCGCGACGCTCGCCGACCAGTGGCGCGGGGCGCCCACCGCCCCGCCGTCCAGGTGGCAGACGCCCGCCGAGACGCGTGACACCACGCCCGCCGTACACCTGGGTGGAGCGACCGGCGCGCTGCCCACGGTGGCGGCGCCCGCCACCGCCGCGCCGGCTCCGGTCTCCGGGGCGGGCTGGTCGGCCGGCCCGACCGTGGCGTACCCCGCGCTCGCCCCCCTGCCCAAGCGGACGCCGGGTGTCGAGGCGGCGCAATCCGCGACCCAGGCCGCACCTCCGGCCTACCAGCCACTCGCCGCGGCGCCGGCGTTGGAGAGCACCCCTGCGACGCCCGTGGTGGCCCGGCCCGAGCAGCGGGCCGAGGCGCCGATATTCCGGGAGATGGAGGCGGTCTGGTTCCGTTCGCACGGAGAGGACGAGACCACCATCTTCAACCGTCCCACGTTCGACGAGCCGCCCGCGCCGGCACAGCCGGCCGTGGCGCCCCCCGCGGCGTCGGCACGTCCGAAGCTGCCCACCCGTACCCCGGGCGCCCAAGCGTCGGGGCTGACCACGCCGCTGGCGTACAGCCCGCCGGAGGTCCCGTCCACGCCTCCGGCGGCCGCGACGCCGCCCCCGGCGCCGCCCGCCGCCGAGCCCGCGCCCGCGCCGTCGATCGACCCGGAGGCCTGGCGTACGGCGGCCGACGAGGGCTGGTCGCGGGCCAGCCGTGCCGCGGATCCCACCACCGGTGGCACCACCCGCTCCGGCCTGCCCAAGCGGGTGCCGCAGGCCCAGCTCGTGCCCGGCGGCATAGAGCCGAAGGGTGGCCGGGACCGCAGCCGGCGCACGCCGGACGAGGTACGCGGCCTGCTCTCCGCCTACCACCGTGGCGTCCAGCGGGGCCGTACGGCCGGCGCCGACCCGAACAGCACCTCGAACAAGGAGACGAACCGATGAACAGGCCGGCGGCCATGCAGGACATGGGGTGGCTCCTCACCAACTTCGCCGACAGCGTCGCGGGCATCGCGCACGTGGTGGCGGTGTCCGCGGACGGACTTCTGCTCGCCTCCTCGCGGGACCTGCCCGGCGACCGGGCCGACCAGCTCGCCGCGATCACCTCCGGCGTGGTGAGCCTGACCGAGGGTGCGGCGCGGATGTTCAGCGCCGGCGGTGTGCTGCAGACCGTGATCGAGATGGACAGCGGCTACCTGTTCCTGATGTCCATCAGCGACGGCTCGTCGATGGCCGTGCTCGCGGCGCGTAGCTGCGACGTCGGCCAGGTGGGTTACGAGATGGCGCTGCTGGTGGAGCGGGTCGGCCAGGCATTGGTCCCGCTGCCGAGGGACGCGGTCCGGTCCTGATCGGGCCGGGGTGCTGACGACTGGAGCCGATGCGGCTCCGAACGAGGGGAGGTGATCGCGAGTTGGAACCGCGACGTGATCCACGTGGCGCGCTGGTAAGGCCGTACGCGGTCACCCGGGGTCGCACCGAGCCGTTGCAGAACATCGCGCTCGAAGCAGTGCTGTCGAGCACGCCTACGCAGTCGGCCGAGGCGCGCTTCGCCGGCCACGACAAGTACCGCATCTCCTCGGTCTGTGAGGGCCGGGCGCAATCGCTTGCGGAAATCGCCGCTTACACCCGGATGCCGCTGGGCGTCACCCGGGTGCTGGTCGCCGACATGGTGGCCGAGGGCCTGCTGACGCTACACACTGCCGCTCCCGCGACGGGTTTCGCGGCGCGGATGAACCTGCTTGGAAGGGTGCTAAGTGGACTTCGCGAACTATGACCCCGACGGGGTGAACCGCGGCCGGGAGATCATCTCCGCGAAGATCGTGATCGCGGGTGGCTTCGGCGTGGGCAAGACAACGCTCGTCGGGGCGATCTCCGAGATTCAGCCGCTGACCACCGAGGCGCTGATGACCGCGGCCGGCGTGGGCATCGACGACGCGTCGAAGGTGCCGGGCAAGGAGACCACCACGGTCGCCATGGACTTCGGCCGTATCACCATGGCCGAGGACCTGATCCTCTATCTGTTCGGCACGCCCGGCCAGACCCGCTTCTGGTTCATGTGGGACGAGATCATCAGGGGCGCGGTGGGTGCGGCGGTGCTCGTGGACACCCGCCGGATCACCGACGCGTTCGCGCCGCTGGACTACTTCGAGAACCGCAAGCTGCCGTACGTCGTGGCGTTGAACCGCTTCGAAGACGCGCCGCACTACGAGCTGGAGGAGATCCGGGAGGCGCTCGCCATCTCCCCGGACGTGCCGATGGTGCTGTGCGACGCCCGGCGGCGCGACTCGGTCAAGCAGGTGCTGGTGACGGTGGTCGAGCACGCCATGCTCCGCCTCCAGGCCGAGCACGGCTACCCGGCCTCGGTGGGCTGACCGCCTGCGGGTCAGTCGACCCGCAGGCGGTATCCCCGCTTGACCACCGTCTGCACCACGCGCGGCGCCCTCAGGCCGGCCCGCAGGCGGGCGACCGCCATCTCCACCGCGTGCTCGTCGGCGCCGCGCGGCAGCGTACGCAGCAGCGCGGTGCGGGAGAGCACCTTCCCGGGCGAGGCGGCGAGCGCCCGCAGCACCGCCATCGGGGCCGGCGCCAACTGGCGCAGTTCCCCGTCCACCACCGCGGCGTGCCCGCGCAGCGTCAGCACGTGCCCGGCCGCCTTCACCGAGACGGTGCGCCGGGGCAGCTCCTCGACGATGGTGCGGACCAGCGCGCCCAGCCGGGCCCGGCTCGGCGCGCTCACCGGCACCCCGCGCCGTACCAGCGGCTCGGCGGTGACGGTGCCGACGCACCCGGCCAGCACGTCGCCGCGCAGCGCCTCCAGCACCGTCTCGGTACGGTCCCCGGCCGCCCGCAGCAGCGCCTCGGCCGCCGGGGCCGAGGTGAACGTGACCGCGTCGACGAGCCGCCCGGCCACCAGGTCGATGAGCCGGTGCAGCGGCGCCGGGTCGGCCGGCGGCGCCCACCGGTAGACCGGCACCTCGATCACCGTGGCGCCGGCCGCCACCAGCGCGTCGGTGCACTCGGGCTGCCGCTCGCCGTGCAGTTGCATCGCCACGACCTGGCCGGCCACCCCGCGCCGGACCAGATGCTCGATCACCTCGTCGCAGCTCTCCGACTCCGGGGACCAGTGCTCACGCAGCCCGGCGGCGCGGATGGCCCCGGTCGCCTTCGGGCCCCGGGACACCACGTACGCGTTGGCGAGCGTGGTGCGCAGCGGCTCGGCCAGCCCCCAGCCCTCGGCCGCCTCCAGCCAGCCACGCATGCCGATGCCGGTGTTCGCCATCAGCACGTCCGGTGGGTGTTCCAGGCAGGCCCGGGTGGCCTCACGCAGGTCGCTGTCGTCGGCCAGCGGGACGATCCGCAGTGCCGGGGCGAGCACCACCCGCGCCCCACGCCGCTGGAACAGCGCGGCAAGTTCGTCGCGCCGCCGGTCGGCGGTGACCCCGATGGTGAAGCCGGCCAGCTCGTCCCGCATCATTCCTCCTGCCGTAACCGCACCTCGACCAGGCCGTCCCGGCAGCGCACCGGATGCCGGCGCAGCGTCACGCCCGGAAGGTCCAGGCACCGCCCCGTGGTGAGGTCGTAGACCTGCTTGTGCAGCGGTGAGGCGAGCGTGGGTACCCCGCCCCGGCTGCCGACCAGCCCTCGGGACATGACGTACGCGCCGCCGACCGGGTCGAGGTTGTCCACCGCGTACAGCCCGCTCGCGGTGCGGAAGACGGCCACCTGTACGCCGTCGACGAGCGCCGCCACGCCCCGGTCGGGGTCGAGCCGGTCCAGCGGGCAGACGGGGGTCCAGGTCAGCGTGACGACGGGGCTCATCGGCGTACCTCCGGCAGGCCCAGCACGACGGGCTGGCGGCGGTGTCCGTCGTCCGGGGGCGCGCCCCGGGCCGGCACCGGCTGGCCCCGCTCCTGGGTGAACGTGATGGACGGGTCGGGCACGTCGGGCGCGTTGACGAAGGAGGTGAAGCGGCGCAGCCGGTCCGGGTCGTCCAGCACGTCGCGCCACTCGTCGGAGTAGCTCGCGACGTGCCGGGCCATCGCCGCGTCGAGGTCGGCGCAGAGCCCGAGCGAGTCGTCCACGAGCACCGACCGGAGGTGGTCCAGACCGCCGTCCATGGCCTCGATCCAGGCGGCGGTGCGTTGCAACCGGTCGGCGGTGCGGATGTAGTACATGACGAACCGGTCGATCAGTGTGACCAGCTCCGCCGTGCCCAGGTCGGTGGCGAACAGGTCGGCGTGCCGGGGCCGGAAACCGCCGTTGCCGCCGACGTACAGGTTCCAGCCGGTCTCGGTGGCGATGATCCCGAAGTCCTTGCTCCGGGCCTCGGCGCACTCCCGGGCGCAGCCGGAGACCGCCGACTTGAGCTTGTGCGGCGCGCGCAGCCCTCGGTAGCGCAGCTCCAGCGCGACCGCCAGCCCGACCGAGTCCTGCACGCCGTAGCGGCACCAGGTGTCGCCCACGCAGGACTTCACGGTGCGCAGCGCCTTGCCGTACGCGTGGCCCGACTCGAAGCCCGCGTCGACCAGCCGGCGCCAGATCTGCGGCAACTGGTCGACGCGCGCGCCGAACAGGTCGATCCGCTGCCCGCCGGTGATCTTCGTGTACAGCCGGAAGTCGCGCGCCACCTTGCCGATCGCGATCAGCTTCTCCGGGGTGATCTCCCCGCCGGGAATCCGGGGCACCACCGAGTAGCTGCCGTCGCGTTGCAGGTTGGCCAGGAAGTGGTCGTTGGTGTCCTGGAGCGACGCCTGCTCACCGTCGAGCACGTGCCCGGTGCCGAGCGACGCCAGGATCGAGGCCACCACCGGCTTGCAGATGTCGCACCCGCTCCCGCGCCCGTGCTCGGCGACGAGCCGGGAGAACGTGCCGATGCCCCGCACCCGGATCAGGTCGAACAGCTCCTGCCGGCTGTGGTCGAAGTGCTCGCACAACGCTGTGGACTGGCGTACCCCGGCGGCGTCCAGCAACTGCTTCAGCATCGGCACGCAGGAGCCGCAGCTCGTACCGGCCCGGGTGCACGCCTTCAGCGCCGGCACGTCGGTCGCCCCGCCGGCGATCGCCGCGTCCAGGTCGGCCCGGGTCACCGCGTTGCAGGAGCACACCTGCGCGGTGGCGGGCAACGCGCCCGCACCGGCGCCCGCGCCGCCGGCCGGCGCCAGCAACGCCAGCGGGGGACCGGGCAGCGGCCCGCCCACACTGGCCCGCAACGTCGGGTACGCGCTCGCGTCCCCGACCAGCACGCCGCCGAGCAGCGTCCGCGCGTCGTCGGAGAGGACCAGCTTCGCGTACGAGCGGGTGGCCGGGTCGGTGAACGTCACGTCGAGGCAGCCGGGGGTGACGCCGTGCGCGTCACCGAACGAGGCCACGTCCACGCCGAGCAGCTTGAGTTTCGTCGCGGTATCCGCGCCGGGGAACGTGGCCGCGCCGCCGAGCAGCCGGTCGGCGACCACCTCGGCGGTGGCGTACCCGGGCGCGACCAGACCGTGGCAGACCCCGTCGACGGCCGCGCACTCGCCGACCGCCCAGATCCGCTCGTCGGCGGTCCGGCAGGCCGAGTCCACCAGCACGCCGCCGCGTGGACCGAGTGGCAGTCCGGCCGCGCGGGCCAGCTCGTCGCGGGGCCGGATCCCGGCGGCCACCACCACCAGTTCCGCGTCGACCGTGCGGCCGTCGGCCAGGTCGAGCGCGGTCACCGTGCCGTCCGTTCCGGGACGCAGGGCCGTGGTGGCCACCCCGAGGTACGGCGTCACGCCCAGCTCCTCCACGTACCGCCGGAGCATCGCCCCGCCCGCCTCGTCCACCTGCACCGGCATCAGCCGGGGCGCGAACTCGACCACGCTCGTGGCGAGCCCGAGCAGCCGCAGCGCGTTCGCCGCCTCCAGCCCGAGCAGCCCGCCGCCGATCACCGCGCCGGTGCGGCGGCCCCGGGCGTGCTCCCGGATCGCGGCCAGGTCGTCCAGCGTTCGGTAGACGAAGACACCCGGCAGGTCCGTGCCGTCCACCGGCGGCACGAAGGCGTACGAGCCGGTGGCCAGCACCAGCGCGTCGTACGGATGTTCACCGGCCGCCGTGGTCACCACCCGCCGCGCCCGGTCGACGCCGGTGGCCGGCTCACCCAGGCGCAGGTCCACCCCGGCGTCGGGGGTGTGCACCGTCAGCTCGTCGGCGTCCATCCCGTCGAAGACGGCGGAGAGCCGCACCCGGTCGTACGCCGGACGCCGTTCCTCGGCCAGGACCGTGACATGCCACCGCCCGTCGGTGTCCCGGGCCCGCAGCGCCTCGACGAAGCGTTGCCCGACCATGCCGTTCCCGACCACGACCAGCTGCCTCATGACGCCACCTCCACCGTCTCGCGTACCTCGTCGGTCGTGGGCGGGTCGACCTCGGTGAGCCAGGCGGCGATGCCGGCCACCGCGTCCCGGCAACTGCCGCAGCCGGTGGCGGCCCGGGTCGCCGTGGACAGCGCCGCCGCCGTCCGGGCGCCCGCCCGCCAGCACGCCACCAGCGCGCCCTTGCTCACGTCGTTGCAGCGGCACACGGTCGCGGCGTCCGGCATCAGCGCCGGTGACGCCGCCGGTCCGGCCGGCGCCTCGCCGAACGCCCGGCCGAGCAGCAGCGCGCGCCGGTCCGCCGGCACCGGCGCGCTTCTGTCGAAGAGCTGCACCACGGTGCCGACCGCCGGGTTGTCGCCGAGCAGGATCGCGCCGGTCAGCCGCTCGTCCCGGATGCGCAGCCGGGCGTACGTGCCCCGGGCCGGGTCGGCGAAGGTCAGCTCCTCGACCGGGCCGCTCCCGTCCGGGGCGCCGGACCCGGCCATGTCGCCCATCGCGGCCAGGTCGATGCCGGCCGCCTTGAGCCGGGTCACCGCCGGCCGGGGCCGGTAGCGGGCCAGCGGATCAGCGCCGGTCAGCACGTCGGCCACCACCCGGGCCTGCGCCCAGGCCGGCGCGACGAGCCCGGTCAGCGCCCCGTCGTGCTGGGCGCAGTCGCCGATCGCGGAGACGTGCCGGTCGCTGGTACGCATCCTGTCGTCGACCACCACACCCCGGTCGACGGCGAGCCCGGCCGCCGTGGCGAGCGCCGTGTCGGGACGTACCCCGCAGCAGAGCACCAGCAGGTCGGCGTCGAGCGGTTCGGTGTCGCCCAGGTGCAGGCGGACGCCGTCGGCGTCGGCGCTCACGGCGGTCGCCGGCGCCCCGAGCCGGGACCGGACGCCCAGGCCGGCGAGCGTGCCCGCGAGGACCGCGCCGGCCGACGGGTCGAGCTGCCGTTCCATCAGGTGCCCGACCGGGTGGACCACAGTCACGTCGAGACCGCGGGCGGCCAGCCCGCGGGCCGCCTCCAGGCCCAGCAGCCCGCCGCCGAGCACGACGACGCGGCGCGCGCCCTCGGCGGCGGCGAGGATCCGTCGGCAGTCGCCGAGCGTGCGGAACGGGACGACCCGCTCGGGCAGCGGCGCGAGGCCCGGCAGCGGCGGCACCACCGCCCGGCTGCCGGTGGCGAGCACCAGGTGGTCGTACCCGTGCCGGTCGCCGTCGGCGGTGACCACCTCGCGGGCGGCCCGGTCGACGGCGGTGACGGCCGCGCCGGTGCGGACCTCGATCCCCGGCCCGACTGCTTCGACCAGCTCCACGTCCGGCTCGCCGATGCGCCCGGCGAGCAGCGTGGAGAGCATGATCCGGTTGTACGCGCGGTGCGGCTCCGCCCCGAGCACGGTGATCCGCCGGTCCCCGCCGCGCGCGTGCAGCTCGGCGGCGAGCCGGGCGCCGGCCATGCCGTAGCCGGCGACGACGATGCGCTCGTTCATGCCGGCTCCACCCGGACCGCGCAGATCTTGAACTCGGGCATGCCGGAGACCGGGTCGAGGGCGTCGTTGGTGACCGAGTTGGCGCGTTGCGCGCCGGGCCAGTGGAACGGCGCGAAGACGGTGTCCGGCCGGATCGCCGTGCTGAGCCTTGCCGGCGCGCGCAGCTCACCCCGGCGGGAGACCACCCGCACCGGTGTCCCCTCGGTCACGCCGATCCGGGCCGCCAGGTCGGGATGCAGCTCGACGAAGCCGCCGGGCGCGGCGCGGCGCAACGCGGCCACCCGCCGGGTCTGCGCGCCGGACTGGTATTGAGCCAGCACCCGGCCGGTGGTGAAGTGCAGCGGGTAGTCGGCGCACACCGGCTCGGCGGCCGGCCGGTGGGTCACCGGATGGAACCGGGCCCGCCCGTCCGGGGTGGGGAAGCGGTCGGCGAACAGCCGGGGAGTGTCCGGGCCGTCCCGGTCCGGACAGGGCCAGAAGACGCCGGTGTCGGTGTCGATCCGGTCCCAGGTGATTCCGGCGTAGTCGGCCGGCCCGCCGGCCGAGGCCCGGCCCAGTTCCGCGAAGACCTCGCGGGGGTCGGCCGGCAGCGGCGTCCCGCCGCCGGTCAGCCGTGCGGCGAGCGCGGCGAGGATCGCCAGCTCGGTACGGACTCCGGCGGGTGGTTCGCGCAGCGCCCGGCGGCGCAGCACCCGGCCCTCCAGGTTGGTCATCGTCCCGTCCTCCTCGGCCCACTGGGCGACCGGCAGCACCACGTCGGCCAGCTCGGCCGTCTCGGAGCGGACGAAGTCCGCCACCACCAGCAGGTCCAGGGCGCGCAGCCGGGACTCGACCCGGGCGGCGCGGGGCGCGGACACGACCGGGTTGGACCCGAAGACAAGCAGTGCCCGCGCGCCGGACGGCGTGCCGAGCGCGTCGAGAAGCTGGTACGCCGGCACCCCCGGCCCGGGCAGCGCGTCCGGTTCGACGCCCCACACCCCGGCGACGTGCGCACGGGCCGCCGGGTCGTCGATGCGCCGGTAGCCGGGGAGCTGGTCGGCCTTCTGCCCGTGTTCCCGGCCGCCCTGCCCGTTGCCCTGCCCGGTCAGGCACCCGTAGCCGGAGCCGGGGCGGCCGGGCAGGCCCAGGGCGAGCGCCAGGTTGATGAAGGCGGTCACCGTGTCGACGCCCTTGGCGTGCTGCTCGGCGCCCCGGGCGGTGAGGATGACCGCGTGGTCCACTGTGGCCAGCGCGCGGGCGGTCGCGTACAGGTCGGCCACCGGCACGCCGGAGAGCCGTTCCACCTCCGCCGGCCAGTAGCCGGCCACCGTCCGTCGCACCTCGTCGAAGCCGGTGGTCCGCTCCGCCACGTACGCCCGGTCCAGCCAGCCCTCGGTGAACGCGATGTGCAGCAGCGCGTTCGCCACCGCGAGGTCGGTGCCGGGCAGGGGTTGCAGGTGCAGGTCGGCCTGCCGGGCCGTGGCGGTGACGCGCGGGTCGACCACGATCACCCGGCCGCCGCGTGCCCGCAGGTCGGCGACGTGCCGCATCAGCGGCGGCATGGTCTCGGCCGGGTTCGCGCCGACGAGCAGCAGCGTGTCCGCGTGCCCGAGGTCGGCGAGCGGGAACGGCAGTCCACGGTCGATCCCGAACGCCCGGTTGCCGGCCGCGGCGGCCGACGACATGCACCAGCGCCCGTTGTAGTCGATGTGCCGGGTCCGCAGCGTCACCCGGGCGAAGCGGCCGAGCGCGTACGCCTTCTCGTTGGTGAGGCCGCCGCCGCCGAAGACGGCGACCGCGTCCGGCCCGTGCCGGTGCTGCACCTCCCGAAGGCCGGCGACCACGCGGTCGAGCGCCTCGTCCCAGGTCGCCAGGCGCAGTTCGCCGCCGGGCCGGTCGCGCAGCAGCGGGGTGGTGAGCCGGTCCGGATGGTCGAGCAGGTCGGCGGCGGTCCAGCCCTTCTGGCACAGCCCGCCCCGGTTGGTGGGAAACTCGCGGGCGCCGACCTCGACACCGTCGCCGGTGGAGCGCAGCGACATGCCGCACTGCAAGGCGCAGTACGGGCAGTGCGTGGCGACCTCGACGGGACGTGGCCCCGTTCGCGTCGCCGTGCGTGCACCGTCTGTCATGTCGGAAAAGCGTGCCGTCGGGCGGTTTCCGGTCCGGGTCTGCTCTGTTTCGGTCCTGTCACGAGCGCTTCACACCGCACGCAGGTGACGAGACCGGCCGCAGGGTTTAGAATGTGAGACAATAATCTCATATTTTGGGAGACGCCATGAGTGTGACGGACGCGTTCGACGCGGTGGCCGGCACCTACGACCAGGCCCGACGCCGCCTGGTGCCCTGCTTCGACGCCTTCTACGGCGCCGCCGTCGAGGTGGCCGCGCCGCCGCTGCGTGCCGCGCTCGCCGCCGGGCGTACCCCCGAGGTGCTCGACCTGGGCGCGGGCACCGGCCTGCTGTCCCTCCTGCTGACCGCGGCCGTCCCCGGCGTTCGCCTGACGCTCGTGGACGGCGCCGCCGGCATGCTCGCGGTGGCCGCCGGGCACCTGGAAGAACGCGGCGTGCCCCATCGCACGGTCCACGCCGACCTGGCCGACCCGCTGCCCGAGGGGCGGTACGACGCGGTGGTGTCCGCGCTGGCCATCCACCACCTCGACGACTCCGGCAAGCGGGCGCTGTACCGGCGGGCGGCCGACGTGCTGGTCCCCGGCGGGGTGTTCGTCAACGCCGAGCAGGTGGCCGGGCCGACCCCGGCGCTGGACCGCCGCTACGACGAGGTGTGGACGGCGCGGATCACCGAGATGGGCTCCGACGCCGAGGAGATCGCCGGTGCCCGGGAGCGGATGCGGCACGACCGCCCGGCCCCGGTGGCCGAGCAGTGCCGCTGGCTGGCCGAGGCGGGCCTGGTGGACGTGGACTGCTTCTTCAAGGAGTGGCGTTTCGCGGTGTTCGGTGGTCGGCGGCCCTGAAGGCCCTGCCCGATTCCCTGATCGGCGGGAACGAGGATGACTGGCGGTCATACCGTTGGGTAGTCTTCTCGGCATGACCGCCAAGGTGACGCTGTCGTTCTCCGACGAGACGATCGAGGAGGCACGCCGGTTCGCCAAGCGGGAAGGGCTCTCCCTCTCCGCCTGGATGGACCAGGCCGCCCGGGAGAAGGCGCTGCGCGAGGTCTTCACCGCGCACGCCGACGCGGTCGGCCGGGCCGGCCTGGACCTGGAAGCCGCCTCCCTGGCCGACGCCCAGGAGGTCGCGCTCGTCCACGACGCCCTGTTCGGCGGACGTCCGCGTGCTGCGTAGAGGCGAGATCTGGCGCATCTCCGGCGCCCGGGAACGACTCGGTCTGGTGATCAGCTCAGACGTCTACAACGCCACCGCGGTGCCCATCGTGATCGTGGCCGAGGTGGTCGAGGAGTCGCTGCTGCGCGACTCGCCGCTCGCCGTGCGGATGGGCGCGTACGTGGTGATGCCCGACCGGATCTCCGCACCGATGAAGAAGTGGTTCGCCGAGTGCGTGGACGTGGCCGACACCGAGACCATGCAGCGGGTCGGCCGGGCGCTGCGGATTCTCCAGGAGTTGTGACCGTCTCACCGGTGCCGCCCGGCGGACGTGCGGTCTCCGTTGCCGGGCCGACGCGCGCGGGGCACGCCGGGGAAACCACCGGCTCCTAGCGTCGCCTCGTCGCCGACGAGGAGGAGTCGCCCGTGAGCACGCTCGTTTCCGCACCCACCACGCCGCCGGCCGCCGACGCCGGCCGGCTCACCGAATGGCGGCCGGAGGACCCGGCGTTCTGGGCCGCCGGTGGCGCCCGGGTGGCCCGGCGCAACCTGTACGTCTCGATCTTCGCCGAGCACGTCGGCTTCTCGGTGTGGAGCCTCTGGTCGGTCATGGTGCTGTTCCTCGGCCCCGGGTACGGCATCGACCCGGCCGGGAAGTTCCTGCTCACCGCCGTGCCGGCCGCGTTGGGGGCGGTGCTGCGCCTGCCGTACACGCTGGCCGTGGCGCGCTTCGGCGGCCGGAACTGGACCATCGTGAGCGCCCTGCTGCTGCTGGTGCCGGCGGTGCCGATGGCACTGCTGATCGAGCCCGGGGTGTCGTACGCCACGCTGATGGTGCTCGCCTGCCTGTCCGGCGTCGGCGGCGGCAACTTCGCCTCCTCGATGGCGAACATCAACCTGTTCTTCCCGGAGCGGCTCAAGGGCCGGGCGCTGGGGCTCAACGCCGGTGGCGGCAACCTGGGCGTACCGGCCGTGCAACTGGTGGGGCTCGCGGTGCTGGCGACCGTAGGCGCCGCGTACCCCCGGTTCGTGCCGGCTGTCTATCTGCCGCTGATCGTGCTGGCCGCGCTGGCAGCGGCCCGCTGGCTGGACAACGTGCCGGGGGCGCGCAACGAGCCGGGCGCGCTGCGCGCGGCCGCCCGCGAGCCGCACACCTGGGTGATGTCGCTGCTCTACGTGGGCACGTTCGGCTCGTTCATCGGCTTCGGCTTCGCCTTCGGGCAGGTGCTCCAGCTCCAGTTCCACGACCGGTTCCCGACGCCGGTGGACGCGGCCTGGCTGACCTTCCTCGGGCCGCTGATCGGCTCGCTGATCCGGCCGGTGGGCGGTCAGCTCGCCGACCGGCTGGGCGGGGCCCGCGTCACGTTCTGGAACTTCGTGGCGATGGCCGCCGGCGCCGGGCTGGTGCTGTACGCCGCCCGGGACCGGTCGTTTCCGCTCTACCTGGCCGGGTTCCTGGCGCTGTTCGTGTTCTCCGGGATCGGCAACGGCTCGACGTACAAGATGATCCCGGCGATCTTCCGGGCCCGGGCCGTCGCGGAGGGGGAGCTGACCGGCGACCCGGAGGCGGCGCAGCGGCGTTCCCGGCGGCTGGCCGGCGCGGTGATCGGCATCGCCGGGGCGGTCGGCGCCTCCGGCGGGGTGCTGGTGAACGTGGCGTTCCGGCAGTCGTTCCTGACCTCCGGCACGGCCGACGCCGCCTACCTGGCGTTCATCGGCTGGTACGCGCTCTGCTTCGTGGTGACCTGGGTGGTCTACCTGCGTCCCGGGTCGCGTACGCTGGTCGGTGTGTGACCTGCGCCATGACGAACCCGCAGGCCACGCGCGGCTCGACCCCGTTTTGACCTGCCACCGGGCGGCCGGGTATCGTTGCCTGCTGTTGTACGACATTCTTAGGCGTGCCGCTCAGGTACGCTTGGTCGTTCGTGCGCGCTGGTCCGGCCGGGAACTCCCGGTCACCTCGGCGCGCGACCCCAGACCGACGACGAGACAAGGTAGACCTGTGCGTACGTACAGCCCGAAGCCGGGTGAGATCGAGCGTCAGTGGCACGTCATCGACGCCTCTGATGTCGTGCTGGGCCGCCTGGCGACCCACGCCGCCACGCTCCTGCGTGGCAAGCACAAGCCGACTTTCGCGCCGCACGTCGACACGGGCGACTTCGTCGTCATCGTGAACGCGGGCAAGGTCGCGCTGACCGGCAACAAGCGTCAGACCAAGGTCGCTTACCGCCACTCCGGTTACCCGGGTGGTCTGAAGCGGGTCGGCTACGACGAGCTGCTCACCAAGCGGCCCGAGCGGGCCATCGAGCTGGCCGTGAAGGGCATGCTCCCGCACAACAAGCTGGGCCGTCAGCTGATCAAGAAGCTGAAGGTCTACGCCGGTGCCGAGCACCCGCACACCGCGCAGCAGCCGGTGCCGTTCGAGATCAAGCAGATCGCGCAGTGAGCGCGGGCGAAGGAAGCAGCATGACCGACATCACCGCCACCGAGGTCGCCCCCGAGGCCACCGAGGCGCCGGCGCCCGTCGCGCGCGCGCCCCGTGGTGACCGCCCGATCCAGACCGTGGGTCGGCGCAAGGAAGCCATCGTCCGGGTCCGGATCGTGCCGGGCACCGGCAAGATCACCTGCAACGGCCGCGACCTCGAGGCCTACTTCCCGAGCAAGGTGCACCAGCAGCTCATCAAGGACCCGCTGGTCACCGCCGAGAAGCCCGAGGCCTTCGACGTGATCGCCAACCTGCGTGGCGGCGGCACCACCGGCCAGGCCGGCGCGCTGCGGCTCGCCATCGCCCGGGCGCTGATCGTCAACGAGCCCGACGACCGCCCGGCCCTGAAGAAGGCCGGCTTCCTGACCCGTGACGCCCGGGTCAAGGAGAGCAAGAAGTACGGCCTCAAGAAGGCCCGCAAGGCTCCCCAGTACTCGAAGCGCTGATCATCACAAGCGTCTTGTACTTCTGACGGACGGCCGGTTCGCCTTCCCTTCCCGGGAGGCGGACCGGCCGTTCCGCGTTTCTCCTCTCATCGGCAGTTCCACGGAGGTTGGCGGGTATGGGCCGGTTGTTCGGCACGGACGGCGTACGCGGGCGGGCGAACGCGGATCTCACCCCGGAGTTGGCGCTGGCGGTCGCGGTGGCTGCGGCGCACACGCTGGCCGAGACCGACAAGAGTCATCCGCCGCTCGCGGTGGTCGGCCGGGACACCCGCGCCAGCGGCGAGATGCTGGAGGCGGCGGTGGTCGCCGGGCTCACCAGCGCCGGGGCCAACGTGGTCCGGGTCGGCGTGCTGCCCACCCCGGCGGTGGCGTTCCTCACCGCCGAGATCAAGGCCGACCTGGGCGTGATGCTCTCCGCCTCGCACAACCCGATGCCGGACAACGGCATCAAGCTGTTCGCCGCCGGCGGGCACAAGCTGCCCGACGAGATCGAGATGCGGATCGAGGCGGCGGTGAAGGCGAACGCCACCACCGCCTGGAAGCGCCCGATCGGCGCCGGTGTCGGCCGGGTCAACGACCTGCTCGACGGCGCCGACCACTACGTGCAGCACCTGGTCGGCACCGTGCCGCACCGCCTCGACGGGATCAAGGTCGTGGTCGACTGCGCCAACGGCGCGGCGGCCGACGTCGCCCCGGTCGCCTACCGGGAGGCCGGCGCCGAGGTGATCGCCATCCACGCCGAGCCGGACGGGCTCAACATCAACGACGAGTGCGGCTCCAACCACATCGACGCGCTGCGCGCCGCGGTGGTCGAGCACGGCGCCCACCTCGGCATCGCCCACGACGGCGACGCCGACCGCTGCGTCGCGGTCACCGCCGACGGGGACGAGGTCGACGGTGACCAGGTCATGGCGATCCTCGCGCTGGCCATGCGGGACGCCGGCGAGCTGACCCAGGACACCCTTGTGGCCACCGTGATGAGCAACCTCGGTCTCCGGCTGGCCATGTCCGAGCAGGGCATCCGGCTGGTCGAGACGAAGGTCGGCGACCGGTACGTGCTGGAGGAGCTGCGCGCCTCCGGCCTGGCGCTCGGCGGCGAGCAGAGCGGCCACATCGTGCTGCCCGCCTACGCCACCACCGGCGACGGCGTGCTGACCGGCCTGCACCTGATGGCACGGATGGCCGCCACCGGCACCTCGCTGGCCGAGTTGGCCGCCGTGATCACCAAGCTGCCCCAGGTGCTGATCAACGTGCCGGTCGGCGACCGTACCGTCGGCGCCGCCGCACCCGCGGTCCGGGCCGAGGTGGAGCGCGCCGAGGCGGAGCTGGGCGAGACCGGCCGGGTGCTGCTGCGCCCCTCCGGTACCGAGCCGCTGGTGCGGGTCATGGTCGAGGCGGCCACCGAGGACACCGCGCGCGAGGTCGCCGAGCGCATCGCCGAGCAGGTCCGCACCGCCAGCCCGGTCGCCTGACCGGGCGCGGAGCGCCGCTTCAGAGTCGCAGGCGGGAGGCCCGGTCGAACGTCTCGGCCGGGTCTTCGCCGTCGGTGAGGTCGATGTCCTCGACGAGCCGGCCGTCGCCGAGCCGGATCAGGCGGTCGCACCGGGCGGCGATGGCCCGCTCGTGCGTGGCCAGCAGGATCGTCATGCCGTGCCGCTCGCGCAGGTCGAGGAGCAGGTCCAGGATCTGCGCGCCGGTGGCGGAGTCCAGGTTGCCGGTGGGTTCGTCGGCAAGCAGCAGCCGTGGTCTGCCCATCAGCGCCCGGGCGATGGCGACCCGCTGCTGCTGACCGCCGGAGAGTTGCGCCGGCAGGGCCCGTTCCCGCCCCTGGAGGCCGACGGCCGCGAGCAGTTCCCGGGCGCGGGCGGCGTGGTCGGCCCGGCCCGGCAGCGGCAGCACCGGTGCGATCACGTTGTCGAGCACCGTCAGCGCCGGCAGCAGGTGGTACCGCTGGAACACGAACCCGACCCGCTGCCGGTAGCGGGCCAGCGCGCCCCGGCGCAGCGCGGTGACCTCCACGTCGTCGACGGTCAGGCTGCCCCGGTCGGCCCGCTCGATCGCGCCGATCAGGTGCAGAAGCGTCGACTTGCCCGAGCCGCTCGGCCCGGTCAGCGCCACCACCGAGCCGCCGGCGATCTCCAGGGAGACCTCGTCGACGGCGGTGAGCCGCGCGGTGCCGGTGCGGAACTCGCGGACCAGCCGGTCCGTGCGCACCGTGCTTCCGGAGGTCGGGTCCATTGTCACTCCTCTGCCAGTAGGCGTGCGGTGGGCAGGCGGTGCAGCAGCGCGGCGGGAACGAGCGCCGCGAGGCAGGTGACCGCCACCCCGGCCCCGGCCACCACAGCCGCGACGGTGACCAGGGCGGAGGGCACCTCACCCACCAGCCAGGCCGCTCCGCCGAGCCCGAGACCGGCCCCGGTGAGCGCGCCGATCCCACCGAGGAACAGGGCCTGGCAGCCGACGAGGCGGGCGAGGGCGCCGTCGGTCCAGCCGGTGGCGCGCAGCGTGGCCAACTCGGCGGCGCGATCCCGGATGTCCAGGTAGAGGACGTCGGCGACGGCGGCGGCACCCAGCAGCACGGTGGCCGCCGCGGCGAGGGTGTCGGCGCCGCGCACACTCAGCGACACGGTGTCGCCGAGCAGGCTGCCGACGACCGCGCCGCGGAAGGCGTAGGTGACCGCTGCGACCAGGGTGAGGGCGGCCACGCCGATGGCCAGCGCGGCGGCGCCCAGCAGGGTCCGCCCCGGGGTGCGGGCCAGGTTGACCAGGGCCATCCCGGCGACGGTCCGGGCCCGCCGGGCTCGGAAGACGCCGGCCACCTGGGGCCGCAGGGCCGCGACGGGGTGGGTGCGGGCGGCCCGCAGCGCCGGCGGCAGGCCCGCCGCCAGCGACAGCAGCAACGCCACCGGTACGGCGAGCAGCGCCTGCCGCCAGTCGACGCCAATGCCGAGGGCGCGGCCGAGGGGTGCCGCGAGACCGACGGCGAGGAGCCCGGCGACCAGGCCCAGAACGGCGACCTCACCGAGGACGAGCGCTCCGATGCGCCGGGCCGACCAGCCGAGACAGGCGAGGACGGCGAGCTCGGAACGGCGGTCCCGGACCGCCGCGGTGACCGCGTTGCCGAGGAACAGGGCGCAGACCACCAGCACCAGGGCGAACAGCACGGCGCTCTTGCGGTCGACCGCCCTGGTGATGACCGACGCGACACCGAGCGCCGACCAGTTCTCGGCCAGTCGCAGGCCGGGGCGGCCGAAGTCGCCCGCGGGCAGGTCGACTGTCTGCGGGGCGGGGGAGGAGCCGAGGGTGATGTCCACGTCGAGACCGGTGGCCACGGCGATCCGCTCGGCGGTCAGCCGGACCCGCTCGGCGGCGCGCTCGCTGTAGCCGTCCACGTCGTCCACCCGGACCCGGATCGCGCTGATCGGGGCGGCGCGTTGCGGGCTGTTGCCGGCCGCGAGCAGCCCGGGCAGGCTGGCCAGGTTGGTGAGCAGCAGTGGGGGCGCGGACAGGTAACCGGACGGGTTGCCGCTGGGCTCCAGCGGCCGTCCGCCGAGCGCGTCCCGGCTGCGCGCGTCCGCACCCTCGGCACGCGGCGGCTCGTACGTCTCCAGCGGCACCCTGCCCACGTCGCTGAAGCCGGTGAGCTTCTCCGGGTCGAACAGCCCGACGGCCTTCCACTGCCGGACGTCCTGTCTGCCGGTGCCGAGCCGCAACGAGGTCAACGGGCGGTGGCCGGTGTCCTCGCTGAGCCATGGGCGGGGCATGGTGACCAGGTCCCGCGAGCTGCCGTACACGGCGGGGTCGGCGGTGACCGGGCGGACCCGCAGGCTGCCGTCGGGCATCCGGTCGTACGTCGCCTGCCCCGGCTGCACGACGACCTGGAGCTGGCCGTGGCAGCAGGCGTCGGGTCCGAGCCCGGCGGCGAGCTGCGACCGGTACGCGCTCACCGCGTCGCGTTCCGCGCCGCCGGCCGCGGTGGACGGCAGACCGCGCAGCCGTTGTGCCAGTTCCCGTGGCGGGACGCCGGCGATGCTCGCGTCGAGCCGGGTGCGGGTGAACGTGGCCCGGACCGCGCCGTCGAGGAACGGCCGGCTGGTGGCGAGCACCGGCACGGTCCGGCTGGACAGCCCACCGCCCAACCTGGCCACCACGGTGGTCTCGGCGGCGGTGAGCGGCCGGCCGTCGACCACCGCGTCGTCCAGGCCCACCAGCTCCTGTTCGGCGGCCGGGTCGACGGCGGCGAGCAGGAACGGCACGGTGAGGCGCACGGTCACGGTCAGGCGGGACAGCGGCGCGAGCGCCTCGCCGGCGGTGGCGGGCGACCGCACGTCCGGCCGTTCGAAACGACCGCCGGGCAGCATCCGGAACGCCTCGACCTGCCAGATCCGCCGGTCGCTGAGGTCGTGCAGCAGTTCGCCCCGCAGGTCGCAGATGGGTGCGGTACGCCCACCGGGCAGCACCTCGCGGGGCAGCAGCCCGCAGTCGTTGGTGTCGTACGTCCGCCCGTCGGTGTACCGGACCGCGTCCGGGTAGTACTGGTCGCCGGTGACCGGGTAGGCCAGCGGGCGGGTGGTGACGTACACGTATGTCGGTTCGGCGGCGGCATGGCTGAGGCCGCGTTCGGCGAGGAACTCGCGGTCGATCCGGATGAGTTGCCGGTCGAGGGACGGATCCACCGTCGCGGTCACGTCCAGTGACATCGCGATGGAGGTGGTGGAGTAGCCGAGCATGGCGATCGGGGCCGCGACGTCGACTCCCTCGATGGCCCTGACCTGGTCGTACTGTGCGGTGGTGATTCCGCCGTAGGTGCCGGACAGGTAGTTGGGCCGGACGAGCCCGCGTTCGGACTCCAACGGGGTGCGGGTGCCCTTGGGCCGCACCAGGATGTCGTAGGCGGCGCGGGTCTGGCGTTCCACCGCGCCGGTGACGGCGAGGCGGGAGGTGGTCGTGGCGCCGGTGAGGACCACGAAGCCGGTGGTGGCCACCAGCACGCCGGCCAGCAGCGCGACCGACCGTCCGGCCCGGCCGCGAAGCTGACCCCAGATGAACCCGACCATCGCGCCTCCCCGTGTGCTGAGCACACTGTGCGCGATACATTGTGACAATGCAAGGCCCCGCCCGGGTGCCTGTCCGAACCGGATCGGAGACGACTGTGGCTATCCAGCACGCGGTCCTGGCCCTGCTGGCCCGGGGCCCCAGCCACGGCTACGAGCTGAAGGGCGCCTTCGAGGCGGCGGTCGGGCCGCAGTGGGGGCCGCTCAACATCGGGCACCTCTACCAGATCCTCGACCGTCTCTCCCGGGACGGACTGGTGGTGGCCGAGCGGCAGCCCCAGCCGGTCAAGCCCGACCGGGTGGTCTACGAGATCACCCTCGACGGCCGGGCCGAACTCGACCGCTGGCTGTCCGAGCCCAGCCCGCGCAGCGGCGGTTTCCGGGACGACTTCTTCCTCAAGGTGACCTCCGCCGCCCGCTCCGGCGCGGCAGAGACCGTCCGGCTCGTGCTGGCCAACCAACGCGGCCATCTCATGCGGGAGCTGCGCAACCTCGACGGATCGCGCCGGCACGCCGACGACCCCGTGGTCCGGCTGCTGCTCTCGGCCGCCATCCGGCACGTCGAGGCCGACCTGGCCTTCGTGGACGACGCGGAGGCGGCGCTGCTCGCCGACGACGGCGTCACCCTCGCCGGTCTCGCCGCGGCGGCGTCCAGCGGGAACGGCGTGCCTGGGCGGTCGGCCGCGGACCGGCCGGAACCCGGCGCCGCGCGGGCCGCGGGCTGAGCGACCGGCTCGACGCGCCCGCCGGCCCGGACGGTGGCATGGGAACGGCCGGCCGGTGCGTCGGTAGCCACGGCGGCAAGGTGGACAGGCGGCGCGATCAGGTCGTGCGTACCCGGCGCAGGAAGCGGGCGGCCAGGTCGGCCACCGCGTCGGCGTCCAGCTCCCGCGCCGGCCCCGCCACCGTCACTTCGGCCAGCGCCAGCCCGGACACGTCGGTGTCCCGCCAGCCGCCGACGAACCAGGCTCGCTCCTCCTCGGCCAGGGCGAGGTTGGCCGCGTCCAGCGCCGCCGCCGGATACGGCAGCCAGAACCGGAACTGGTGGGTGTGCGGCGGAGCCGGGTACACCCGGGCGCCGGGCAGGGCGGCCAGCGCCGCCGGCCACTGTTGGAACAGCGTGCCGCCGTAGCGGTGCCGCCAGGCCCGCGCATACCGCAACTCCAGCTCGGCCACGGGTCCGCCCTCGCCGTACAGGTCGGGCAGGTCGTCACCGGCCGTCGCGCCGAGCGCGGTGAGCTGCTCCCGTACCGATGCCGGGCGTACGCCCGAGAGCATCGTGTCGCTGCGGCGCTGGGCGGCGAGCCGTCGCAGCCGCGCGGTGTACCCGTCGCTCATCCGTCTTTCCGGACCCGCCGCAGCCGGGTCACCGCCTCGGCCAGCACCTCCGGCCGCTTGCAGAACGCGAACCGGATCAGGTGCCGGCCGGCCGCCACGTCGTCGTAGAACACCTGCGTCGGCACCGCCACCACGCCGCAGCGCTCCGGCAGCGCCCGGCAGAACTCCACCCCGTCCCGGCCGCCGAGCGGCGTGACGTCGGCGGTGACGAAGTAGGTCCCCTCCGGCGTGAGCACGCCGAACCCGGCGTCGGCGAGCCCGGCGACGAGCTGGTCCCGCCGACGTTGCATGTCGTCCCGGAACCCGGTGAAGTACGCGTCCGGCAGCCCGAGCGCCACCGCGACCGCGGGTTGCAGCGGCCCGGCGTTGACGAACGTCAGGAACTGCTTGACCCGCAGCACGGCGGCCACCAGCGGCGCCGGCCCGCTCACCCAGCCGACCTTCCAGCCGGTGCAGGAGAACGTCTTGCCGGCCGACGAGATGCGCAGCGTCCGCTCCCGCATGCCGGGCAGCGTGGCGAGCGGCACGTGCGGCTCGGCGGCGTCGGTGAAGACCAGGTGCTCGTAGACCTCGTCGGTGACCGCGTACACGTCGTGTTCCCGGCACAGCTCGGCGACCGTTGTCAGCTCGTCGGCGGTGAAGACCTTGCCGGTCGGGTTGTGCGGCGAGTTCAGCAGCACCAGCCGGGTACGAGGCCCGAACGCGGCGCGCAGCGCGTCCGGGTCGAAGGTGTACCGGCCGTCGGCACCGGGACGCAGCGTCACCGGGCGGCGCACCGCACCGGCGAGCGCGATCGAGGCGGCGTACGAGTCGTAGTACGGCTCGAAGCAGATCACCTCGTCGCCCGGCTCGCAGAGCGCGAGGATGCTCGCCGCGACCGCCTCGGTGGCGCCGGCCGTCACCACGATCTCGCCGTCCGGGTCGTACTCCAGGCCCCAGAACCGCCGCTGGTGGTCGGCAACGGCGGCGCGCAGCGCGGGGATCCCCGGGCCGGGCGGGTATTGGTTGTGGCCGGTACGCAGCGCCTCGGCGGCGGCGGCGAGCATCTCCGGCGGGCCGTCGGTGTCCGGGAAGCCCTGCCCCAGGTTGACCGCGCCGGTACGCACGGCCAGCGCGGACATCTCGGCGAACACGGTGGTGCCGAACGGCCGCATCCGGGCCACGAGCGGATCGGTGGTTGTCACGGCGCCCACCCTACGACCCGCCGCCGACGGCTCACGGGATGAAGACGGCTCACGGGATGAAGCAGTCCACGCCGTACCGGCCCGAGTGACTGACGACCACCTGGCCGTCAATGGTGATCTGGCAGGTCACGTTGCCCGAGCCGATCGAGGTGGCGACGAGCCGCACCTGGTCGCGGTTGTTGGTGGTGAACTTCAGCCGCCAGGGCATGGCCACGTTGTCGGGCTGGAGGAACTTGGCGTCGGCGTCGTGGAACAGCACCACCGCCTCACGGGCCGTGCCGGTGACCTCGTACAGCACTGTGAACCGGCCGGGACCGCCGGACGGTGTGGTCGCCGGCGTCGAGAACCGACGCTCCGGCGTGACGGCCCGCTCGCTGGACCGCACCGGCGTCGGGGCGTCGTAGCTCCCGCCCGGGGCTGTCCCGCCGTTGATGGGGCTGTTGATGTAGAACATCCAGATGCGGCCGACGGCGAGGATCGCCAGGACGGTGACGATGCCGAACGCCCAGCTACCGCCGCTGCGGCGGGTCGGCGGGGCGGGATGCGCGTACAGCGGCGGGAGGGAGCCGGGCACCCGGCCCGGCCGCGCCGACGAGCCGGGTACGCCCGAGGCGCCGGGCCGGAACGGCCAACCGGGTGCGCCCCGGACAACTGACGACTGCGGATTGCCGGAGCCCGCCGGGACGGCCGGACGCGACGGCTCGGCCGGTTTCGCCGGTTCCACCGCTTCCACCGGGGCGGCCGGTTTCGCTGCTTCGGCTGGCTTCGCCGGTTCCACCGGTCTGGCTGGTTTCGCCGGTTCGGCCGGTTTAGCTGGTTCGGCGGGGTCGGCGGGTTCGGCCACCGCGCCGCCCGGGGAGGTGGCGGGGTCGGTTCCGGGCGGGCTCTCCGGGCCCGGCTCCGGCCAGGGGGCCGGAGCCGGGGACGGCGACCAGGGCTCGGGCGGAGCCCAGGGTTGCGGAGCGGCCAGCGGGTCCGGCGGCGTCCACATGGAGGGCTGCGGGGCGGTCGGGTCGACCGGCCCGGCGGCCGGCTCGGGGGTGGGGGTCGTCTCGGACATCGGCTCAGCTCACAGGGGTAAGGCGCGGACGACTGCGGGACGGTGGGCCCGGGGGACGGGCACCCGGCCTCAATGTAGGCGGCGCGGGCCACGGTGCGGTCCCGGCCGACGGTCCGCGTGCCGCGTCCCGGACCGGTCCGGGAGGGTCCGAACGACCCGTATGGTGGCCTTGTCCGGCAATGGTCGTCCCGGCGTCCGGTTCGCTCAAATTCAGTGTTCGTTAACCCGCCTTCCGAGCACGCGCGATGAGCGAAACTCGGTTAGGCTGCGGACCATGTGTGGAATCGTGGGTTACGCCGGCGCCCGCCCGGCGCTCGGCATCGTGCTCGACGGACTGCGGCGGCTCGAATACCGCGGCTACGACTCGGCCGGTGTCGCCGTGGTCTGCGAGGACGAGCTGCTGATCGAGAAGAAGGCCGGCAAGCTCGCGAACCTGGAGAAGGTCCTCTCCGAGCGGGCGGCGGACAACCCCGAGGACTGCGCCGCCAGCCCGATCGGCATCGGCGACGGCACCACCGGCATCGGCCACACCCGCTGGGCCACGCACGGCGGCCCGACCGACCGCAACGCCCACCCGCACCTCTCCCCGGACGGCCGGGTCGCGGTGATCCACAACGGCATCATCGAGAACTTCGCGAAGCTCCGCGCCGAGCTGGAGGACGAGGGTGTCGAGTTCGCCAGCGACACCGACACCGAATGCGCCGCGCACCTGATCGCCCGCGCGCTGGCCGACCTGCGCGCGGTCGGTGAGACCGACAGCCCGCAGCTCCTCACCGCCGCCATGCGCGTGGTCTGCGGGCGCCTGGAGGGCGCGTTCACGCTGCTCGCCGTCGACGCCGGCATCCCCGGCGCGGTGGTCGGCGCCCGGCGCAACTCGCCGCTGGTGGTCGGCCGGGGCGACGGCGAGAACTACCTGGCCAGCGACGTCGCCGCGTTCATCGAGCACACCCGGGACGCGGTCGAGCTGGGGCAGGACCAGATCGTCCTGATCACGCCGGACAGCATCGACATCACCGACTTCGCCGGTCAGCCGGCGAGCGGCACGGACTTCCACATCGACTGGGACTCGTCAGCCGCCGAGAAGGGCGGCTACGACTGGTTCATGCTCAAGGAGATCGAGGAGCAGCCGCAGGCCATCGCCGACACGCTGCTGGGCCGGCTCACCGAGACCGGCGAGATCGCCCTCGACGAGGTCCGCCTCAGCGAGCAGGACCTGCGCGACGTCGACAAGATCTTCATCGTCGCCTGCGGCACCTCCTACCATGCCGGCCTGGTCGCCAAGTACGCCATCGAGCACTGGACCCGCATCCCCTGCGAGGTGGAGCTGGCCAGCGAGTTTCGCTACCGCGACCCGGTGCTGGACCGGTCCACGCTGATCGTGGTGATCTCGCAGTCCGGCGAGACGATGGACACGCTGATGGCGCTGCGCCACGCCAAGGAGCAGAAGGCCCGCGTGCTGGCGATCTGCAACACCAACGGCTCGACCATCCCGCGCGAGTCCGACGCGGTGCTCTACACCCACGGCGGGCCGGAGATCGCTGTCGCCTCCACCAAGGCGTTCCTCACCCAGGTCGTCGCCTGCTACCTGATCGGCCTGCACCTGGCCCAGGTGCGCGGCATCAAGTTCGCCGACGAGGTGGGCGCTGTGGTGGCCCAGCTCCAGGAGATGCCGGGCAAGCTGCGGGAGCTGCTGGACCGCATCGAGCCGGTCCGCGAGCTGGGCCGCGAGCTGAAGTCCGAGCCGACGGTGTTGTTCATCGGCCGGCACGTGGGCTACCCGGTGGCGCTGGAGGGCGCGCTGAAGCTGAAGGAGTTGGCGTACATGCACGCCGAGGGCTTCGCCGCCGGCGAGCTGAAGCACGGCCCGATCTCGCTGATCGACAAGGGCACCCCGGTGATCTGCATCGTGCCCTCCCCGGTCGGCCGGGGCATGCTGCACGACAAGGTCGTCTCCAACATCCAGGAGGTACGCGCCCGCGGCGCCCGCACCATCGTGATCGCCGAGGAGGGCGACCAGGCCGTGGTCCGCTACGCCGACCACCTGATCTACGTGCCGCGTACGCCGACGCTGCTGGCGCCGCTGGTGACCACCGTGCCGCTACAGGTGCTGGCCGCCGAGATCGCCGCCGCCCGCGGGCACGACGTCGACCAGCCCCGGAACCTGGCCAAGTCGGTCACCGTCGAGTAGCCCGGTCTCGTCCACGGTCCCTCCGCCCCTTCACCGGGCGGAGGGACCGCGCCGTTGCCGGCCTGCCTCGCGGGCGGTCGCCGGAAGGCTGCGGGCGGCTGCCGGAGGGGGCGCCGGTCACCGGCCCAGCACGATCCGGGCCATGCCGTCCAGCGCCGGGTTGTCCGGATCCCAGTAGCCGGTGTGGCCGTGCGGGGCGCTCGGGAAGCGCCGGCCGCCGAAGCCCGGCGCGCTCGGGTCGGCGCCGAACCAGAGGCGCTCGCCGTGCCCGTCCAGCGCGGCGAGCGCCGGACCGAGCGGCGTACCCGCCAGGAGCGCGCGGCGGGCCAGCTCGTCCGGCGGGCGCGCCAGCCGGATCACGTCGTCCGGCGCGGTCGACGACCAGACCTGGCCGGCGGGCATCCGCAGGTCGGCGGCGTGGTCCACGCCGACTCCCGGGGAGCCCACGAAGACCAGGGCGTCAGCGCTCAACCCGTGGTCGCGGGCGGCGGCGCCGACCACGAGCGAGCCGTAGCTGTGCCCGAGAACCGTCTGCCGGGCCGGCGGGCCCTCGTGCGCGGCCCGCAACCCCTCCTGGAACCGGTGCAGCGCCGGACCGGCCTCCTCGGCCTGCCGGGTGCCGGCCGCGTCGGTGAGGAAGTCCGGCGCGTCGTAGTCCAGCCAGAGCACCGCCGCCACCTCGTCGCCCGGCCCGAGCGCCGCGCACCGCCGCAGCACCCGGGCCGCCCGGCCCAGCTCGGCCGGGGCGTCGGCGAGATCCGAGGTCATGCCCGGGACGTAGGTGAGCACCGAGGCGGCGCGGTCCGGGTTCCCGAGCGCCACCACCGCGCGGCCGTCGCCGGCCGGGTCCAGCCCCAGCAGGTACGCCCGGGGCGTCCCGCCCGACGCCAGCCGCTCGCCGAGCCCGTCCAGCCCGCGTAACGCCGCCTCGACACCGGCCAGCCGGACCCGCCGGGACGCCTCCAACGGGCCGGCCGGAAGCGGGCGCAGCAGCGCGAGCCGCCGGACGCGCAGCTGCTCCCGCCGCTGGCCGAGCAGCAGCCGGTTGGCCTGGTCCCGCGCGGCGGCCGGCAACCCGTCGAGGCGGCCGATTCGATCCGGTTCCCGCCCCACCAGCCAGCGCCGCTCGGCCGCGCTCAGCGCCGCCCACCAGCGGCTCACCTCGGCCGGCCCGGCACCGGGGCCCGGCCGCCACGCGGACGGGACGCTGACCCAGCCGGTCACCGCCGCGGTGGTCAGTTCCGCCAGCCGGACGGCCGCCTCCCGGTCGGCGGCCCCGGCGAGCGTGAGCGCGCCCCGGATCCCGGCCCGCGCGTCGACCACCGCCGGCCCGGCCCGCGCCACCGGCCGGGCCGGATCGGGCCGGACCGCTCCGGTGCGGTCCACGAGCAGGCCACCGGACTCGGCGCGGGCCACCTCGGCGCCGAGCCGGGCCTTCGCCGCGCCCAGGCGCGCGCCGAACTCGGCGAGCACCTGGTCGACCTCGAACAACGCCGGCAGCACGTCGGTGAGCTCGGTGCGCAGGTCCCCGATCCGCCGTTGTGCCGCCGTCGAGGCCGTACCCGACCACCCGGGGCGGAGCGTGCCGATCCGGGTGGCCAGCGCGTCGGCGCGCCGCCGTACCGGCCCGGCGAGTCCCCGCCATGCCGTCGCGGCGGTGAGCCAGGAGGCCGGGTCGGCCCGCCAGAGCTGCGCGTAACCGGCCGGCACGTCGGCGGCGCCGCCGTTCACCGGAGCACCCCGGCGAGCCGACGGGCGGCGCGCTCGTCCGCCGCCTCGTAGCCGTCCGCCCCGCGACGCAACGCCTCGGCGGTGTCGGCCACCCGGGTGCCGAGCGCGCCGGACCAGCGCCGCACCGCCGCCTCCAGGTCGGCCAGCGCCGTCCCGGAGCGCCAGCCGTCCGGCGCCGCCACCAGCAACGACTCCGGCGCCGCACCCGGCCCGCTGGCCAGTCGGTACGCGTCGTCGGCCAGCTCGCGCGCCACCGTGCGCAGCAGCCCCGGGTCGACGTCGAACGGTTTCTCCACCACGTGCCCTCCCTCGCCCGGCACCACCGGCCGGCCCCGGACACCGGGAGGCTAGGCGGCACTGGACAGCGTCCGCCGACCCCTGTGGACAACGTTCCGGGTTATCCACAGGGGCGCTCCGTCAGCCGGTCCGGGCCGCGTACCGCCGGTAGGCTGAGGCCGTGATCGGGGGAGCCGCGGGCGGAAGCTGAGCCGGCGCGACGAACGGGGTGGGGTGGCATGAGACGGGTGTGGCGGGTCGCCGACGTTCGCGCGGCGGAAGCGGGCCTGATGGCCACCCTCCCGCCCGGCACGCTGATGCAGCGGGCCGCGGCCGGGCTGGCCCGCCGCTGCGCGTTGTCGCTCGGCGACCGGGGTGGCGTCTACGGAGCCCGGGTGCTGCTGCTCGTCGGGTCCGGCGACAACGGCGGTGACGCCCTCTACGCGGGCGCGCACCTGGCCCGCCGGGGCGCGGCGGTGACCGCGCTGCTCCTCACGCCGGGCCGGGCGCACGCCGAGGGCCTGACCGCCCTGCGCGCCGCCGGGGGGCGGGTGGCCGACCGGCCACCCGCGGTGGTCGACCTGGTGCTCGACGGCATCGTGGGCATCGGCGGCACCGGCGGGCTGCGGGAGACGGCAGAGCAGCTGGCCGCGAGCCTGACCGGGCAGCGTGGGCGCGACGGCACGCCCGCCACGGTGGTCGCTGTCGACGTGCCGAGCGGCGTCGCCGTCGACACTGGCCACGTCCCGCTCACCGACTCGGGGCGGCCCCGCGCGGTGCGCGCCGACGTGACCGTCGCCTTCGGCGCGCTCAAGCCGGCCCTGGTCGTCGGTCCGGCCGCCGAGCTGGCCGGAGAGGTCGAGCTGGTCGACATCGGGCTGACGCCCTGGCTGCGTGGCACTCCGGCGCTCCAGGTGATCGAGCGGACGGACGTGGCCGACTGGTGGCCGGCGCTCGGCGCGTCCTCGGAGAAGTACTCCCGGGGCGTCGTCGGCGTGGCCACCGGCTCGGCCACCTACCCGGGCGCGGCGGTGCTCTCGGTCGCCGGTGCGCTCGCCGGTCCCACCGGCCTGGTCCGCTACGCCGGGAGCGCCAAGGGCGAGGTGCTGCACCAGCACCCGTCGGTGATCGCCACCGGCCGGGTCGCCGATGCCGGCCGGGTGCAGGCGTGGGTCTGCGGCTCCGGGCTCGGCACCGGCGAGGAGTCCGCGGCCGAACTGCGCGCGGTGCTGGCCGCGCCGGTGCCGGTGGTGCTCGACGCGGACGCCCTGACGCTGCTGGTGGACGGCAAGCTGGCCGACCGGCTGCGCGGCCGGGACGCGCCGATAGTGGTGACGCCGCACGACCGGGAGTTCGCCCGGCTCTGCGGCGAGATGCCGGGGGAGGACCGGGTCGCCGCCGCGCTGCGGCTGGCCGCCTGGATGAACGCGGTGGTGCTGCTCAAGGGGGACCGCACGGTCATCGGCACGCCCGACGGCCGCGCGTACGTGAATCCGACCGGCACCCCGGCACTGGCCACCGGAGGCACCGGTGACGTGCTGGCCGGGCTGCTCGGCTCGCTGCTCGCCGCCGGGCTGGCGCCGGAGCGGGCCGCCGCCGCGGCGGCGTACCTGCACGGGCTGGCCGGCCGGGAGGCGGCGCGCGGCGGTCCGGTGACCGCGCCCGACGTGGCCGCCGCGTTGCGTCCGGTACTGGCCCGGCTGGGCTGATCCGGGCGGCGACGTCAGGTAGCGAGGGCGCCGCCCATCCGGCTCGCCGCTCTGATGATCATTGACGGAAGTAGGCTGAGGACATGTGGCAGTCGGAGGTGCGCGTCGACCTGGACGCGATCCGGGAGAACGTGACCCGGCTCAAGGCCGGCACCAGCGCCGAGCTGATGGCGGTGGTCAAGGGTGACGGGTACGGCCACGGCATGGTGCCGGCCGCCCGCGCGGCGCTCGACGCGGGCGCGGACCAACTGGGCGTCTGCACGCTCGACGAGGCGCTGCGCCTGCGCGAGGCGGGCATCACCGCGCCGGTGCTGGCCTGGCTGCTCGACCCCGGTCTGCCGTTGCACGACGGGATCACCGTCGGGGTCGACCTCGGCTGCGCCAGCCTCGCCCAGCTCGACGAGATGGTCGAGGCGAGCCGCCGGGCGGGCCGCGCGGCCCGGCTGCATCTCAAGATCGACACCGGGTTGGCCCGGGGCGGCGCCACCGTCGCGGACTGGCCGACGCTGCTGGAGGCCGCCGCGAAGGCCCAGGCCGAAGGCCTGGTCGAGGTGGTCGGCGTGTGGAGCCACTTCGTGTACGCGGACTCGCCCGGCCACCCCACCACCAGCCGCCAGCTCGCCGTCTTCCAGGAAGGGCTGGAGATGGTGGCCCGCGCCGGTCTGCGTCCGCGCTACCGGCACCTGGCCAACTCGGCCGCCACGCTCACCCGGCCGGACACCCATTTCGACCTGGTCCGCCCCGGCATCGCCGTCTACGGCCTGTCGCCGGTCGCGGGCGAGCAGTTCGGTCTGCGTCCCGCCATGACCGCCCGCGCCCGGGTGATGCTCACCAAACGCGTAGCGGCCGGCACCGGTGTCTCCTACGGGCACACCTACCTCACCGAGCAGGAGACCAACCTCGCTGTGGTGCCGCTCGGCTATGCCGACGGGGTGCCCCGGCACGCCTCCAACACCGGCCCGGTGCAGCTCGCCGGCAAGCGCCGGGCCATCTCCGGCCGGGTCTGCATGGACCAGTTCGTGGTCGACTGCGGCGACGACGAGGTGGCCGCGGGCGACGTGGCGACGCTGTTCGGCAGCGGCGCGGACGGCGAGCCCACCGCCGACGACTGGGCCGAGGCGGTCGGCACGATCAATTACGAGATCGTGACCCGCTTCGGTGGCGTGCGGGTGCCCCGGGTCTACGACGGCGAGCGCGCGTGAACGTCCGGTTGCCGCGTCCGCGTACCGCCGCCGGGAAGGTGGCCGGCCTGGTCGGCGTGGCCGCCGCCGGGCTCGCCGCGGGCGTGGTCGGCGAGCGGGTGCTGGTCCGCCGGCTCAAGAACGACCCGGCCGACCGGTACGCCGGCGAGGTCTTCGGCGAGCAGCGCCACGACGAGGCGTACCGGCTGGAGATGCCGGACGGCACCGACATCCACGTGGAGGTGGTCGAGCCGACCCGACCGGTCGCCGGGCACCCGACGGTGGTGCTGGTGCACGGGTTCTGCCTGGACATGGGCACGTTCCACTTCCAGCGCAAGCGGCTCGCCGAGCGCGGCGACTACCGGGTGGTCGCGTACGACCAGCCGGGGCACGGCCGCTCCGGCCGGCTGGAGAGCGGGGAGTACGACCTGACCGCGCTGGGTCGCACGCTGCGCCGGGTGCTCGACGAGGTGGCCCCGGACGGCCCGCTGGTGCTGGTCGGGCATTCGATGGGCGGCATGACGATCATGGCGCTGGCCGAGCTGTACCCGGAGCTGTTCGGTGACCGCGTGGTCGGCACCGTGCTGATGGCCACCTCGGGCGGCCTGGCGGCGGAGGCCAAGCTGGTGGCGCCCGCGCTGCTCGGGCGCGTCGGCTCGCCGGTGCTCTACATGATGAGTAACGCCACCCGGTACGGCGGCACGGTGATCGATCGGGCCCGCCGGTCGACGGCGAACGTGGCCTGGCTGCTCACCCGCAAGTACGGCTTCGGCACCTCGAAGCCGAGCCCGGCCCTGGTGTCGTACGTCGAGATGATGAACTCGCGCACCTCGGCCGACACCGTCACCCGCTACCTGCGCACGATCGTCACCCACTCCCGGTTCCCCGCGCTGGCCGCGCTGGCCGGCGCGCCGGTGCTGGTGATCGTGGGGGACAAGGACATGATCACGCCGGTGACGCACTCCGAGGAGCTCGTCCGCCGGCTGCCGCACGCCGAGTTCGTGAAGATCCACGACAGCGGGCACGTGGTGATGTTGGAGCACGCAGACGAGGTGAACACGGCGCTGGAGAGGTTCCTGGATTCGCTATGACGGTGATCGTGGAGCTGAAGACAGTCGACGACACCCACGAGTTCGGGCGGCGGCTGGCCGGTGTGCTGCGCGCCGGCGACCTGTTGCTGCTCAGCGGGCCGCTCGGGGCCGGCAAGACCGCGCTGACCCAGGGCATCGGCGCCGGCCTGGGCGTACGCGGGGACATCACCTCGCCCACCTTCGTCATCGCCCGGGTGCACCGGCCCGACCCGGCGCGGGGCGGCCGGGTGACGCTCGTGCACGCCGACGCGTACCGCCTGGGCGAGGCCGCCGACCCGCGGGCGGAGATCGACGACCTCGACCTGGACGCCTCGGTGGACGAGGCGGTCACCGTGGTGGAGTGGGGCGAGGGGATGGTCGAGCAGTTGACCGACGCGCACCTGCGGGTCCGCATCGACCGGCGGGACGACGACACCCGGGCGGTCACGCTGGAGCCGGTCGGCGGCGACTGGGCCGCCCGGGTCGCCGAACTGTCCTAGGGCTGGAGTGGCATCGTCCAGCAGTTGGAGTAGGCAGTGCGACCGGCGAGCCGGTCGGTCAGCCAGGCCACCGCGTCACCCTGGTCGGTGATGAGCGGCGCCAGGTGATTGGTGAGGAGCTTGTCCCCGAGGTTGGGCAGGCTGACGGCCTGGTAGGTCACGTTGGCGCCCTTGCGGCACCAGTCGACAGCCAGTTGGCGGGCCTGCCGGTGCGGCACGATGTCGTCCTGGACGCCGGTGGCCACGCGTACCGGGCCGGCCGGCTTGAGCGTGCCGATGCGCTGCCGGTCGAGCACGGCGCTCGCCTCGGGGGAGGCGGCGATGACGGCGGTGAGGGACCGGCCGCCGGTGATCCATCTGCTGCTCCTGGTGAACGCGTACCGCAGGATCGCGTCACCGACGCACATGGTCGAGGTGTCCGTGCGCGCCGCCCGGCCGGCGTCGTTGACGTTCGCCTCGATGACGTCCCGCACCGCCGGGTCGGACTGGGCGAATCCGTTGAGCGACCAGCCCAGCGCTCCCGCCAGCGCGCTGCCGTCGATGCCGCCGAGGACGGCGGTCAGGTCGGCCGGCGGCGCACCGACGTAGGTGCCGGCCAGCGGCACGTCGGGTGCGTACGTGGGCTGGAGTTCGGCTGCCGCGGCGCTGGCGCCGCCGCCCTGGCTGTAGCCGTACAGGCCGACCCGGGACTGGGCGGTGACCGACGCGCCCGGCACGGCGCGGGCGGCGCGGGCCGCGTCGAGCAGGGCCCGCCCCTCGTCGAGCCGGTTGACGTAGGTGTGCAGCCGGTCGGTCGCGCCCAGACCGACGTAGTCGGTGACCACGACGGCGGCGCCGGTGGCGAGCAGGCGGTAGACGGCCAGCGCCTCGTAGCCGACGGACAGGGTGTCGCCGGTGAGCGTGAGCGGGTGTTGCAGGGCGAACGAGGGCGCGCACTGGTCGCCCTGCCCCATGGTGCCGGAGGCGAGGGCCACCAGCGGACGCGGCCCGGTGCCCCGCCACTGCGTCCACGGTTCGATGTAGGCGCCGGTCACGCCGACGGCCTGGCCGTTGGAGTCGGTGGACCGGTACATCAGCCGGGTGGCCGTGCCGGGCATCGGGCGGCCGTCGAGCCCGGGGATGCTCAGGCCGAGCGGCAGCGGCTCGGTGCGGATCAGCGTGCCGTTGGCGGCGGGCAGGTCGGCGGGCGGTTGGTAGAAGGCGGGGATCGTCACGCCTCGGGAGACCACCGGCGTGGTTCCGGCTGCGGCTGCGGCTGCGCCGGATCCGGCCAGGTAGGTGGCTGCCGCCGCGGCGACGGCCAGCATCCGGAGGCCGATCGCGCGGCGGGGGGAGAGGGCAGCGGAGGGCGTGCGGGGACGAGTGTTTCTCCTGCTCACGGGCACTCCTAGCGAGCATCGATGGTGGTGGATGCAAGCTAGCAGTGGTGGTGTGGCGCAAGTAACTTGCCAGTAGGTTACGCTCCGGTAACTTTTCCCGCCAGTGCCCGGACCGCCGCCGCCCGGGAGTGTCGGTCGAGGCTGGTATGAAGAGGGCGACCGACTAGGAGAGGTTGCCGATGCCCGACGCCCCCACCCTGGACCTGCCGGCCCTGCTGCCGGAGGACTGGCGTGCCGTGCTCACCCCCCACCTCGATCCGGCCCGCACCGCGGCGCTGGCCGAGTTCGTCGCCCGGGAGTACGCGACAGCCACTGTCTTCCCGCCGCTGGAGGACCTGTTCTCCGCCTACCGGCTGTGCGGGCCGGGCGACACCCGGGTGCTGATCCTCGGGCAGGACCCGTACCACAAGGCGGGCCAGGCGCACGGGCTGAGCTTCAGCGTGCGCGAGGGGGTGGCCGTCCCGCCGTCGCTGCGCAACGTCTTCAAGGAACTGGGCGAGGACCTGGGCGTGCCGAAGCCGCGCAGCGGCAACCTCGACGGCTGGGCCGCGCAGGGCGTCCTGCTGCTCAACTCGGTGCTGACCGTCCGGCAGGCCACGCCCGGCTCGCACGCCAACAAGGGCTGGGAGGAGTTCACCGACGCCACCATCCGGGCGCTCGACGGGCTCGACCAGCGCGTGGTCTTCCTGCTCTGGGGCGGCTACGCCCGCAAGAAGGCGGCGTTGGTGACCAACCCGCGGCACGTCGTGCTGGAGGCCGGGCACCCGAGCCCGATGAACCCGCGCGGCTTCCTCGGCAGCCGCCCGTTCAGCGCGGCCAACAAGGCGCTGGCCGACGCGGGGCTGCCCACCGTCGACTGGGAGCGTTCAGCCGGCTGACCCGTCCGGCGCCTCGCCGCCGCCACCGGTGAGGCGCCGGCGGTGCTCGCCCAGCGGCTCGACCTCGATCCGTGGTCGCCGTCCGAGCGCGGCGAACAGGCGTTCCGCGGTGGTCAGGCTCGGCAGCCGGTCCCCGCGTTCGATCCGGGCGCTACGTCCAGCCAGAGCGACCGGGACGGCCAGCGTACTGTGACCGGGCGAGCGGCGAGGGCGTGCCGGAGGCGGGCGGAGCGGACGGCTAGGCTGGCTTACCGTGCTCGTACTCGTGGTGGACTCCTCGACGCCCGCGGTGACCGCGGCGCTGGCCGAGGTCTCGGCGGACGGCGTCGCGCTCCGCGCGTCCCGGTGCACGGTCGACGCCCGCGCCCACGGCGAGCTGCTCGCGCCGCAGGTCGACGCCGTGCTGGCGGACGTCGGCGCCCGGCCCGCCGACCTGGCCGCGATCGTCGCCGGCCTCGGTCCCGGCCCGTTCACCGGGCTGCGGGTCGGGCTGGTCACCGCCGCCACGATGGGTCAGGTGCTCGGCGTGCCCACGTACGGCGTCTGCTCGCTGGACGGGCTCGGCCACCCGGCGGCCGCCGGCGAGCCGGTGCTGGCCGCGAGCGACGCGCGGCGCCGGGAGATCTACTGGGCCGTCTACGACGGCGCCGGCCGGCGCGTGGCCGGGCCGGAGGTGACGGCCCCGGCGGTGGTCGCGGACCGGGCGCGCGACCTGGCGGTCACCGTCGCGGTCGGCGACGGCGCGCACCGGTACGCCGACGTGCTGGGGCTGCCGGTACGCGACGAGCCGCGCTATCCGGACCCGCTGGCGCTGGTCCGTCTCGCCGGGCCACGGATCCGCGCGGGCGCGCCCGGTGAGACGCTCACCCCGCTCTACCTGCGCCGTCCGGACGCGGTCGCGGCCACCGGCCACAAGCCGGTACTGCCGTGAGGCTGGGCCGGTTCCGCTGGTGGCACATCGACGAGGTGCTGCCCATCGAGGCCGACCTGTTCGGCGCCGAGCAGTGGTCGGCGGGGATGTTCTGGAACGAGCTGGCCAACGGGCACTACTACCTGGTCGCCACCGACGACGACGGCACCGTGCTCGGCTACGCCGGGCTGGCCGTGGCCCCGCCCGACGAGGCCTGGGTGCAGAACGTCGCGGTCCGCCGGGACGCGCACCGCCGGGGGATCGGCCGGCTGCTGCTGGAGGCACTGCTCGCCGAGGCGGCCCGGCGCGGCGTCCGCAGCACGCTGCTGGAGGTCGCCGCCGACAACGCGCCCGCGCAACGGCTCTACGCCACCTACGGCTTCGAGCCGATCGGCGTACGGCGCGGCTACTACCAACCGAGCAACACCGACGCGCTGGTCATGCAGCGCAACGAGGACTGACGCGCATGGCTGACGAACCCCTGGTCCTCGGCATCGAGACCTCCTGCGACGAGACCGGCGTGGGCATCGTGCGCGGGCACACGCTGCTCGCCGACGCGCTCGCCTCCAGCGTCGAGGAGCACGCCCGGTTCGGCGGCGTGGTGCCCGAGGTGGCCAGCCGCGCCCACCTGGAGGCCATCGTGCCGACAATGGACCGGGCGTTGCGCGAGGCCGGAGTCACCATCGCCGACATCGACGCGATCGCGGTGACCTCCGGGCCGGGACTGGCCGGCGCGCTGCTCGTCGGGGTCGCCGCCGCCAAGGGCTACGCGGTGGCGGCGGAGAAGCCGGTGTACGGGGTGAACCACCTCGCCGCGCACGTGGCGGTGGACACGCTCGAACACGGCCCGCTGCCCGAGCCCGCGATCGCGCTGCTGGTCTCCGGCGGCCACTCCTCGCTGCTGCGCGTCGACGACCTGGCCCGTGACGTCGTACCGCTCGGCGCCACCATCGACGACGCGGCCGGGGAGGCGTTCGACAAGGTGGCCCGGCTGCTCGGGCTGCCGTTCCCCGGCGGACCGTACATCGACCGCGAGGCGCGCGCCGGTGACCCGGCGGCGATCGCCTTCCCGCGCGGGCTGACCGCGGCGAAGGACCTGGCCCGGCACCGGTACGACTTCTCCTTCTCCGGCCTGAAGACGGCGGTGGCCCGCTGGGTGGAGGCGCGGCAGCGGGCCGGTGAGGCGGTGCCCGTCGCCGACGTGGCCGCGTCCTTCCAGGAGGCGGTCTGCGACGTGCTGGTCGGCAAGGCGATCGACGCCTGCCGCAGCAGCGGCATCGACACGCTGGTCATCGGCGGGGGGGTGGCGGCCAACTCCCGGCTGCGGGCGATGGCCGAGCAGCGGGCCGGCAGGCACGGCATCCGGGTGCGTACGCCCCGGCCGAAGCTCTGCACGGACAACGGCGCGATGGTGGCCGCGCTCGGCTCCCACCTGGTCGCGGCGGGTGTCGCGCCGAGCCGGCTGGACCTGCCGGCCGACTCGGCGATGCCGCTGACAGTGGTCAGCGTGTGAGCGGGGAGGGGACCGACATGATCGTCCGGATGTGGGAGGCGAAAGCCGAGTCGTACGGCTTCGCCGACCTGATCACCTGGGTCTGCGACACCGCGCTGCCCGAGTTCGAGCACGACCCGATGCACGTCTCCAGCGAGGTCTTCTCCTCCACCGACCATCGGCTGGTGGTCATCTCCAAGTGGCGGAACAACCCCCGGGAGCTGCCCGAACCGCCGGCCCGGCTGATCGCCCGCCCGCCGCACAGCTGGGACTTCACCCAGGTCGACCGCTGACGCGAGGGTCGTCGGGACGGCCGGAAACTGGTTGGCGTCCGGGGCGCCCCGGCACCTAGCGTCGGTGGGTCATGCGCTTCTCACCGGCCGGCGATCCCGGCACCCCCGACGCGCGGTCGGCCACCCGGTATCTCGTGTGGCTCGCCGGGCGGCACCCCGTCTTCTTCGGCGCGGGTCTCGCGCTCGGCGTGATCTGGATGCTGGCCCAGGCGCTGGTGCCGGCCGTGCTCGGCCGCGCCGTGGAGGCCGGCCTGGCCCAACGCGATCCGGACGCGCTGCTGCGCTGGAGTCTGGTCCTGCTCGGGCTGGGCCTGGTGCAGGCCGTCGCCGGGATCCTGCGCCACCGCTGCGCGGTGCACAACTGGCTCGGCGCCGCCTACCGCACGGTGCAGGTCACTGTGGACGCCACCAACCGGCTCGGTGCCGCGCTGCCCCGCCGGGTCGCGGCCGGTGAGGTGGTGAGCATCGGCACCGCCGACATCGAGCACATCGGCGGCGCCGTCGACATCACCGCCCGCGGCGCCGGGGCGGTGGTCGGCATCGTCACCGTCGCGGTGATCCTGCTCAGCGCCTCCCAGCCGCTCGGCCTCGTGGTGGTCCTCGGGGTGCCGCTGCTGATGGCGTTGGTCGCCCTGCTGATCCGCCCGCTGCACCGGCAGCAGGCCGCGTACCGGGACTCGACCGGCCGGCTCACCGCGCGGGCCGCGGACATCGTCTCCGGCCTGCGTGTGCTGCGCGGCGTCGGCGGCGAGCCGGTGCTCTCCGAGCGCTACCGGCAACGGTCGCAGGCGTTGCGCGCGGACGGGCTGCGGGTGGCCCGGGTCGAGTCGCTGTTGCAGGCCGCGCAGATCCTGCTGCCCGGCGTCTTCGTGGTGCTGGTGACCTGGCTGGGCGCCCGGTTCGCGCTGCGCGGCGAGATCAGCGCCGGCGAGTTGGTCTCGTTCTACGGCTACACCGCGTTCCTGGTCAGCCCGCTGCGCAACCTCACCGAGGCGGCCGACAAGCTGACCCGGGGACATGTGGCGGCCCGCCGGGTGGTCCGGTTGCTGCGGCTCGCGCCGGAGTTCACCGACCCGGCCACCCCGGTGCCGGTGCCGGCCGGGCCGGGCGAGCTGGCGGACGTACGGTCCGGGCTGGTGCTGCGACCGGGCCGGCTCACCGCGCTGGCCGCCGCCACCCCGCAGGACGCCACCGAGATCGCCGACCGCCTCGGCCGGTACGCCGACGGGGACGTCACGCTGCACGGCGTACCGCTGCGGGCGGTGGCGTTGGCGACGGTGCGGGAGCGGATCCTGGTGGCCGACAACGACGCGCAGCTGTTCAGCGGCGTGCTGCGCACGGAGCTGGACCCGCACGACCGGGCCGAGCCCGGCGTGGTGGAGGCGGCGCTGGCCGCGGCGAGCGCGACCGACATCGTCGAGGCGCTGCCCGGCGGCCTGGACGGCGAGGTCGCCGAACGCGGCCGGGAGTTCTCCGGCGGGCAGCGGCAACGGCTGCGGCTGGCCCGCGCGCTCGTCGCCGACCCGGAGACGTTGATCCTGGTCGAGCCGACCAGCGCGGTGGACGCGCACACCGAGGCGCGCATCGCCGAACGGCTCGGCGCGGCCCGCCACGGCCGCACCACGCTCGTCTGCACCACGAGCCCGCTGGTGCTCGGTCACGCCGACCACGTCGTCTTCGTGGAGGACGGCAAGGTCGTCGCCGAGGGCCGGCACGAGGACCTGCTCGCCACCGAGCCGCGCTACGCCGCCACGGTGAGCCGGGAGGAGGATCGATGAGCAACGCGCTGCCCGTCGCCGACGGCGCCCAGGTCCGCCGGTACGCGCGGGAGCTGATCCGCCGTCACCCGCGCGGCCTGGCCGCCGTGCTCGGCCTGCACGCTCTCGCCGCGGGCGCCGGACTCGTCACTCCGCGCCTGCTCGGTGACCTGGTGGAGGGGATCTCCCAGGGCATCGCCGCGACGACGGTGGACCGGGTCGTGGCGGCCATCGCCGCGTTCGTGGTGGTGCAGGCGGTGCTGGTCCGCTTCGCGCACCTGGCCTCGGCCCGGCTCGGTGAGCGGGTGCTCGCCGAGCTGCGGGAGGAGTTCGTCGACCGGGTGCTCGCGCTGCCGCTCGCCACTGTGGAGCGGGCCGGCACCGGAGACCTGCTCACCCGCACCTCGCGGGACGTCGCCGCGCTGTCCCGCACGGTCCGGTTCGCCGGGCCGGAGACGCTCATCGCGGCGCTCACCGTGCTGCTGATCCTCGGCGCGCTGGTGCTGACCGGCCCGCTGCTGGCGCTGCCCAGCCTGCTGTCGGTGCCGGTGCTGTGGGCCGGCACGCGCTGGTACCTGCGCCGCGCGCCGCAGGGCTACCTTCGGGAGAACGCCGCCTACTCGGACATCACCGACGGGATCAGCGAGACGGTCGAGGGGGCGCGGACCACCGAGGCGCTGGGTCAGGCGGCCCGCCGCCGGGCTCGCGGCGACGCGGACATCCGCCGGTCGTACGCCGCCGAGCGCTACACGCTCTACCTGCGGACCGTGTTCTGGCCGGTGGCCGAGTTCGGCTACCTGGTGCCGATGGTCGCGACCCTGCTCATCGGCGGCTGGTTCCACCTGAAGGGCTGGGCCAGCCTCGGCCAGGTCACCGCCGCCACGCTCTACGCCCAGCAGCTCACCGACCCGATCGAGCGGCTGCTCGGTTGGCTGGACGAGTTCCAGGTCGGCGGCGCGTCGCTGGCCCGGCTGCTCGGGGTGGCCGCCGAGCCGGACGAGCGCTCGCCGGCACCCGCCGCGCCGGCCCGGACCGCCGGTGCGGGCCGGCTCGCCGCGTACGACGTCCGGTACGCGTACCGCCCGGGTCACGACGTGCTGCACGGCGTGACGCTGGAGCCCCGGCCAGGGGAGCGACTGGCGATGGTCGGCCCGTCCGGTGCGGGCAAGTCGACGCTGGGCCGGCTGCTGGCGGGCGTGCACGCGCCGAGCGCCGGCACGGTGACAGTGGACGGCCGCCCGCTCGCCGGCATGTCCCTGGCCGAACTGCGTACCCATGTCGCGCTGGTCAGCCAGGAGCACCACGTGTTCATCGGCACGCTCGCCGACAACGTGGCGATGGTCCGGCCGGACGCCGATCCGGCGCGGGTACGCGCGGCGCTGGCCGCCGTCGACGCGCTGGACTGGGCGCTGGCCCTGCCGGACGGGCTGGACACGCCGGTCGGCGCGGGCGGCCACCCGCTCACCCCCGCGCAGGCGCAGCAGCTCGCGCTGGCCCGGCTGGTGCTCGCCGACCCGCACACGCTGGTGCTGGACGAGGCCACCTCGCTGATCGACCCGCGGGCGGCGCGGGCCCTGGAACGCTCGCTGTCGGCGGTGCTGCAGGGCCGCACCGTCATCGCCATCGCGCACCGGCTCTTCTCCGCGCACGACGCGGACCGCGTGGCGGTGGTCGCCGACGGCCGGATCACCGAGCTGGGATCACACGACGAACTGGTCGCGGCCGGTGGCTCGTACGCCGCGCTGTGGCGTTCCTGGCACGGCTGAAAGGCGCGACGGGCCCGGCTGAGGACACGCGACGGGCCCCGGCCGACGTGCCGGGGCCCGCTCGACGGCCGGGTCAGGAGCGGCGGGCCAGCCGCCAGGTCGCGTACCCGCCGGTGCCGAGCGCGATCAGGAACACCGCCCACACCACGCCGGTGCCGACCTGGAGCCCACCGCCGCTGCCCACGTTGGCCTGGGCGGCGGCGACGAGCGAGTCGCTCTGCGCGGGCGGCAGCGCGGCCGGGGGCAGCTGCTGCCAGCGGACCAGCCCGGTGCTCTCCAGCATGGTCATGTGGTCGTTGACGAACGTGTTGGCGTCCTCGGCCAGCTTGCGCACGATCGGGTCGCGGGTGCTGGCCCGGACCGCGCCGATCACCGGGAAGATCTTGCCGTGGGCGACCCGCAGCCGGGTGACGAAGATCTGGTCGAACCGGCTGCCGGTGGCGTTCTGCATCTCGGTCAGCCACCCCTTCTGCTCGGTCGTCGGATCGGTCGGCAGGGTGGCGCCGAGCTTGTTGGCCGCCTCGACCACCAGTCGGTCCAGCTCCGCGTGCTGCTTGGCGATCTCCGCGCCTACCTCGCGTACCCGGGCGGACTGGCCCTTCTCAGCCGCCATCTGCCCGGCCGGCATCTCCCACAACCCGGCCAGCCGTACGCCGTTGAGCAGCGTCATGTCGGCGGCGTTCATCTGCACGCCGGGGTTGGGCGCGGCCTGCGCCGTCCCGGGAACGACGCCGAGCCCCGCGCCCAGCGCGGCGAGCAGCAGTACCACCCGGTGCGCCAGCTTGCGGCGTGCGGATTCCAGCGATGCCATGGTTGCGGTGCCTCCTCGGTCCGGACCGGTACGCGGGGTGCCGTGGACGGCCGCGCAAGCCGGCGCCCGTCCGCACACTGGTACGGATCGGTGGGCCGATCAGTTCAGCGGGTCGGCGAGGAGTCGTTCGAACGCCAGCTCGGCGGCGCCGATCAGCGCCGCGTCGTCACCGAGCTTCGGGGTACGCAGCCGCACGTGTTCCAGGCACGCGGGCAGCCCGTTGGAGTTGAGCCGGCTGCGTACCTGCGCGGCGGAGGCCAGGTAGAGGTCGCGCATGGTGCCGCCGAAGATCACCATCTCCGGGTTGAAGATGTTCACCAGGTTCGCCACGCCGAAGCCGAGCCAGTCGCCGGCCTGCCGTACCGCGGTCTGGGCCCGGGCGTCGCCGCGGTCGGCGGCGTCGAAGAGGGCGAGCAGGGCGTCCCGGCCGCGCGCCTCGGACCTTCCGGCGGCGCGCAGCAGCCCGTGCTCGCCGATCTCGGTCTCCCAGCAGCCGCGCCGGCCGCAGTCGCAGCGCGCCCCGCCGCGGACCACCACCATGTGGCCGACCTCGCCGCCGTAGCCGCCGTGCCCCCGCAGCCGCCGGCCGCCGGCGATGATGCCCGCCCCCACGCCGACGTCGCCGTAGATGTAGATGACGTTGTCGCAGCCGACCGCCGCGCCGCGGGCGTGCTCGGCGTACGCGGCCACGTCGGCCACGTTGCCCACCGTGATCGGTACGTCTATCCCCAGCTCGACGGCGAGCGCCGCGCCGATCGGCTCGTCCACCCAGCCGGTGGTCGGGCTGAGCCGGACCAGCCCGTCCTCCCGGCGGACCATGCCGCACACCGCCACCCCGGCGCCCACGCAGACCGCGTCCGGCGGCACCGACTGGTGCATCTCCTTGACCGCGCCGGCGAGCAGCGGGGCGGCCTCCCCGGCGACCAGGCTGCGCGGCCGGTCCATCTCCCGGCGGTCGAGCACCTCACCGCCGAGCCCGACCCGGGCGGCCCGCAGCCGGTCCACCTCGACGCTGTACGCGTACGCGTAGACCCGCTCCGATTCGGGCCGGACGACGAGTGACGGTCGTCCGGCCCGGCCGGTCTCCTTCGGCGTCCCCTCGCTGACCAGACCGGCGCCGGCCAGGTCCGCGGTCAGCGCGCCGATGGTGCTGCGGTTGAGCCCCAGCGCGGTGGTCAGCTCCGCCCGGCTGGTGGCGCCGTGCACGTGCACGTAGCGGAGCAATGCGCCCAGGTTCTGCCGCCGGATCTCGTCCTGACTGGGACCTGCGCGCATTGCCACTGCCATTGTTTTCCGTACCCGGGTCAGCGGTTGCCGGTGGCGGCGGCCCGCCGACGCGACAGCGCGTCGATGGTCGCCGCGGCGAGCAGCACCACGCCGGTGACCACGTACTTGACGCCCGAGCTGTATCCCATCAGTCCCATACCGTTGTCGATGACCGCGACCACCGCGCCTCCGAGCACGGCGTCGAGGACCCGGCCCTTGCCGCCGAAGAGGCTGGTGCCGCCGATCACCGCCGCGCCGACGGCGTAGAGCAGTACGTTACTGCCCCCGGTGTTGGGGTCGACCGAGTTGCCCCTGCTGGCGGCCACGATGCCGCCGATGGCCGCCATCGAGGAGCAGATGACGAAGACGGAGATGCGAATCCGGTCGACGTTGATGCCGGCCCGGCGGGCCGCCTCGGCGTTGCCGCCGACCGCGTAGATGTGCCGCCCGTAGCTGGTGCGCTGGAGCACGAACGTCCAGACGATCAGCAGCACCGCGATGATCGGCACCACGATCGGCACGCCCTTGAGCGAGGTGATCAGTACGTTGCGGCTGCGCTCCAGGTTGAGCACGTAGACCGCGACGCCGAGGACCACGGCCAGGCCGCCGATCCGGGCGGCGACCACTGTGATCGGGTCGGTGAGCAGGCCACGGGAGGCCCGGTTGCGGTGCCGCAGCAACTGCACGGCCGCGTACCCGGCGACGGCCACCGCGGCCAGCGCCCAGCCCAGCGCCGGGGTGAGGTTGCGGTTGGCGATCGCGACGAGCACGTCGTCCCGGATCGCGATGTTGGCGCCCTCGTCCATCAGCGTGAGCACGACGCCCTGGAAGGCGAGGAACCCGGCGAGCGTGACCACGAAGGAGGGGATGCCGACCTTGGCGACCAGCAGGCCCAGCACGGTGCCGATGACCAGGCCGGTGCCGATCGCGGCGGCCACCGCCACGTACCAGGGGTAGCCGAGCACGGTGACCACGTTGGCCAGGATCGCGGCGCAGACGCCGCTGGCGAAGCCGGCGGAGAGGTCGATCTCGCCGAGCAGCAGCACGAAGACCAGGCCCATCGCGATGAGCGTGACAGCCGCGCCCTGGGTGAACAGGTTCGCCAGGTTGCCGGCGGTGAAGAACGACGGGCGGGCGATCGAGAAGCCGACCGCGAGCGCCACCAGCATGACCACGGCGGGCAGCGCGCCGATGTCGCCGCCGCGTACCCGGCGCCAGTAGTTGTTCACGTGGCTGCTCATGGTCGGTGTCGGCGCGACGCCGGCCGGGCCTTCCTTCTTCACGACGGTGGCGGTCATCGGACTGCTCCTGGAGTGGTGTCGGCGGGCGCGGCGCCGTTGCCGCCCGGCTCGCCGGCGAGGCCGATGCTGCCGGAGCGGCCGGCGGTGATCAGCTCGACCACCTGCGAGTGGGTGATGTCGGTGGTCTTCACCTGGGCGACCATCTGGCCGAGGTAGAGCGCGGCGATCCGGTCGGAGACGGCGAAGACGTCGTTCATGTTGTGCGAGATGAGCACCACTGCCAGGCCGTTGTCGGCCAGCCGGCGGACCAGCTCCAGCACCTGGGCGGTCTGCGCGACGCCGAGCGCGGCGGTCGGCTCGTCCAGGATGACCAGCCGGCTGTTCCAGAGCACGGCCTTGGCGATGGCGACGGTCTGCCGCTGGCCGCCGGAGAGGCTGGCCACGTGCTGGCGCAGCGACTTCACGGTACGCACGCTCAGGCCGGCGAGCGTCTCGGCGGCCATCTGCTCCATGGTCGGCTCGTCGAGCACGATGCCGCTGCGCTTCTCCCGGCCGAGGAACATGTTCTGCACGATGTCGAGGTTGTCGCAGAGCGCGAGGTCCTGGTAGACGACCTCGATGCCGAGCGCGGCGGCGTCGCGAGGGCTGTTGATGGTCACCGGCCTGCCGTCGAAGAGGAACTCGCCGGAGTCGGTGGGATGGATGCCGCTGATGCACTTGACCAGGGTCGACTTGCCGGCGCCGTTGTCGCCGACGAGCGCGGTCACCTCGCCGGGATGCGCGGCGAAGGCCACGTCGCGCAGCACCTGGACGGGACCGAAGCTCTTGTCGATCCCGCGTAGCTCCAGCAGGGGGGTTGCGGACACGGGGTTCTCCTTTGGGCGGAGGGAGGTCTCGGATCCCGTCCGGCGCGGGCGCCGCCCGGCACGGAGTTCTCCCGTGCCGGGCGGCGCCGCCTGAGGCGGGTGGGTCAGCTCACGCCGGCGTCGGTGCAGAGCTTGGTGAAGGCACCGGTGCAGAGCTCTTCCTTGGTGATGTAGCCGTCGGCCACCACGTCCTTGACGGACTCCTTGAAGATGGCCTTGGGCTCCAGCAGCACGGCCGGCACGTCCCGGTTGCCCTCCGGGTCCTTAACCGTCTGGCCGGTGTCCTTCTTCTCACCCTTGGCGAGCGCGATGGCCAGCTCGGCGGCGGCGTCCGCCTCCTTCTTGACCGCCTTGTAGACGGTCATGCACTGGTCACCGGCGAGGATGTTCTGCAGGCCCTCCTTGGTGGCGTCCTGACCGGTCACCGGGACCTTGCCGTTCAGCTTGTTCTTCTTCAGCACCGAGATGGCCGCGTTGCCCAGGCCGTCGTTGGCGGCCAGCACGCCGTCGATCTTGCCGCCGGCCTTGGTCATCTGCTGCTCGAAGATCGTGGCGGCCTGCGCGTTGTCCCAGGCGGGTACCGGGTCGTCGGCGACCTTGGTGTACTCCTTCGAGTCGAACTTCGGCTTGAGCACCGAGTCGTACCCGTTCTTGAACAGGGTGGCGTTGTTGTCGGTCGGCGAGCCGTTGAGGTACGAGATCGACGGGTTCTTGACGCCCTTGTCGGTCAGGCACTTGCTCAGGCCCTCGCCCTGGAGCTTGCCGACCGCCTCGTTGTCGAAGCTGACGTAGTACTGGGCGGAACCGCCCAGGGTCAGCCGGTCGTAGTCGATGGTCGCGACGCCCTGCGACTTGGCCTTGTCGAGCACGGCCTTGCCGGTGCCGGAGTCCAGGTTGACGATCATCAGGACGTTGACGCCGCTGGTGATCATCTGGTCGGCGATGGTCTGGAACGCGGTCTTGTCGTTCTGCGCGTTCTGGATGTCGGACTCGACGCCGGCCGCGTCGAACGCCGCCTTGAGGTACTTGCGGTCCGCGCCCTCCCAACGGGCGGAGGACTTGCTGTCCGGCAGGATCACGCCGATCTTCGGCTTCTTGGCGTTGGAGCCGCCGGCCTCGTCGGACGAACCGCCGTTGTCACCACAGGCGGCCATGGTGCCGGTCGCGAGAAGACCGACGGCCGCGAAGGTGAGGAAGCCCTTGCGCATGTGCAGGGTCCTTTCGGAGGTGGGGGAGTGGTGATGTTTTGTTGTGTCCGGCAACGTATTCCCCGCTCTCCATGCATCGCAAGACTGTCGAGGTCAGAAGTTTGTTGGCGGCGGTAACAATTCCGCAACGTCGGCGACACGCCCGCCCTGTGGGGGCGGCTCCTCGCGGATTCCGGCGCCGCGTGACGGGTGGCGTGGCGGGCGGGGGCGCGGCGCCAGGGTCGGGCCGGAGCGCCACATTCCGTGACAGTCTCTTGACGCGCTGCGAAAGTTCCACGAAGATCCCGTTATACATCGACAGGCGTTCACGTTCTCCTCCGTATGGGAGCGCTGTCGACGCGGCTCACGGGGGTGTCTTCATGCGTGTCGAATCCTGCTCCGCACATGACAGGTCGCGCCGGTGAGCGCCGCCGAGCTCCTCGCCACCATGTCGATCTGCCTGGTCTCGGCGGTCCTCGTCTGCTCCGGCCTCGGCAAGCTGGCCGCGCCCAGGCACGCCCGCCAGCTCTTCATGGCGCTCCTGCCGGTGCGCCGCGGCACGGCCCTCTCGCTGGTGCGGGCGGTCGCGGTCGTCGAGGCCGTCGTCGGTGCGGCCCTGCTCGTGCCGGCCGGCCGCCCGGCCGCCGCCGCGGCGACCGCCGGCCTGGGGGCCGGCTTCGCGGCGGCCGGTCTCGCGGGTCGACAGCGCGGGACGACGTTGCCCTGCGGATGCTTCGGTCGGCCCGAGGGTCGTCCGCTGGGTGTGCGGAACGTCCTGATCGGGCTCGCGCTCGTGGGCTTCGGCGCCGCGCTCCTGCTCACCTCGCCGGCGGCCCTCCCGGCCGACCGGATGGCCGTCGTGGCCGCGAGTCTCGTCGCGGGCATGGCCCTGCTGTTGTGGCGCGGCATGGTCGTCGACCTGGTCCGGCCCCGGACGCGCCCGGCCGGCGCGGAGCTGTCTAAGGAGATCGCTGGATGAGTTACCTCTTCGGGTTCGGGTTGCTGGTGGTCGCGGGCGCCGTGGTGGTGCTCTTCGCGATGCTGGGCGAGCTGTACGCGCGCTCCGGCGGCATGGAGGGCGCGGGCGCGCCCGGCGGCGGCAGCGGCACCGTCCGGTTGCTCGACGGAGCCCGCGTCGGGTCGCAGCCGGAGCGCTGGCCCGCCGGTCTGGCGGAGGTCGCCACGGCGGACCTGCGGGTGGTGCTGGTGTTCAGCACCTCCTGCAACAGCTGCGAGAAGGCGGCCGGCGAGGTCGGCGACCTGGCCGACACGCGTGACTTCGCGGTCCTGATCTCGACGATCGACCAGGAGCGCGGCGAGGACTTCATGAGCCGACACGAATTGGCGGGACTTCCGCACCACATCGACGTGGGCGGTGAATGGGTGGCGGAAGAGCTGGGCGTGATGACCAGCCCGTCGGCGCTGGTCTTCCGGCACGGGCGCCTGGTTTCGGCATTGTTGTTCACCGATATGGCGGCGCTCAGCGCCGCCGTCTTCCCGGTCAAGGAGGCTGTGGGGAATGAATGAGGAAAAAATGACGGCGACAGGCCGTCGCGGGGGTAGCCGGCGAGGCTTCCTCGCGAAGATCGGCGTCGCCGGCCTGGTGGCGTCGGGAGCGGTCTTCGCCCGCTCGACGCCGGCGATGGCTGGCAACTACCAGTGCTGCAACCTCGTCTACGTCCCACCGAACATCTCGTACTCGACGTGCAGCTCGGCCAAGTACAAGTACATCTGGTACTGCTCGGTCAACGCCTACCTGCACTGCAACTGCTGCGAGAAGAAGACCAGCTCGGGCAGCATCACCGGATCCGCCGCCCACTGCCAGTACAACTGAGCCCGCCGATGGTCGTCTGGCTCGTCGTCGGCATCGCGGGAGCGGTGCTGCAGATTCTCAGTCCTTGAGGCCTCTCCATGGCTGGGGTCGCCAGCCCAATGTTGAGGCGGAACGTATCTGAAGGACTTCGATTCCTGGCGGGCCTCGCGGTCGGCGGACTCGTCGCCGGAATGGTGCTCGCCGTTCCGGTCTACCTGATCGGATCGGCGGTCGGGGAACTGGTCCCCGAGACATGGCGGGTCGTGGCCCTCGTCGCGCTCGCGGTGCTGTTCGGCGTCCTGGATCTGCTCGACCGGACGCCGCACATCTGGCGACAGGTGCCGCAGCGACTGGTCCGGAGCCTGCCGGCCGGCACGCTCGGGGTGGTCTGGGGGATCGACCTGGGTCTGCTCTTCACCACGCAGAAGACCACGTCGCTGATCTGGTTGGCCACGGCGGGCGTCGTGCTTGTCGCACCCGGATCCGCGCCGTTGGTGCTGGTTGTCACGGCCCTCACCGTGACCCTCCTGGTCACTCTCTGGAGCCTGACCAGGAAGGCCGCCGAGATCGAGGAAAGGAGTGACCGGCTATGGGTGAGTCGGGTTCGACGGGTCTCCGGAGCGGCGATGCTGCTGCTGGCGGCAGCCCTCGCCGTGACAGTCGTTTCCCCGTGACCCCCACTCTGGAACCCGACACGACCCAGGGTCAGGTGGTGATCACCAGGTTCCACTGCGGTGATCTGGTGCGCGTGCTGGTCGTCCTGCTGCTGCATCTGCGGGTGAAGCGGGACGTCCGTCGCCATGCCGAGGGCTTCCTCGGCATCAGGCTGCTCGTGCGGTGGCGGGAGCGGACGGTGTGGAGCATCTCGCTCTGGCGGGATCTCGACAGCGTCTACTCGATGGGCGGGGTGTCCAGGCACGTCGCCGCGTCGAGGGTGCCCGCGAAGCTCGGCGTCACCACCAGTTGCGACATCTTCTGCCACGTCGGTGAGTGGACCCGGGTCATGTTCGGCGGCGGCAGGTGTCCGTCCCGGCCCGGCGGACGCTCCGGAGATTGATGTCCGAACACATCTGAACAACAGGTTCTGCTAATCGGGAGGAGTCCCAGAATGCCTTTGCCAACCGACCGCGGCGTCGTGGTCATCGACGTCGAGGACGACGGTACGCGCACCGTGCGCATCTGTGCGGAGGTCGTCAACGGCGCACCCGTCGACGTCTTCGCGGAACACCACGGCGCCGTGCACGTCCGCGTGCACAACGACGTCCCGATGTTCACCCAGGGGCGGCGTAGCGTCTCCAAGCGGATCGCCGAGGTCTACGACGACAACGGCACGATCAACGTCGGCCGGGTCCGCGGCGCAGCCTGATCCGTCAATCGGCGCGGGGGACGGGCCGGTCGTGCCGGAGGCCGGTCCTCCGCGCGTTTCCGTTCTCGGTGTTCCCCGTCCCGCCGACGGGCGGACAGCGGGGCGGCCCGCGCACCCGACAGCGGGGCGGCCTGCGCGTCCGTCACCGGGTGGACAGCGGAGCGACCTGCGCGTCCGTCAACGCCAACAGGTCGGTCGGGGCCAGCTCGACCTGGAGCCCGCGCCGGCCCGCCGAGACGTAGACGGTGGGATGGGCGAGCGCCGACGAGTCCAGCACCGTGGGCAGCCGCCGGCGCTGGCCGAGCGGGCTGATCCCGCCGCGCACGTAGCCGGTGGCCCGCTCGGCCACCGCCCGGTCGGCCATGGCCGACCGCTTACCGCCGACGGCCGCGGCGAGGGCCTTGAGGTCCAGTTCGCCGGTGACCGGCACGACCGCCACGGTCAGCGCGCCGTCGACCTCGGCGACCAGCGATTTGAACACCCGCTCCGGCGGCACTCCCAGCGCCGCCGCGACCAGCGCGCCGTAGTTCGGCGCGTCCGGGGAGACGTCGTACGGATGGGTGCTGTGCGCGATCCTCCGCTTCACCAGCAGCGCCGTCGCCGGAGTGCCCTGTCCCGCCATGACCGTCACGCTAACCGGGCGCGGCGCGGGTGGGCGAGTCGGAAACACCCGCGCCCCGAGGCGCGGGACGGCCGGCGCGTCGGGTGCGGGCAGGGCCGCACCACCTCGTCGGACGGCAGCCCGGCCGGTCGGCGCCTGCCCGACGGTCCGGTCGGTGCCTGCCCGACGGGCCTATCGGCGCCTACCCGACGGGCCGGCAGACCAGCACCGTCGGCGCGCCGGCCACCCGGGTCAGCACCAGGCTGGCCCCCGCGTCGCCGGCCAGCCGCAGGTCGCGGCGCAGCTTCTCCGGCTCCAGCGCCGACCCGCGCTTGAGGATCTCCACCCGGCCGACCCGGCGCTCACGCAGCAGGGCACGCAGTCGCTTCAGCGAGAACTGCAGCACGTCGGTGATCTCCAGGCAGCGGCCGAACGGGGTGGTGCGGGCCTCGTCGGCGTACAGGTAGGCGATCGACGGGTCGGCCAGCGTGGCGTCGAGGGTGGTGGCCAGTTCGGCGACCAGGTGCGCGCGTACGACTGCCGGGTCCGGGTCGTACAGGAACCGCCGGACCGGTCCCACCGCCGCCTCGGCCGCTCCGGTGCCGGTGAGGTGATAGGAGGGGACCCTTTTACTACCGGAGGCGTTAACAAGGGGCCCTTCCTTCTGGCGCAGCAGTGTGGCGCGGCGGGGGACCTCGGCCAGTTCGCCGCACCAGAGCGCGGCCTCGACCAGGTCGCCGTCCACGCTCACCCACTCCGCCTCGGCGCCGGCCGGGATCAGCGCGTGGTCCAGCCCGGGCGCCACCTTCACCACGGTGCGCGGCACGCGTGCGGCCAGGGCGGTGACGAAGTCCCACGGCGGCGAGTAGGCGTTCGGGTCGAAGACGCGCCGCCCGGTGCCGGCCCGCCGCCGCGCCGGATCGCAGAACACCGCGTCCACCCCGGTCACGTCGAACGCCGTGGCGTCGCCGCACTCCACCGTCACCAGATCCGCGAGCCCGGCCGCCTCGGCGTTCACGGCGGCCATCGCGGCGGTCACCGGGTCGGCCTCCACCGCGTACACCCGGATGCCGGCGCGGCCGGCGGCGAGCGCGTCGGCCCCCAGACCGCATCCCAGGTCCGCGAGCGTGGTCACGCCCGCGGCGCGCAGCCGTGCGGCCCGCCGGTCGGCGACGGCGCGACGGGTGGCCTGCTCCAGCCCCGCCCGGGTGAGGAACATCCCGGCCGCCGCGGCGCCGAACTTGCCTGCTGCCCGGCGGCGCAGCTCCGCCTGGGTGAGCGCGGCGGCGGCGAGGTCCCCGGGCATCCCGGCCGAGCGCAGCGCGGCCGCCGCCGCCAGCGGGTCGCCGCCGGCCACCCGCCCGGCCGCGGCGAGCGCCGCCGACCCCTCGGGGGTACGCAGCGCGGCGAGCTGGTCGAGGTCCACGCGCCCATTCTCCCGGCCCGGTTCGCGGGCGACACGGAGGGCGACGTGCTGGCACTCTCCTTGACGGAGTGCTAGCCGAGGAATAACCTGCGATTAGCACTCTCACCCTGAGGGTGCCAACGCCCGAGCCTCGTGCCCGGGGGTTGAGCGCCAGGCGGACCGGCACCCGCGACGACGGCCCCGCCCGGTGGCATGTAGCAGATTGACGCTGGTCGGCGTGCCGACCGGCAACGACACCAAGTACCCGGGAGGGTATGCCCGTGACTACTGCGACCAAGGTTGCGATCAAGCCGCTCGAGGACCGCATCGTGGTCCAGGCGAACGAGGCCGAGACCACCACCGCCTCGGGCATCGTGATCCCCGACACCGCGAAGGAGAAGCCGCAGGAGGGCACCGTCCTCGCTGTCGGCCCGGGCCGGATCGACGACAAGGGCAACCGCGTGCCGATCGACGTGAAGGTCGGCGACACCGTCCTCTACTCGAAGTACGGCGGCACCGAGGTCAAGTACGCCGGCGAGGAGTACCTGGTGCTCTCCGCCCGCGACGTCCTCGCGGTCATCGAGAAGTAAGCAACCGATCAGTGTCGTTGCCCCGGTCCGGCTCGCCGGGCCGGGGCAACGTCGCTTCGAAGGGATACTGATGGCGAAGATCCTCAGCTTCTCGGACGACGCCCGGCACCTGCTCGAGCACGGTGTCAACGCCCTCGCAGACGTGGTCAAGGTCACCCTCGGCCCGCGCGGGCGCAACGTCGTCCTGGACAAGAAGTTCGGTGCGCCCACGATCACCAACGACGGCGTGACCATCGCCAAGGAGATCGAGCTCACCAACCCGTACGAGAACCTCGGCGCGCAGCTGGTCAAGGAGGTGGCGACCAAGACCAACGACGTCGCCGGCGACGGGACCACCACCGCGACCGTGCTGGCCCAGGCCATGGTCCGCGAGGGCCTGCGCAACGTGACCGCCGGCACCAACCCGACCGGCCTGAAGCGGGGCATCGACGCGGCGGCCGCCAAGGTCTCCGAGGCGCTGCTCGGCAAGGCCGTCGAGGTCTCCGGCAAGGAGTCGATCGCGCACGTCGCCACCGTCTCCGCGCAGGACGCCGCCATCGGTGAGCTGATCGCCGAGGCGATGGAGAAGGTCGGCCGCGACGGCGTCATCACCGTCGAGGAGGGCTCCGCGCTCACCACCGAGCTGGAGGTGACCGAGGGTCTCCAGTTCGACAAGGGCTTCATCTCGCCGAACTTCGTCACCGACCTGGAGGCGCAGGAGGCGGTCCTGGAGGACCCGTACATCCTGATCACCACGCAGAAGATCTCGGCGATCGAGGAGCTGCTGCCGCTGCTGGAGAAGGTCCTCCAGAACAACAAGCCGCTGCTCATCGTCGCCGAGGACGTCGAGGGCCAGGCCCTGTCGACGCTCGTGGTCAACGCGCTGCGCAAGACCGTCAAGGTCTGCGCGGTCAAGGCCCCCGGCTTCGGCGACCGCCGCAAGGCGATGCTCCAGGACATGGCGATCCTGACCGGCGCCGAGCTGGTCGCCCCGGAGCTGGGCTACAAGCTCGACCAGGTCGGCCTGGAGGTGCTCGGCAGCGCCCGGCGCGTCGTGGTCGACAAGGAGAACACCACTGTGGTCGACGGTGGCGGGCAGGCCGCCGAGGTCGCCGACCGGGTCGCCCAGATCCGCAAGGAGATCGAGGCCTCCGACTCCGAGTGGGACCGGGAGAAGCTGGCCGAGCGGCTGGCGAAGCTCTCCGGCGGCATCGCCGTGATCAAGGTCGGCGCGGCCACCGAGGTCGAGATGAAGGAGCGCAAGCACCGCATCGAGGACGCGATCGCCGCGACCAAGGCCGCGGTCGAGGAGGGCACGGTTCCGGGTGGCGGCGCCGCCCTGGCCCAGATCCTGCCGGTGCTCGACGACGACCTGGGCTTCACCGGCGAGGAGAAGGTCGGCGTCTCGATCGTGCGCAAGGCGCTCGTCGAGCCGCTGCGCTGGATCGCGCAGAACGCCGGCCACGACGGCTATGTCGTGGTGCAGAAGGTCATCGCCCAGGAGTGGGGCCACGGCCTCGACGCCGCCACCGGTGAGTACGTCGACCTGGCCAAGGCCGGCATCATCGACCCGGTGAAGGTGACCCGCAACGCGGTCAGCAACGCCGCCTCGATCGCCGGCCTGCTGCTCACCACCGAGAGCCTGGTCGTGGAGAAGCCGGCCGAGCCGGAGCCGGCCGCCGGTGGGCACGGCCACTCGCACGGTCACGGCCACCAGCACGGCCCGGGCTTCTGACCCGAGTACGGCCCGACGTCAGGGCACACCGCCGACCCGGTGGTGTGCCCTGACGCGTATCTCCTTACGGAACGCTGACGGAGTTGGCAGCCGTACCGGCGGGTCGATCAGACTGGATGCCGTGAGCACTCTCTCCCGCCGCCGGGCGGCGCTGGCCGGTGTCGTCGCCGCGGTGGTGGCCCTCGGCGCCGCCGAACCCGTGGCGGTCCTGACCGGCCCTCGGTCCGCTCCGCTCGTCGCCGTCGGCGGACTCGTCGTCGACCTGGTGCCCGAGCCGCTCAAGCAGTTCGCCATCGACGTCTTCGGCACGTACGACAAGATCGCCCTGCTGGTCGGGACGGCGCTGCTGCTCGTCGCGTTCGGGGCGCTGCTCGGCCTGGCGGCGGCCCGGCGGCTGGTGCTCGGCCTGGCCGGCGTCGCCGCGTTCGCCGTGCTCGGCGTCGCCGCCGCCCTGACCCGGGCCGGCGCGAACGTGTTCGACGCGCTGCCCTCGCTGCTCGGCGGCGGACTCGGCGCGCTGACGCTGTGGGCGTTCGTGGCCGGCCCGCTGGGTGCCGGCCGGGCACGCCGGAAGCCGGCCGGGCGCGACGCGGCCGACGCCGCGGACCGGCCCGTGCCGCCTCCGGCGGTCGCCGCGCTCGCCCGCGAGGGGGAGACCCCCGGCGGCTGGGAGCCGGTCCGGCACGACGACGACGCGGAGTCGCGGCGGCGGTTCCTGCGCGGTGCGGGGCTGCTCACCGGCGCGGCGGCGGTGGCCGGGCTGGGCGGGCACTGGCTGGCCGGCCGGCGCGGCGTGTCGGCGGCCCGGGAGGCGGTGACACTGCCCGCCCCGGCCGCGCCCGCCCCGCGGGTGCCGGCCGGAGCGGACCTGTCGTTGTCCAAGCTCGCGCCGTACGTCACGCCGAACCGCGAGTTCTACCGGATCGACACGGCGCTCGTGGTGCCGCAGGTCGACCCGGCCACCTGGCGGCTGCGCATCCACGGGCGGGTGCGCAACCCGATCGAGCTGAGCTTCGACGACCTGCTGGCCCGGTCGATGGTGGAGCGGTACGTGACGCTCGCCTGCGTCTCCAACGAGGTGGGTGGCGACCTGATCGGTAACGCGCGCTGGCTCGGCGTACCGATGAAGGAACTGCTCGACGAGGCCGGCCCGGAGGACGGCGCGGACCAGGTGGTGGGCCGCGCGGTGGACGGCTGGACCTGCGGCACGCCCACCTCGGTGCTGCGCGACGGGCGGGACGCGCTGCTCGCGGTCGGCATGAACGGCGAGCCGCTGCCGATCGAGCACGGCTTCCCGGTGCGGATGGTGGTGCCGGGCCTCTACGGGTACGTCTCGGCCTGCAAGTGGGTGACCGAGTTGGAGCTGACCAGCTTCGCCGACTTCGACGCGTACTGGGTGCCGCGCGGCTGGTCCGCGCAGGGCCCGATCAAGACGCAGTCCCGGATCGACACGCCCCGGCCCCGCAGCCGCCCGGGCGCCGGCCCGGTGACCGTGGCCGGTGTGGCCTGGGCGCAGCACCGAGGCATCGACCGCGTCGAGGTACGCGTCGACGGCGGCCCCTGGCAGGAGGCGACGCTGGCGCCGGCGGTGTCGGCGGACACCTGGGTGCAGTGGTCATGGCGGTGGGACGCGACGCCGGGGGAGCACACACTCCAGGTACGGGCGACGGACACGACCGGCGAGACCCAACCGGAGCAGCCCGCCCCGGTGGCCCCGGACGGCGCGACCGGCTGGCACACCGTCAAGGTCACCGTCGCCTGACCCGCCTCCGCCGCCGGGCGGCAGCGGGGCCGGCCGGCGGCGGCGCGCGACGAGGGCGACAGCGCGACCACGAGGTGCCGGCGCCACAACGAGACGACGCCGCGCCCCGGGGTCCGGGGCGCGGCGTCGGAGATCGTGAAGCGGGTCAGGCGACCTTGCGCTGGTCCGGCACGGCGGTGTTGTGCGGCCGGCCGAGGCGCGCCTCCAGCCGGGGGATGTCCACCTTGCTCTGGCGGCGGTCGGCCAGGTCCTCCCAGCCGAGCGCGATCAGCCGCAGCCGCTCGGACTCGCTGAACCCGCCCCAGACGCCGTACGGCTCGCGGACGGAGAGCGCGTGGGCGGCGCATTCGGCGCGTACCGGGCAGGCACGGCAGACCGACTTGGCGCCCATCTCGCGGCGCATCCGGGAGGAGCCACGCTCGCCGTCCGGGTGGAAGAACTGCGCGCTGTCGCGGCCACGGCAGGCCCCGAGCCGCTGCCAGTCCCAGAGCTCGTCGATCGGTCCAGGCAGCCTACGTACGTTCGACATCAGCACCCCTCCTCCCGCGCGGCACCGCGGAGAATGTTCGTGGCCAGCTACCGGGCGGCGGTCCGCGCGGGATGCCGGTTCCGGATGAACCCCTCGGTACCCGAGCGGTCCGCGCCTCACACATCTGTGATCGAAAAGCTCGGACACGCGGCGGCATATGCCCCATCTGTCGGAAAAGTTCGGATGATTGCCCGGAACCCCCTCCCGACCCCGCCTCCGCATGGTCTGCTCTGAGTCGGAGAGGAGACCACTGTGCGTAGTGTTCTTGTGTGCGTTCGGACACCATTGGCGGCCCAGCATCTGACCTCCGCGGCGGCGCGGCTCGGGCTGTCCGGCGTCGTCCGGACGGCCGTCTCCGACCCGGAGGTGATGTTGCGGCTCGCCGAGCGTCCGGTGGACGTGGTGCTCGCCGACACCGCGCTGACCCGCCCGGACAGCGCCGGGTTCGTCCGGCGGGTGCTCGCTCGCGCCCCGCAGGCGGCGGTGCTGCTGCTCGGCGTCGAGGAGTCGGAGTCGGCGGCGGCCACCATCAGCGCCGGAGCGCGCGGCCTGATCCAGAACGCCGACCACGACCTGACCAGCGCGGTGGCCAAGGCGCTGCTGCTGCTCTCCGCCCCCGGCCGGAGCAACCGGCACCGGGTGGCGGACACCGCCCGGGACGCGGCGGCGGTGGGCGGGCCGACCCGGTCGGCGGCGCCGGGGCGTACCCCGGGTGGGCCCGGCTGGCCGGCGACGGGGCCGGTGGATGCCGCGGGCCTGCCCACCGTGGTGCCGGTGCAGCGGGGCGAGGACCCGGACGACCCGGCGGCGGCCGACGGCGCGGAGGCGTCCCGGCCGGGCGCGGCCCAGCGGCCTGGGCGGACGCCGCGCAGCGCGATCGGGCTGACCGAGCGGGAGCTTCAGGTGCTGCTCGGCATGGCCGAGGGCAAGAGCAACGCGGAGATCGGGCGGGAGCTGTTCGTCTCCGAGGACACGGTCAAGACGCACGCCCGGCGGCTGTTCCGCAAGCTCGGCGCGCGCGACCGGGCGCACGCCGTGGCGGCCGGCTTCCGGGCCGGCCTGGTCGCCTGACCCGGACGGGGAGTCACTCCGGCGCGGAGTCGTCGGTGCCCTCGGTGAGCGTGTCGTGCACGCCGTCGGCGTAGCCCCGGGCGTAGTCCCAGCTCACGTAGTGGTCCGGATCCGGGTCGTAGGCCGGCTCGTGCACCCGGGGACGCCCCGAGTTGAGCAGGTGGCGCAGGTTGCCGCGGAGCAGGTCCCAGTCGAAGTAGTGCGGCTCGCGGCAGTCCTCGCACTCGATCACCAGGCCACGCACGCCGATCGGCTGGAGCAACGCCTGGTAGATCTCCAGATCGGCGAGATCCTCCAGCACGTCCTGGCGCTCGACCTCGGTCAGCGGGTCGAGCGCGTCGTCGTCGCCGAGATCGTGCAGGCCGGCAGCCGGATCGGCCGGGTCGCCGTTGAACGGGTCGATGGGCTCGTCTTGCACCCCCTCACCGTAGACCCCGAGCCGCCGGAAAGCCCGCCCCCGCCCGTGCTGTGGCCCGGCCTACCCCTGGGCCCGCCGCTGCCCGGACCGGGACGGGCAAGTGGGTACGATGAGGCGACGCGCCGTCACCCGGCGCCTGCCGGTGCCCCCGCGCGCCGCCTCGCTGCAGCCCGTTCGACCAGCTCAGGGGAGCAATCGTGGAGAATTCGCCCAGCACCGAGATCCCGGCCGGCGCCGACGGCGGGGAGTTGGGTGGCCATCTGCCCGAGCTGCCGGCCGGTTCGGCCCGGGTGGTGCCGCTCGGGCTGACCTTCGACGACGTGCTGCTCCAGCCGGGCGAGTCGGACGTCGTGCCCAGCCGGGTCAACACCCGCACCCGCCTCACCCGCGACATCGAGTTGACCGTGCCGCTGCTGTCCAGCGCGATGGACACGGTCACCGAGGCGCGGATGGCCATCGCCATGGCCCGCCAGGGTGGCATCGGCGTGCTGCACCGCAACCTCTCGGTCGAGGACCAGGCGCTCCAGGTCGACCTGGTGAAGCGCTCCGAGTCCGGCATGATCACCAACCCGGTGACCGCCAGCCCGGACGACACGCTGCGCGAGGTCGACGCGCTCTGCGGGCGCTACCGCATCTCCGGCGTCCCGGTCGTGGACGGGCAGGGGCAGTTGGTCGGCATCGTCACCAACCGCGACATGCGGTTCGTCTCCGACCCGGCCACGCCGGTCCGCGAGATCATGACCCGCACCCCGCTGATCACCGCCCCGGTCGGGGTGAGCAAGGACGACGCGCTCGGCCTGCTGCGCCAGCACAAGATCGAGAAGCTGCCGATCGTGGACGCGGGCGGCAAGCTGCGCGGCCTGATCACGGTCAAGGACTTCACCAAGAGCGAGCAGTACCCGAACGCCACCAAGGACGACGCGGGCCGGCTCCGGGTCGCCGCCGCGGTCGGCGTGGGTGAGGACGGCTACAAGCGGGCCCGCGCGCTCGTCGACGCCGGGGTGGACGTCGTCATCGTGGACACCGCGCACGGTCACCAGCGGGCCGTGCTGGAGATGGTGGCCCGGCTCAAGCGGGACGTCACCATCGACATCGTGGGTGGCAACATCGCCACCTACGCGGGCGCGAAGGCGCTCGTCGAGGCCGGCGCGGACGGCGTGAAGGTGGGCGTCGGCCCGGGCGCCATCTGCACCACCCGGATCGTCGCCGGGGTGGGCGTACCGCAGATCACCGCGATCATGGAGGCGGCCCGCGCCGCCCGCCCGGCCGGCGTGCCGGTGATCGGCGACGGCGGCATCCAGTACTCGGGCGACATCGCCAAGGCGATCGTCGCCGGCGCCGACACGGTGATGCTCGGCAGCCTGCTGGCCGGCTGCGAGGAGAGCCCCGGCGAGCTGATCTTCATCAACGGCAAGCAGTACAAGGCGTACCGGGGGATGGGCTCGCTCGGCGCGATGCAGTCGCGCGGCCAGGCCAAGTCCTACTCCAAGGACCGCTACTTCCAGCAGGACGTGCTCGCCGAGGACAAGCTGGTCCCGGAGGGCGTCGAGGGTCAGGTGCCCTACCGGGGGCCGCTGTCCGCTGTCGCCCACCAGCTCATCGGCGGGCTGCGCGCCGCGATGGGGTACGTGGGCGCGGAGAGCATCCCGGAGATGCACCGGCGTGGCCAGCTCATCCGGATCACCGCGGCGGGGCTCAAGGAGAGCCACCCGCACGACATCCAGATGACCGTCGAGGCGCCCAACTACCACTCCCGCTGACCCACCACCCCCCAACCACCTGGAGTCCCTCATGCGTGACGTGGTCGAGATCGGGCTGGGCAAGACCGCGCAGCGCGGTTATCACCTGGACGACATCGCCATCGTGCCGAGCCGCCGCACCCGGGACGTCGACGACGTCTCCACCGCGTGGCAGCTCGACGCGTACCAGTTCGGCATCCCGTGCGTCGCGCACCCCTCGGACGCGACCATGAGCCCCGCCTCGGCGGTCCGGCTCGGCCAGCTCGGCGGCCTCGGCGTCCTGAACGTCGAGGGCCTCTGGACCCGGTACGAGAACCCGGCGAAGATCCTGGAGGAGCTGGCCGGTCTCGACGAGGACGCGCGGGCGACCAAGCGCCTCCAGGAGGTCTACGCCGAGCCGATCCGCCCCGACCTGATCGCCGAGCGGGTGCGTGAGCTGCGCGAGGGCGGCAGCACGGTGGCGGTGCGGGTCTCGCCGCAGCACACCCTGGCGCTGGCCCCGGTGATCCTCGACGCCGGGGTGGACATCCTGGTCATCCAGGGCACGCTCGTCTCGGCGGAGCACGTCTCCACCACCGACGAGCCGCTGAACCTCAAGGAGTTCATCGCCGACCTGGACCTGCCGGTCGTCGTCGGCGGCTGCACCGACTACAAGACCGCGCTGCACCTCATGCGTACGGGCGCGGCCGGCGTGATCGTCGGCATCGGTGGCGACGACTGGTCGACCACCGAGTCGGTGCTCGGCATCCGGGTGCCGATGGCCACCGCGATCGCCGACGCCGCCGCGGCCCGCCGCGACTACCTGGACGAGACCGGCGGCCGGTACGTGCACCTGATCGCCGACGGCGACATGCAGACCTCCGGTGACATCGCCAAGGCGCTCGGCTGCGGCGCGGACGCGGTGATGCTCGGCGAGCCGCTGTCGCTCTGCGAGGAGGCCCCGGCCGGCGGCGCCTGGTGGCACTCCGCGGCCAGCCACCCGTCGCTGCCCCGGGGCGCGTTCGAGGTGGCCGGCGAGCCGCTCGGCTCGATGGAGAGGCTGCTGTTCGGTCCGGCCGACGAGCCGGACGGCCAGCTCAACCTCTTCGGCGGCCTGCGCCGCGCGATGGCCAAGTGCGGCTACCGCGACCTGAAGGAGTTCCAGAAGGTCGGGCTGGTCCTCGACCGCTGAGCACCACGCGGCGGCGCGGGCGGTGGCGCGGACCTGTTCCGGCCCGGCCCGCGCCGTCCGCGTCTAGGCTCGCCGGGTGAGACGCGGGCGGGTCTGGGCGGCGGGGCTGGTGGCGGCGGCGCTCGCGCTGAGCGGGTGCACGGGCGGCGGCGACGACAACGGGTTCCGGCCCGGCGCGGCGGACGCCGGTGACCCGTACGTGCCGGGAGCCGGCAACGGCGGCTACGACGTGGGCCACTACGCGCTCGACGTGCGCTACGACCCGGCCGGGGACCGGCTCACCGGCACCGCCACGCTGACCGTCACCGCCACCCGGGCGCTGTCCCGGTTCCAGCTCGACCTGGCCGGGCTCGACGTCGAGCGGGTGCGGGTGGACGGCGAGGCGGCGAAGCACCGCCACGACGACGCCGAGCTGATCGTCACCCCGGCGCGCGGGCTGCCGTCGGGGAAGCGGTTCACCGTCGAGGTGACGTACGGCGGGGTGCCGCAGCCGCTGCCGAACGCCGAACTCGGCGACGGCGGCTTCCACGCCACACCGGACGGCGCGATCGCGCTCGGCCAGCCGGAGTCGGCGAGCACCTGGTATCCGGTGAACGACCACCCGTCGGACAAGGCCACCTACGACCTCGCGGTCACCGTGCCGGACGGCCTCGCCGCGCTGTCGAACGGCGCGCCGGCGGGCCGGACGACGAGCGGCGGCTGGACCACCTGGCGCTGGTCGGAGAGCGCTCCGATGGCCAGCTACCTGAGCACGGTGGTGATCGGTGACTACCGGGTCAGCAGCGGCACGCACGCCGGCAAGCCGATGGTCACCGCCGTCGCCGCGAGCCTGCCCGCGGACGGGCCGGCCGCCGCGTCGGTGGCCCGCACCGGTGAGGTCGCCGACTTCCTGGCCGAGCGCTTCGGGCCGTACCCGTTCGAGGCGTACGGCGGTGTGGTGGTCGCCGACGAACGCATCAGGTACGCGCTGGAGACGCAGAGCCGGCCGGTCTACGGGCCGGCGTTCTTCCGGGGCGACCGGCCGAACACCGAGGTGGTCGCGCACGAGCTGGCGCACCAGTGGTTCGGCGACAGCGTCTCGGTGGCCCGGTGGAGCGACATCTGGCTGAACGAGGGCTTCGCCACGTACGCCGAATGGCTCTGGGCCGAGCACGACGGCGGGCGGACCGTGGCGCAGACCGTCGTCGAACGCTACGCGGCCACCGACTGGTCCGAGCCGACTGTCGACCCGGGCCGGGCCGGGATGTTCGGCGACGCGGTCTACCAGCGCGGCGCGCTCGCCGTGCACGCGCTGCGCCGCGCGGTGGGCGACGAGGCGTTCCACCGCGTGCTGCGCGGCTGGCTGGCGCAGCACCGCGACGGCAACGTCACCACTGCCGACTTCGTCGGGTACGCCGAACGCACGTCCGGACGGCCGTTGCGGGCGCTGCTCGACGCCTGGCTGGTCGGTGGCACGCCGCCGGGACTGCCGTGACGAACGCGTGACCGCCGCTGGGTAGGCTGCCGCGGTCGGAGCGGCCCGTGGGCGGGGCCGCCGAACGGGCCCGGGAGGGATCGAGGCGATGACGCGGCGCGGCGCACGACGACGGCTCGGGTTGCTGGTCTGCGGCACGGTGCTGGTGGCCGGCTGCGGTTCGGCCGAGCCGGACCCGGGTCCCGCGAGCCCGGCCGGCCCCGCGCCCGCGACCTCGCGCAGCTTCGCGCCGGGCGGGGCCGGCGCAGGCGATCCGTACTTCCCGAGCTACGGCAACGGCGGGTACGACGTCGCGCACTACACGGTGAAGGTGCGTTACGACCCGGAGACGGACAAGCTCGGCGGCACCACCACGCTGCGGGCCACCGCCACCGCCGACCTGTCCGCGTTCAATCTGGACCTGGCCGGGCTGACCGTCCGGTCGGTGACAGTGGACGGCGCCGCCGCCCGGCACAGCCGTACCGAGGACGAGCTGGTGGTCACCCCGGCCGTCGGACTGACCTCCGGCAACGGTTTCACCGCCGAGATCCGGTACGACGGCCGGCCGGAGGCGCTGCGTACCGAGTCGCTCGGCGAGGGCGGCTGGCTGCACACCGCCGACGGGGCGATCGCGCTCGGGCAGCCGGAGTCGGCGAGCACCTGGTTCCCGGTCAACGACCACCCGTCGGACAAGGCCACCTACGACATGGAGATCACCGTCCCGAAGGGACTGACGGCGATCTCCAACGGCGTGCCGAAGGGGAAGACGACAAGCGGTGACTGGACCACCTGGAAGTGGTCGGAGACCGCGCCGACGGCCAGCTACCTGACCATGGTGGCGATCGGGAAGTTCCGGATCACCACCGCACGGCACAAGGGACGGCCGGTCTACAGCGCGGTCACCACCCAGGTGGCGCAGGGCGCGCCGGACCGGTCCGTCGCGCGCACCGTCGAGGTCGCCGACTACCTGGAGAGCGTCTTCGGGCCGTACCCGTTCGACGCGTACGGCGGCGTGGTGATCGCCGACGAGCGGATCCGGTACGCGCTGGAGACGCAGAGCCGGCCGGTCTACTCGGCGAGCTTCTTCCAGCGGGGCGACAACACCGGCGTGGTCGCGCACGAACTGGCCCACCAGTGGTACGGCAACAGCGTGTCGATCCAGCGCTGGCAGGACATCTGGCTCAACGAGGGGCTCGCCACGTACGCCGAGTGGCTGTGGGCCGAGCACGACGGCTCGACCACCGTGCAGCGCACGTTCGAGCAGAAGTACGCGAACGCCGGCGGGCAGGTGTGGCGTACGCCGCCGGGCAAGCCGGGCGTGGCGGACCTGTTCAGCCGCTCGGTGTACGACCGGGGCGGGATGACTGCGCACGCGCTGCGGGTGGCGGTGGGCGACGTCGCGTTCTTCGCCATCCTGCGCACCTGGGCGGCGGAGCGGAAGAACGGCAACGCCACCACTGCCGACTTCACGGCGCTGGCCGAGCGGATCTCCGGCAAGAAGCTGGCGAAGGTCTTCGACCCGTGGCTGTACGGCACCGAGCGTCCGCCCGCCCCGAAGCCGCTGTAGGGGTCAGTTCTTCACGCGCAGCGACGGGTGGGCGGCCAGGAAAGCGTCGGCCCGCCCGCCGCGCAGCGCGGTGAGGAAGTCGCGGCCGAGCGGCTTGAGCTGCTCACCCCGGTACGCGCCGCCGCTGCCCACCCCGGCGCCGGGCAGGACGACGAGCGTGAGCCGGTCCGCCGGCAGGCCACCCAGGGCGTACGCGAAGTCGATCAGCTTCCGGCCGCCACCGGCGTACACCAGGGTCCGGCCCAGCGCGGCCACCACCTGCTCGACCCGCTGCGGGTCGCGGGCCGCGCCCTGGTCGAGGATCTTGCGGGCCAGCGCGCGGAGCAGTTGCTGCTGGTGCCGCTGCCGGGTGTAGTCGCCGCCCGCGGTGTAGCGCTGCCGCGCGTAGTCCAGCGCCTGCCAGCCGGTGAGGTGCCGGGTGCCCTTCTCGTAGACCATCTGCGGCCCGGTGTACCCGCCGCCGGTCAGGATCCGCATGGTGCCGTCGGGGCGGCGGTGGCGGGAGGCGACCTGCTGGTCGACGTAGAGGTCCACGCCGCCGAGCGTGTCCACCAGCCTGTCGAAGCCGCCGAACGTGATCACCGCCCCGGCGTCGATGCGCAGGCCGGTGTAGCGGGAGACGGTGGCGCGCAGCAACTCGTACCCCTGGGCGGTGCTGGGGTTGCCCTTGTCGCCCGGCACCCGGCTGCCGTAGCTCATCGCGTGGGTGAGCTTGGTCCGGCCGCCCGGGTAGCGGGCCTTCGGGTAGGCGGGGATGTCCACGACCAGGTCGCGGGGGAGCGAGAACAGGTACGCCCGGTCCAGCCCGGCCGGTACGTGCAGCAGCAGCACGGCGTCGGCGTGCGGCTCCCAGCCGGGGATGCTGACCCGGGTGTCCACGCCGACGAGCAGCAGGTTGAGCGGGCCCTTCAGGTCGGCCCCGGGCGGCGGCGTCGGGCTGGCGGTGGTCGGGGCGGGCGTGGGTGAGGCCGGGGCCGGGGTGGTCGGGCCGGCGACCGGTGCGGCGGGCCGGTTCGCCACGAGCCGGGTGGTCACCACCGCTCCGGTGGCCACCAGCAGCGCCGCCACCAGTGCGGCCAGGCCCAGCAGGCGTCGTCTCGTCACGTCCGTTCCTCCCCGTGGATTCGACGCGCCAGGTGGGCCCACGGGTTGCAACGGCGGGAATCCCGGCGGTCGAGCGCTCTGCATGATGTGCGAAAAAGCCTCGTTGGCGCTATAGCTACCGGTCGGTAATGATGCGTCCATGCGCTACGACGTGGTCGTCATCGGTTCCGGGTTCGGCGGCAGCGTCACCGCGCTGCGGCTGGCCGAGAAGGGTTACTCGGTAGGGGTCCTGGAGGCCGGGCGGCGCTTCGCCGACGACGAGTTCCCGCGTACCTCCTGGCGGGCGCGGCGGTTCCTCTGGGCGCCCCGGCTCGGCTGCTTCGGGCTCCAGCGGATCACGCTGCTGCGCTCGGCCGACCGCAAGGCCGGCGGCGGTGTGCTGGTGCTCTCCGGCGCCGGGGTCGGCGGTGGGTCGCTCGTCTACGCGAACACGCTCTACGAGCCGCTGGACGCGTTCTACACCGACCCGCAGTGGCGGGACATCACCGACTGGCGCGACGAGCTGGCCCGCCACTACGACCAGGCGAAGCGGATGCTCGGCGTCACCACGTACCCGATCGACACGCGTGCGGACCGGGCCGTGCGCGCGGTGGCCGAGCGGATGGGGGTGGCGCACACCTACCACCCGACGCCGGTCGGCGTGCACATCGGCCGCCCCGGCGAGCGGGTGGCGGACCCGTACTTCGGTGGGGCCGGGCCCGACCGCACGGGCTGCAGCCACTGCGGGTCGTGCATGACCGGCTGCCGGCACGGCGCCAAGAACACGCTGGTGAAGAACTACCTCTGGCTGGCCGAACGGCTCGGCGTGCGGGTGCACCCGCTGACCACTGTCACCGCCGTCCACCCGGACCCGGCCGGCGGCTACGCGGTGCACATCGAGCGCACCGGCGCCTGGCTGCGCAAGCGGCGCGAGGTGATCCACGCCGACCAGGTGGTCTTCGCGGCCGGCGCGCTCGGCACCCAGCGGCTGCTGCACAAGATGAAGGCGACCGGCACGCTGCCGGCGCTCTCGCCCCGGCTGGGCGAGCTGACCCGGACCAACTCCGAGGCCATCCTCGGCGCCTCGGTGGCGCCCGGCGCGGCCCGCCGGCGCGGCCTCGACTTCACCGAGGGGGTGGCGATCACCAGTTCCTTCCACCCCGACCCGCAGACCCACATCGAGCCGGTCCGCTACGGCAAGGGCTCCAACGCGATGGGCCTGCTCCAGTCGCTGCTCGTCGACGGCGGTCCCCACCGGGTCCGGCGCTGGCTGGGCAGCATCGTCCGGCAGCCCACGGTGGCGGCACGGATGCTGTCGGTACGCCGCTGGTCCGAGCGCACCGTCATCGCGCTCGTCATGCAGTCGGTCGACAACTCGCTGACCACCCGCTACCGCAGGGGCCGGCTGGTCTCCGGCCCCGGCCACGGCGATCCCAACCCGACCTGGATCCCGGCCGGCAACACGGCAGCCCGGCTGCTCGCCGAGGAGATCGGCGGCACCCCCGGCGGTGCGGTGACCGAGCCGTTCAACATCCCGGTCACCGCGCACATCCTCGGCGGTGCGGTGATCGGCGCCACCCCGGACGAGGGGGTCGTCGACCCGTGGCACCGGGTGTACGGCCACCCGGGGCTGCACGTGGTGGACGGCGCGGCGGTCTCGGCGAACCTCGGCGTCAACCCGTCGCTGACGATCACCGCGCAGGCCGAGCGCGCCATGTCGTACTGGCCGAACAAGGGCGAGGTGGACCCGCGTCCGGCGCTCGGGTCGGCGTACACCCGGGTCGCGCCGGTCGCGCCGCAGCGGCCCGCCGTCCCCGCGCACGCCCCCGCCGCCCTGCGCTGAGCGCGCTGCCGCCAGGTTCATCCCGCCACACCGCCGGGGCGCGTCCGCGCGGCCGGTGACTGTCGGTAGGCTTTGCGCACATGAGCACGCCTCGCCCCGTCCTCGTGGTGGACTTCGGAGCCCAGTACGCCCAGCTCATCGCGCGCCGTGTCCGCGAGGCGAAGGTCTACTCGGAGATCGTCCCGCATTCCATGCCGGTGTCCGAGATGCTGGCGAAGAACCCCGCCGCGATCATCCTGTCCGGCGGCCCGGCCAGCGTCTACGCCCCGGACGCGCCGCAGATCGACGCCGGGATGTTCGACGCCGGCGTACCGGTCTTCGGCATCTGCTACGGCTTCCAGGCCATGGCCCAGGCGCTCGGCGGCACCGTCGCCCGCACCGGCAACCGCGAGTACGGCGGCACCCCGCTGCGCCCGCGCCTGACCGAGCCCGGGGTGCTGCTGCGTGACCTGCCGGCCGACCTGCCGGTTTGGATGAGCCACGGAGACTGCGTCACCGAGGCCCCGGACGGCTTCACCGTCACCGCCGAGTCGGCGGGCGCCCCGGTCGCCGCGTTCGAGGACGTGGCCGGCCGCCGGGCCGGCGTGCAGTTCCACCCCGAGGTCGGGCACACCGCGCACGGCCAGGAGATGCTGACCCGCTTCCTGTACGACATCGCCGGCATCGAACCGACGTGGACGCCGTCGAACATCATCGACGAGCAGGTCGCCCGGATCCGGGAGCAGATCGGCGACAAGGAGGTCATCTGCGGCCTCTCCGGCGGCGTCGACTCGGCGGTCGCCGCGGCGCTCGTGCACCGCGCCGTGGGCGATCAGCTCACCTGCGTGTTCGTGGACCACGGGCTGCTGCGCGCCGGTGAGGCCGAGCAGGTCGAGAAGGACTACGTGGCGGCCACCGGCATCAAGCTCAAGGTGGTGGACGCCCGGGAGCGGTTCCTCGGCGCGCTCGCCGGGGTGACCGACCCGGAGCAGAAGCGCAAGATCATCGGCCGGGAGTTCATCCGGGTCTTCGAGGCCGCCGCCCGGGAGATCGCCGCGCACGGCGACGTGGAATACCTGGTGCAGGGCACGCTCTACCCGGACGTGGTGGAGTCCGGCGGCGGCACCGGCACCGCCAACATCAAGAGCCACCACAACGTCGGCGGCCTGCCCGAGGACCTGAAGTTCTCACTGGTGGAGCCGCTGCGCACGCTGTTCAAGGACGAGGTCCGCACGATCGGCCTGGAGCTGGGCCTGCCCGAGGCGATGGTGTGGCGGCACCCGTTCCCGGGGCCGGGGCTGGCCATCCGGATCATCGGCGCGGTCGACGAGGAGCGCCTCGCCGTGCTCCGCAAGGCCGACCTGATCGCCCGGCAGGAGCTGACCGCGGCCGGTCTGGACCGGGGCGTCTGGCAGTTCCCGGTGGTGCTGCTGGCCGACGTCCGCAGCGTCGGGGTGCAGGGCGACGGCCGCACCTACGGTCACCCGGTGGTGCTGCGCCCCGTCTCCAGCGAGGACGCGATGACCGCCGACTGGTCACGGCTGCCCTACGACGTGGTGGCCCGGATCTCCACCCGGATCACCAACGAGGTCGCCGAGGTCAACCGCGTGGTCCTGGACGTGACGAGCAAGCCGCCGGGCACCATCGAGTGGGAGTGACGCGGCTCAGGCCGCGGGCGGCGCTCCGGCGTCCGGCGGCGTCTGCGGTCCGGCCTCGGGGCGCGGCGTCCGCGGCGTGACCTGCGTGGTCGGCGGGACCGGTCCGGCCGGCGGGACCGGTGGCCAGCCCGGCGCGGTGCCCGGCGGGTGCGGCCAGGCGGGGGCGCCGGCCGGCTCCTCGGGCATCAGGAACCACATGATCGGGTACGCGAGCGCGGCCAGCCCGCCGGTGAGCACGGTGGCGGTCGCGAAGATCACCCGGATCAGCGTGGGGTCGGCGGCGAAGTAGCGGCCGAGGCCGCTCGCCACCCCGGCGATCATGCGGTCGCTGACCGGCCGGCGGAGCTGCTTGTACGGGGCCTGGGAGGGGTTCGGGAAGGTCATGTGTCAACGGTCGCGCGCGTCCCGGCGGGCGACCTCGGTGACCGCCCCGACGCCTACCCTGAACCGTCCCTGAGGCGCCAGCCGAGAGTCAGGAATCTGACTCTTTTCGATCGCGGTAACCCACTCCGGGGAGAATTTGCTCCCGTGACCACCTCGCTGGAGCCGCTGCGCAGGATCGCGGCATACGCAGTTTCTGCTGATTCACACGGCCGAGTGTTGCTGGTCCGCGCATCGGAGCGCTCCGGCACCCCCGGCACCTGGTCGCTTCCCGGAGGCGCGGTCGACCACGGTGAGGACCCCAAACACACTGTCGTACGCGAGACCGCTGCCGAAACCGGGCTCTCGGTGGCTGTGGCCGGCCTCCAGGACGTGCTCGCCGACATGCGGGCGCTGCCCGAGCGGCACATCACGATCCACACCGACCGGCTGCTCTACACCGTCTCGGTACGCGGCGGGACGCTCACCGAGCGGGTCGACCGCCCGACCGACCTGGCCCGCTGGTTCACCCTCGACGAGGCCCGGGATCTGCCGCTGCGGTCGTTCACCGCGCGCGCCCTGGGCCTGCCCACCTCCACCGACGACATCGTGCCGGAGGAGGTGCCCGAGTTCCCCTCGTTCTACGCCGTACCCGGCCCGGACGGGCTGCACCGGGCGCAGCGCTTCGCCGCGTACGCGGTGGTGACCGACCCGGAGGAGCGCGTGCTGCTGACCCGGGTGTCCGACGGCTACCCGGGCGCCGGCTGCTGGCACCTGCCCGGCGGCGGCACCGACTACGGCGAGCAGCCGGGCGCGGCCCTGATCCGGGAACTCGTCGAGGAGACCGGCCAGACCGGCCGCCTGGTCGAGCTGCTCGGCGTGGCCAGCCACCGGGACGCCGCCTCGCTCGGCCCGGAGGGCTACCCGATCGACTGGCACGGCGTACGCGCGTTCTACCGGGTGGTCGTCGACCAGCCCGCGCCACCCACGGTGGCCGACATCGGCGGCTCCACCTGCGAGGCCCGCTGGTTCCGCCTCGAGGAACTGGGCGCCCTCCCCACCGACCGTCTCACCGAGGTGACAGCCGAAGCAGTCCAGGCCGCCCACCTCCTCTGACCGCGCCGCCCTCACCCACCCGGCGATCATGAAGTTGACGGCGCGAAACGGCCCCCTCGGTGCCGCTAACCTCATGATCGACGGGGCGGGTGCGGGGAGTGCGCGGGGGCGCGGGCGGGGGAGGGTGCTGTGGAGCAGCGGCGGCGGGTCGGGGCCTACGGGGTGCTGCGGGACTCCGAGGGGCGGGTGTTGCTGGCGCGCGGCTCGGCGCGGTGCCCGTGCCCGGGGGTGTGGCAGGTGCCCGGCGGCGGCGTCGAGCACGCGGAGCACCCGGCCCACACCGTCGTACGCGAGTTCGCCGAGGAAACCGGCCTGACCGTCGCGCCCGGCGTGATCCGGGCCGCTGTGGCCGACGTGACCACGTTCCGCGCCGAGCGCGTCGCCATGCACACGGATCGGCTGATCTTCGAGGTCGAGGCGCGGGGCGGGCGGGTGCGGCCCGAGCCGGCCGGTGGCACCGACGAGGTGGGCTGGTTCACGCCCGAGGAGGCCGCCGCCCGCCCGCTGATGCCGTTCACCGCCGAGCTGCTCGGCCTGCCGGTGTCGCCCCTGCCGGCCGACATGCCCCGAGGGCTGCCCGTCGACCCGGCCGGGCCGGCCGTCGACCGCCGGCAGCGCTTCGCCGCGTACGGGCTGGTCACCGACCCCGCCGACCGGGTACTGCTCACCATGATCGCCGACGGCTACCCCGGGGCGGGCTGCTGGCACCTGCCCGGTGGCGGCACTGACCACGGCGAGCAGCCGGCCGCCGGTCTGCTGCGCGAGCTGGTCGAGGAGGCCGGGCAACTGGGCCGGGTGGTCGACCTGATCGCTGTGGACAACCTGCACAACCCGGCCGCGCTCGGTCCCGAGGGTCGTCCGCTGGACTGGCACGGCGTCCGGGTGATCTACCGGGTACGCGTGGACGTGCCGACCGAGGCGGTGGTGACCGAGTCGGCAGGCGGATCGACGGCGCGGGCGGCCTGGTTCGCCCCGGAGCAGGTCACGACCCTGCGGATGACAGATGTGGCAGCCCGCGCCACCGTGCGGCGGGTGACCTGAATCGCTCGCCGAGCCGCCCTTGGTGACCTCCGGTACAGTCAGGAGGAAGGGTTGGCACCGAAAACGGGCGATGAAGCCCGAGATGGGAATGGTTGAGCGGTTCGCGCGGTTAGGGGAGATATAACTACCGTCGGCAGCTATCGCCAAGCCCTTGTCCCCTGTGCAATGGTGTACTCCGCAAATGGGCTGCCGGACCCGAAAGGTCCGGCACGAGACAGCCGGACACCCGCCCCGCCAAGGGCGGTCAGCCGATCCGGTGATGGAGGAAACGTGCCGAGAGCCCCATGGCGCCGGCGTCGTACGACTGACAGTCCGCGCCCCGCAGGGCGTCGCTGGGCGGGCCGGTTGCGCCGCAGCAGCACGTTCGCCCGCCAGGTGCTTCTGGTCCGAGTGGGCCGCCGGGACGGTACTGCCGTCTCGGGGACCGACCGGGTCACCCCCGACCACCGCTACGCCGATCGCCAGCGCCTCCGCTACGGCCGGCTCGACACCGAGATCGAGGCGGTACGCCCGGTCAGCCCGGCGCTCGCCCCGGCCGCCCCGGTCGACGACGAGGCCTCGGCGATGTCGATCCCGCTCCTGCCGGGTGAGCGCACCGCCGCCCGCCGGGCCAAGTTCGCACTCGTCAACGCGTGCACACTGAGCAGCCTCATGCTCGGTATGCTGGCCATCTTCCTGGCCATGCGCGGTGACGTGCAGATCGCCGCGATCTTCCTGATCGCCTGCGTCGCGTTCGACGGCCTCGACGGCGCGCTGGCCCGCAAGCTCGGCGTGGCCAGCCCGTTCGGCGCGCAGATGGATTCGCTCGCCGACATGTGCTCGTTCGGCCTGGCCGCGCCCGTCGTGGTCTACGCCTCGCTTGCCGGTTCGGCGCCCCCGGCGGCCGCCGCGGTCTCCTGCGCGCTCGTTGCCGCCTGCGCGGCGATCCGGCTCGCCCGGTTCAACGTCTCGCCGAAGGACGGCCGCTTCTTCTGCGGCGTGCCGACCACCATGGCGGCGGCCGTGCTGGCCCTGACCGTGGCCATCGGCGTGCCGGTCCCCGGCCTGGTCATGGTGGCTGGCGTGGCGCTGCTCGCCTTCGCCATGGTGTCCAGTTTCCCGTACGCCAAGCTCGCCCGGCTGCTGAAGCTGCCGCCGTGGCTCTGGCTGGCCCTGGTGGTGGGCGCGCTGGTCGACATCCGGCTCACGTTCGCCCTCGTGGTGGTGAGCTACCTGGTCAGCGGCCCGCTGCTCTGGCTGCATCAGCGCCGTACCGCCTGATCCGAGAACGACGCAAGGGGCGCCGCGAGAGCGGCGCCCCTTGCGCGTGTCCGGCGCTCAGCGCCAGCGGGCGATCACCGTGGCGCCGCCGACCACCTTGTCACCCGGACCGACGAGCGGGTCCGCGGCGTCGGCCGGCAGATAGACGTCGGTACGCGAGCCGAACCGGATCAGGCCGAAGCGCTCGCCCCGGGCCAGCAGCGAACCGACCGGCGCCCGCTGCACGATCCGGCGGGCGATCAGCCCGGTACGCTGCGCCACCACCACGGCGCCGTGGTCGGTGTCCAGCACCGTGTACGCCGCCACGTTGTGCTCGGCGTCCGGCTTCATGGCGTTGACGAACCCGCCGTCGGCGACGAAGTAGTCGACCACCTTGCCGGCCACCGGAGCGCGGTTGACGTGCACGTCCAGCACCGACAGGAAGACCGCGATCCGCAGCCACTCGCCGTCACCGAAGCGCTCGTCCGCCAGCCGCTGCACGGACAGCACCCGACCGTCCGCCGAGGCCACCACCGCCGACGGGTCCTCGGGAACGTCCCGCTCCGGGTCCCGGAAGAACGCGGCCACCGGCGCGGCGGCCAGCGCCGGCAGCAGCCAGAGCTTCGACTTCGGCCGCGCGACCCGGGCCAGGGCGGCCAGGCCGAGCGTGATGCCCGCGGCGGCCACGCCGTTCGAGTCGATGTGCATGCCCCGGGTCAGCGGCACGCTCGACGGCCGGTACGCCGGGGACAGGGAGGCCGCGAGCGCGACCGGCGCCGGGGCGAAGCGCAGGTGGTGCACGCGTACCGGCGGGGTGTTGCGCAGCACCAGGTCGGTGCGTACGCCGTGCAGCACGCCCTGCCGGTCCAGCTCGCCGTCGGCGCCCTCGGTGCGGAACAGCGGCGCGGAGACGCTCAGCACCGCGCCCTCGGCGAGGTACTTCACCAGCCCGTCGACGGCGGCGCGCGCCTCTTCCGCGGTGCCGGTGAACGGCTCGGCGACGATCACCACCGCGGCGGCGTCCGCCTCGGCGAGCGTGTCGGCCACACGTACCCGGTCGGCGACCCAGCGGCCCTGCGCGGTGACGTGTTCGCGCAGCGCCGCCGCCGAGGCGCCCTCCGCCGGCACCACTGTCAGCCGGTCGCCGGGGAGCAGCGCCTCGATCGCGGCGGCCAGCACCGCGGACTCCGGGGTCGCGCCGACCAGCAGGCCGGCCTTCGGGTCGTTGCGCCGGGCGAACTCGCTGACGAGCGTGCGGGCGGCGCGCTCGCCGATGCGGACCGCACCGGAGGGACCGGTGACGCGCACGGCGGGGGACTGGGTCATGTCGGACGGGCTCCTGACGAGATAGCGAACGGACGGGCAGCTCCGGCGACCCGACCGGCGGCTCCGGTGAGTCGAGGGGCGCGGGCCGGCCGGCGGAGGTGAGATCTCCGCCGACCAGCATAGGCCGCGTCCGAAGGGCGCCGCAGTGGCGCGGTCAGGCCGGTTCCCCCGGCGTACGGCGCTGCTGAACCGGTTCGTCGGCCGGTTCGTCGAGCGGCGGCAGTTCGCGGGTGGCCGGCTCGGCGGAGTCGGTGGTCGCCTCGGTAACCCATTCGTCGGCACCGTCGGTCGTCGCCGTGCCGCCGGCCGGGGAGCCGTACGGCGCGGCGACGGTGACCTCCGGTGCGGGCGGGGCGGGCTGCTCCGGGGCGCGGCCCGAGCGCAGCGCGCCGACCAGTCCGAGCAGTCCGATCACCACCAGCCCGCCGGCCAGGAACCAGCCGACCGGCGGTACGGAGAGACCGAGGATCCGGGCCAGCAGCCACCAGACGGACAGGCCGAGGAACAGGAGTCCGAAAGCGAGCGACACGAGGTCGGTACGGTGCGCCTTCACCGGGTCACCTCCAGCTTGCCGGCGTTCACGTGGACGTAGAGGCGCAACTTGCCGCCACCGGGACCGTCGGGGCCGACGTCGGTGGTCTCCCACTGAGGGCCGCCGAGCCCGCCGTTGCGCTGGCCGAAGACCGTGGCGTCACCGGCGTTCACGTCGGCCACCGTGGTCACGTCGACGTTCGGCGGTACGACGACCGTCGCGTTGCCGAGGTTCACGTCGACCGTCACCTGGACGTCCTGCTTGTCGAAGTCGATGCCGCGCAGGTCGAGCGTCGCGTCACCGAGGTTGTTCTCGTACCGGCTGGCCAGGTCGCGCAGGTCGGTCGGCGCCCAGGTGACGTTGCCGTCGATGCCGCGTACCCGGTCGTAGGACTCGGCGACGGTGGCGATGCCGAGCGCCGCCGCGGTCACCAGGCCCAGCGCGATCAGCCAGCGGGCCCGGCCGAACCAGGTGCCGACGAGCAGGCCGAGGCCGATGGTCGCGAGCACTGCGGCGAAGTAGCCGGCGGCGCCGACCGGGAAGACGTCGAGCAGGTCGAGCATGGCCACCACGCCGAGCGCCAGGAAGATCAGCGAGAACGTGATCGCGCCGAGCGGCGAGCGCTCCTTGGGCCGCTTCGGTGGTCGCGGCGGCCGGACCGGTGGCGGGACGGGCGGGACGGGCGGTGACCCGGCGTAGGGGCCGTGCGGGGCGAACGGCGGCCGGTAACCGCGGGGCGGCAGGGGTGCGCCCACCGGCGCGGGCGGCGGCACGGCGGCCGGCTCGTCCAGCCGGGCGCCCGAGTCCCGCGCGCCCGGCCAGGCCGGGTTCCCGCCGTACGCGGGCCAGGAGGCGGTGTCGGCGACCGCGCCGGTCACGTGCCGCATCGCGACGGTTGTCGGCTCGGCCGGGGCCGGCCGGGTGCCCGCAGCAGCGGGCCAGCCCGGCGCGGGCAGCGTCGGGTAGCCGGTCGTGGGCCCGGAGAAGCCCTCCGGCGTCGCCGGGTTGCCCGGCTCACGCTCCGCGCCGGACGTCGCCGGGTCCTCCGGCTCGGCGGCGGACACCGTCGGGTAGCCGGGCTCGGACGCGGACACCGTCGGGTAGCCGGGCTCCGCGTGGGTGGCGGGCAGCGTGCCAGGGCGTGCCGGCGGCACGGCCGGTCCGGCGGGCGCGCCGGTCCACGGCGCCGCGGGGGGAGCCGCGGTCCAGGTACCCGGCGCCGGGGCCTGCGGTGCGGGCCAGGCCACCGGCGGCACCGGACCCGGCGGGGGACCGTGCGGCGGCACCGGCTGAGCCGGGCGCTGCGCCGGTCCGCGCTGATCGCGGTTGAGCAGGAGCGCGCCGCCGATCAGGATCACCGCGCCGAGCAGGATCGCCCGGAACCCGTCGGTCACGACGTAGGCGAAGCCGAGCGCCACCACGATGCTGAGCACGATCACCGTGATCGGGGACATGCTGGACCGGCCCCGGCCGAGCATGGCCTCCAGCGGCGAGGCGGTGTCGCCCTCGCCGGGGACGATCAGCCAGCCGGCGATGTACACGATGATGCCGATGCCGCCGAAGAAGCCGAGCACGGCCAGCAGCACGCGCCACAGCACCGGGTCGGTGTTCGTGGCCCGGCCGATGGCGGCGCACACCCCGGCCAGGTAGCGGCCCTGGCGAGGGCGTACCAGGCCGTACCGGGTGGTGAAGCCGGCGGCGCCGGGCGGTGGGGCGTACCCACCGGGTGGCGGACCGGCGAACGGCGTGCCGCCGGGCGGCGGGGGCGCCTGGTCGGTGGTGGGCGCCGCTCCCGGCGGGGGCGGCGGCGGGGTGTCCTGTGCTGCCGCCCAGGGGCGGGGCGGACGGGCAGCGTCCTCGTTCATGGCTTCGATACTGCTGCCCCGGCCGCCCGAGCAGCCTCCGGACCCGACCCTGACCCCACCCTGAGATCCGGCGCGGGTGAAACTCCGGGGCGTCCCCGTGGTCCGGGGTGTCGCCATCGTGTGACGATCTGAGCGTCGGCGCCGCCGGCACACCCACCTCGACCTGGGAGCCTCCGATCAGCAGCACCCCCGCCCCGCACGCCCCGCGCCTCTACCGCGCCACCGAGCACCGGCTGGCCGCCGGGGTGGCCGCGGGCATCGCCGAGCACCTGGGCATCCCGGTGCTGCGGGTCCGCGTGGCGTTCATGGTGCTGCTCGGGCTGAGCGGTCTCGGGCTGCTGCTCTACGCCGCCTTCTGGGCGGTGGTCCCGCCCCGGCCCGGCGACACCGCCGCCCCGCCCCGCCGCGACCTCGCCCAGTTGCTGCCGTTCGTGGTGATCGGGCTCGGTGTGCTGCTGCTCCAGGTGGTCGCGTTCAACTCGGTGGGCGCGGCCGGCACCGCCGGCTGGCTGGTGGCGATCATCGCGGTCGGCGCGGGCGTCATCTGGCACCAGGCCGCCCCGGAGCGCCGCCGGCAGTGGGGCGACTCGGCGGTGCCCTGGCTGGGCGCGGTGGTGGAGGAGAGCGACAGGCGCGCGTTCGTGCTGCGCTTCATCGGCGGCGGCGTGCTCGTCGCGGTCGGCATCATCGGCGTGGCCGCCGTCTACTCCCCGGCGCAGAACTTCGACGCGGTGCTCAACGGCGTGATCTTCGCGCTGGTCGGGCTGGCCGGCGTGGGTGTGGTCACCGGTCCGGTGCTCTGGCGCACCTGGAACCAGCTCCGGTCCGAGCGGGAGGGGCGCATCCGGGAGCAGGAACGCGCCGAACTGGCCGCGATGGTGCACGACCAGGTGCTGCACACGCTGGCCCTGATCCAGCGCAACGCCAGCGACGTCAAGACGGTGCAGCGGCTGGCCCGTGGTCAGGAACGGTCGCTGCGCAACTGGCTCTACAAGCCGACCGCCTCGCCCACCGAGCGCTTCGCGGCCGCCCTGGAGCAGGCCGCCGCCGAGGTGGAGGACACCTTCGCCATCACCGTCGAGGCGGTGGTGGTCGGCGACCGGGAGACCGACGAGCGGGTGGGCGCGATCGTTGCCGCCGCCCGGGAGGCCCTGGTCAACGCGGCCCGGCACGCCGGTGTGCAGACCGTGTCGCTGTACGCGGAGGTGGAGCCGGAGCAGGTGAGCGTGTTCGTCCGGGACCGGGGCAAGGGCTTCGACCCGGATACGGTGGAGAATCACCGGCACGGCGTCCGGGGCTCGATCATCGGACGGATGAAGCGGCACGGCGGCCGGGCGGAGATCCGGTCCGAGCCGGGGGAAGGGACCGAGGTCCGGCTGATCCTGCCGATCAGCGGCTCCGGCTCCACGGCGGAAAGGGACAAGTGACATGTCCGAGCAGGAACCGGTCGAGGGTACGGCGCCGCGCGGGCCGCTGCGGGTGTTCCTCGTCGACGACCACGCGATGTTCCGGGCCGGCGTCCGCGCCGAACTGGGTGCGCGGGTGGACGTGGTCGGCGAGGCCAGCTCGGTGGCCGAGGCGGTGACCCGGATCGCGGCCAGCGCGCCGGACGTGGTGCTGCTCGACGTGCACATGCCCGACGGCGGTGGCCGCGCGGTGCTGGAGGCGATGCGGCGTACCCACCCGCAGGTGCGGTTCCTGGCGCTGAGCGTCTCCGACGCCGCCGAGGACGTGATCGGCCTGATCCGCGCCGGCGCGCGGGGGTACGTCACGAAGACGATCTCGCCGGAGGAGCTGACCGACGCGATCCGCCGGGTGGCCGACGGCGACGCGGTGTTCAGCCCGCGGCTGGCCGGGTTCGTGCTCGACGCGTTCGCCTCCCGGCCGGACGCGCCGGTGGCCGACCCGGAGCTGGACCAGCTCACCAACCGCGAGCGCGAGGTGCTGCGGCTGCTCGCCCGGGGGTACGCGTACAAGGAGATCGCCAAGGAGCTGTACATCTCGATCAAGACGGTCGAGACGCACGTCTCCAACGTGTTGCGCAAGCTCCAGATGTCGAACCGGTACGAGTTGTCCCGCTGGGCCGCCGACCGCCGGCTGGTCTAGGACCGGCCGCCACCCTGGGCGCGGCCTCGACGGCCTCATCCACCGAGGTGGTCGCGTCGCCCGCTCAGTCGGCATGGCATCATCCGGACGGACAGAAAACGCGACAGTCGTACGCCCACGAGGAACGGCCGCATCGGCGCGGTGAACGTCACAGCTCTCCTGTGGCAGGGACATCTGTCGACCTCTTGCTGCCCGTTCCTCCTGTTCAGGGCCTTGTCGTCCGCACACTTTGTGATCTTTTCTCAAGTATCGGCAACGCGGCGACCAACTAACGGCTTGATAACGGCACCTTCACGGAAAGGGCCGGTTGGTGTCACAGTGGCAGCACCTCACCCCCCGGTGTGAGGCACTTCGTCGGGCCTGTCGAACACGCGACGCCGTCTTTTGCGTCGTCGCGCGGTCGCCGACCCTGCGCGGTGTCTCGTCCAGGGTGTGGCGCCCGGCGGATCGGTACCCCTGGGGTGTCCCGAATTCCTCTGCGGTAACCGGTGTCCTGTGGTTCGGGCCGCCGGTGGTGTCACCCCCCAAAGACGTGCGTGAAACTCACGACGGAACCAGGTTAGAAAGAGGAGGCCCCTCGTAATGAGAGTCTCGAAGCGGGCGAGCGGCGCGCTCGCGGTGGGCGCGGCATTCGCGCTCGTCGCGTCCGGCTGCTCCAGCGGGAACAACGACGGTGGCGACGCCGGCGCCAACAAGGACGGCGCGATCGTCATCGACGGCACCCAGCCGGAGAACCCCCTGGTTCCGGCGAACACCACCGAGACCGGTGGTGGCAAGGTCATCGACTGGCTGTGGAGCGGCCTGGTCGAGTACCCCAACAACGGTGGGGCGCCGCAGAACCTGCTGGCCGAGTCGATCGACACGACCGACTCGAAGGTCTTCAAGATCAAGATCAAGCAGAACACCAAGTTCCACGACGGCACCACCGTCAAGGCCGAGAGCTTCGTCAAGGCCTGGAACTGGGCGGCGTACGGCCCGAACGGCGCGCAGAACGCCTCCTTCTTCGCCGACATCCAGGGCTTCGACGACGTCTACACCGAGGACCCGGACGGCCCGGACGGCCCGAAGAAGGCTCCGGAGCCCAAGGCCAAGGACATGTCCGGCCTGAAGGTCGTCGACGACTGGAACTTCGAGGTCACGCTCTCCGCGCCGACCTCCGTGTTCCCGACCAAGCTCGGCTACAGCGCCTTCATGCCGCTGCCGGACGCGTTCTTCTCCGCCGCCCCGGCCGACTTCGGTAAGAAGCCGATCGGTAACGGCCCGGTCAAGCTCGTCTCGTGGCAGGACGACGTCGAGATCAAGCTGTCCCGCTTCGACGACTACAGCCTGCGCGACAAGATGAAGATCAAGGACGTCACCGTCAAGATCTACCAGGACGACACGGCGGCGTACAACGACCTGCTCGCCGGCAACCTGGACTTCCAGCAGCAGGTTCCGGTCTCCGCGCTGGCCGGTGAGAAGTGGAAGACCGACCTGGGTGAGCGGGCCATGCCCACGACCACCCCGTCGACCGGCATCATCGCCTTCCCGATCTACGACAAGCGCTTCCAGAACCCGAAGCTGCGCAAGGCGATCTCGCTGTCCGTCGACCGGCAGTCGATCACCGACAAGATCTTCTTCGGTAACCGCAAGCCGGCCGACAGCTGGGCCAACCCGCTGACCCCGGGCGCCGAGCCGGGCAACTGCACCGCTTGCAAGTTCGACGTGGACCAGGCCAAGCAGCTCCTCGCCGAGGCCGGTGGCTTCCAGGGCAAGCTGACCCTGTCGTACAACGCGGACGCCAGCCACAAGGAGTGGATGGAGGCCGTCGCCCAGCAGATCAAGACCAACCTGGGCATCGACGCGGTCGCCGTCGGCGTGCCGACCTTCGCGGTCTTCCGCGCCAACATCAACGCCTACAAGATGACCGGCGCCTACCGGGCCGGCTGGCAGCAGGACTACCCGGACGTCGAGAACTGGATCAACCCGCTCTACGTCACCGGTGGTTCCTCGAACGACGGCAAGTACAGCAACCCCGAGGTGGACCGTCTCGCCAAGGAGGCCTCCGCGGCCCCCAGCCTCGAGGAGGCCCACAAGAAGTTCGCTGAGGCCGTCAAGCTGATCGACCAGGACGTCCCCACCATGCCGATCTACTTCGGTGGCCAGCAGTCCGGCTACTCGGAGAAGATCAAGAAGCTGGAGCTGTCCAACGTCGGTGAGCTCGACATCACCTCGGTCGAGCTCTGATCCGAACGGTCTGACCCCGGGTCGGGCTCGCCTACCGGTGAGCCCGGCCCGGGGCCGTTCCGCGAGGGGGTGTACAACGAACCCCTCGCACGTTGTCGCCGTCGCGTCGGCCTACCCGGCGCTCCCTGTCTGGAGGACCACCCCATGGGCCGTTATCTCTTGAGACGGCTGCTGCAACTCGTGCCGGTGTTCATCGGTACGACGTTCCTGATCTATTGGCTCGTCTGGTCCGTGCCCGGTGACCCCTTCGCCGGCAAGTGCGGTGACCGAGGTTGCCCGCCGAACTACCGGGCCATGATGACCGAGAAGTACCATCTCGACGACTCGATCTGGGTGCAGTACGCCAGCTACATGAAGAACCTTCTCCAGGGTGACTTCGGTATCACGTTCGGCGGTCGCGAAATCAGCGACATCATCGCCACGTCGTACCCGAACACCCTGAAGCTGGCGGTGGTCGCCCTCACCATCGAGGCCGTGATCGGTCTCGGCGCGGGCATCCTGACCGGTCTGCGTCGCAACGGCTTCCTGGACAACCTGGTCCTGGTCTCCACGCTCTTCCTGATCGCCCTGCCGGTCTTCGTCATCGGCTTCGTGCTTCAGTGGCTGCTCGGCGTCAAGTGGGGCATCATCAACCCGACCGTCTCCAACGAGATGCGGTTCAGCGAACTGATCGTGCCCGGTTTCGTGCTCGGCAGCGCCTCGATGGCGTACGTGGCGCGTGTCGCCCGGACGAGCATCGCCGAGAACCGGCGTGCCGACTACGTCCGTACCGCGATCGCCAAGGGCCTGCCCATGCGCCGCGTGGTCGGCGTGCACCTGCTGCGCAATTCGCTCATCCCGGTGGTCACCCTGCTCGGCACCGATCTCGGTGCGCTGATGGGTGGCGCGATCGTGACCGAGGGCATCTTCGGCATCAACGGCATCGGCCGCCAGGTGCTCCGCTCGATCGTCACGAAGGAGAGCGCTACCGTTGTGGGCATCGTGGTGGTGTTGGTGCTCGTCTATCTCATCATGAACCTGGTGGTCGACCTGCTCTACGCCGCCCTCGACCCGAGGATCCGCTATGAGTGACCGCCGCAGCGAACGAATCGTCCCAGCAGTCTGCGCGGGTAACCACGCCCGCGCCGAGCGCAACGAGGTGCGGGCATGAGTGACCCGAGTACCGCGTCGATCGTGACGACGCCGCCCGCGACCATGCCCACCGAGGCCGGGTCGGGCGCGCCCACAAACGCCGGCCTGCCGGAGAGCGCGAAGCAGCACAAGCCCCGCGGTCTGCTCGGCGACGCCTGGATCGACCTGCGCCGCAAGCCGCTGTTCTGGATCTCGGCGTCGTTCATCCTGCTGTTCATCCTGATGGCCGCCTTCCCGTCGTTGTTCACCTCCGGCGACGCGGTGAACGGCACGCTGGAGCGCAGCCGGGTCGAACCGTCCTCCTCCGCCTGGTTCGGCTACGACGTGCAGGGTCGCGACGTCTACGCCCGGGTCATCTACGGCGCCCGCGCCTCGATCGTGGTCGCGGTGGTCTCCACCCTCCTGACGCTGTTCGTCGGTGGCGCGATGGGCATCATCGCCGGCTACCGCGGCGGCTGGGTGGACGCGCTGCTGTCCCGGATCGCGGACATCTTCTTCGGTCTGCCGTTCGTGCTCGGCTCGATCGTCATCCTGACCACGTTCAACGGGTCCGGCACCGACAACGGCGAGTGGACGATCATGGGCCTGGTGATCATGTCCCTGAGCGTGCTGACCTGGCCGGTGGTGATGCGGCTCATGCGCTCCTCGGTGCTCTCCACCAAGGAGGCCGACTACATCGTCGCGGCCCGCGCCCTGGGCGCGGGCACCGGCCGGATCATCCTCAAGCACCTGCTGCCGAACTGCCTGGCACCGCTGCTGGTCTACGGCACGATCCTGGTGGGCTCGTTCATCGGCGCGGAGGCCACGCTCTCGTTCCTCGGCATCGGCCTGAAGAACCCGGTGGTTTCCTGGGGCATCATGATCAGCGAGGCGCAGAACTACATCCGGGTCTCGCCGTTCCTGCTGTTCTTCCCCGCCGCGTTCCTCGTCACCGCCGTGCTGAGCTTCGTCATGCTCGGCGAGGCGGTCCGCGAGGCCCTCGACCCGAAGCTCCGATAGGGGAACTGAGTTGTCCGACATTCTCGTGTCCGAGCAGTCCGCGCCGGGCGCCGACGGATCCGGCCGCCCCTCGGGCCGCCTGCTCGAGGTCGACGACCTTCGGGTGGAGTTCCGCACCCGGGACGGCGTCGCCAAGGTCATCAACGGAGTCACGTACCACGTCGACGCGGGGGAGACCCTCGCCGTGCTCGGCGAGTCCGGCTCCGGCAAGAGCGTCACGGCGCAGACCATCATGGGCATCCTGGACACCCCGCCCGGGTTCGTCACCGGCGGCGAGGTCCGCTTCCACGGCAAGGACATGCTCAAGCAGTCCGCCGAGCAGCGGCGACGGATCCGTGGCGAGGGCATCGCCATGATCTTCCAGGACTCGCTCTCGGCTCTCAACCCGGTTTTCACCGTCGGCTTCCAGATCGCCGAGCAGTTCCGCATCCGGCGCGGCATGAGCCGCTCGGACGCCAAGAAGCGCGCGATCGAGATGCTCGACCAGGTGAAGATCCCCAACGCCAAGGGCCGGTTCAGCAACTACCCGCACCAGTTCTCCGGTGGTATGCGGCAGCGCGCCATGATCGCCATGTCGCTGGCGCTGGACCCCGAGGTGCTCATCGCCGACGAGCCGACCACAGCGCTGGACGTGACAGTGCAGGCCCAGATCATGGACCTGCTCGGCGAGCTGCAGCGGGAACGGCAGATGGGCATGATCCTGATCACCCACGACCTCGGCGTGGTCGCCGACGTCGCGGACCGGATCGCGGTCATGTACGCCGGCCGGATCGTCGAGGAAGCCGACGTCTACGAGCTGTACCGCAAGCCTGCGCACCCGTACACGCTGGGCCTGCTCGACTCGATCCCCCGGATGGACGAGAAGGGCCAGGAGCTCCGCACCATCAAGGGCCTCCCGCCGAACCTGATGAACATCCCGCCGGGCTGCGCGTTCAACCCGCGTTGCCCGATGGCGCAGCCGGTGTGCCGGGAGAAGGTCCCGCCGCTGCTGCAACTGGGTAACGGCCGGGCCAGCGCCTGCCACTTCGCCGAGGAGCTGGTGAACCGTGACTGAGCACATCATCGAGGTTCGTGACCTGGTCAAGCACTACCCGGTGACCCGGGGTGTGGTGTTCAAGAAGACCATCGGCCAGGTCAAGGCCGTCGACGGCGTCTCGTTCGATCTCAAGGCCGGCGAGACGCTCGGAGTGGTCGGCGAGTCCGGCTGCGGTAAGTCGACGCTCGCCCGGGTGCTGATGAACCTGGAGAAGCCGACCTCCGGTTCGGTCCTCTACAAGGGCCAGGACATCTCGAAGCTCTCCGGCGGTGCGCTGCGGCGACTGCGCCGGCAGATCCAGCTCGTGATGCAGGACCCGTACACCTCGCTGAACCCCCGGATGACCGTGGGTGACCTGATCGGCGAGCCGTTCGAGATCCACCCCGAGGTGGCCCCGCGCGGCAGCCGGCGTGGCAAGGTCAAGGAGCTGCTCGACCTGGTCGGCCTCAACCCGGAGCACATCAACCGGTACCCGCACCAGTTCTCCGGCGGCCAGCGGCAGCGCATCGGCATCGCCCGGGCGCTGGCGCTGCGGCCCGAGGTGATCGTCTGCGACGAGCCGGTGTCGGCCCTGGACGTCTCGATCCAGGCCCAGGTGATGAACCTGCTGGAGAAGCTCCAGGCCGAGTTCGGGCTGTCCTACGTCTTCATCGCCCACGACCTGTCCGTGGTGCGGCACCTGTCCGACCGGGTCGCCGTGATGTACCTGGGCAAGATGGTGGAGATCGGCACCGAGGACGAGATCTACGAGCGGCCGACCCACCCGTACACCCAGGCTCTGCTGTCGGCGGTGCCGGTGCCGGACCCGACCGTACGGGAGAGCAAGGCGATCATCCGGCTCCAGGGCGACGTGCCCTCGCCGGTCAGCCCGCCCTCGGGCTGCCGGTTCCGCACGCGGTGCTGGAAGGCGCAGGACATCTGCGCCCAGGAGGCGCCGCTGCTGGAGATCCGGCCGGGCTCGGATCACCCGAGCGCCTGCCACTTCGCGGAGAAGCGGGAGATCGTCGTCACCCACGAGGTGGCCTGATCCGAACCGGACCGCCTGCCGGCGTCAACTACGACGCAGGCAGGCGGTTCGTCGTCTCCACAGCCGTCACAGCGGGCCGCGGCCGGCGCGCAGCAGCAGGAGCGCGAGCTGGGTGCCGTCGGCGCCGAGCTCGGCCCGGAACCGCTCCAGGATCTCCCGCTCGCGGGAGAGCACCAGCCGGGTTCCACCGGACGCCATCCGGGTCGCGCCGACCTCCTGGGAGAGCGCGGCCCGCTCCTGCCAGAGCGCGATGAGCGTACGGTCGATCTCGTCGATCCGCCGCCGGATCTCGCCGATCCGCTCCGCCGCCGCCGCGTCGTCGGTGCCGGTCCGGGCAGCGGCGGCCCCGGTCGGGGCGCCGTCGGCCGGCCGGTCGTGCCGCGCCAGGCTGCCGCTGGGCTCCACCACGTCAGTCATCATCGTCGTCCCTCTCGGGGCTCGGGCCCGGTACCCGGATCCCGGAACGAAAACGCCCCGGGCTCTGGGGAGCCCGGGGCGTTTCGCAGGTCAGTGATCAGGCGCGACCCACGGCTGCCGGACTCCCGGTGCCGTAGTAAAAGTAGAAGCGCTGATCGAACACGCGTCGAGTATGCCGACCACCCGGGCGCGCGCGCAAGAAGACGCACCAACAGGTGAGACGTGCCGGTGCGCCGACCGGCGGCGCGGGCGGGGAAGTGTCCGCCGGGCGGCATAGACTCGGGCTGCGATGCATCCTCTCTTCGACATTCCCGCGTCCCCGCCCGCGCCGGAGTCCCGGCCGACCCCGCCGCGCCGCCCCGGACGCCCTGGGCCGGACCCGGGTGCCCTCCTCGACGGCCTGAACGGCCCCCAGCGGGACGCCGTGACCCACGCCGGCTCCCCGCTGCTGATCGTGGCCGGCGCCGGCTCCGGCAAGACCCGGGTGCTCACCAACCGGATCGCCTACCTGCTCGCCGCCCGCGACGTGCATCCCGGCGAGATCATCGCGATCACGTTCACGAACAAGGCCGCCGGTGAGATGAAGGAGCGGGTGGCCGCGCTGGTCGGCCCGCGCGCCCGGCTCATGTGGGTCTCGACGTTCCACTCGGCCTGCGTACGCATCCTGCGGGCCGAGCACGAGCACGCCGGCCTGAAGTCGACGTTCTCGATCTACGACGCGGACGACTCGCGCCGGTTGATGCAGATGGTCGTCCGCGAGCTGGATCTGGACCCGAAGCGCTACCCGGCCCGGGGCCTGGCCGCCCAGGTGTCGAACCTGAAGAACGAGCTGGTCGACCCGGAGGAGTTCGCCTGCCGGGCCAAGGGGCCCAACGAGCGGGCGCTGGCCGAGGCGTACACGCTCTACCAGCGGCGGCTGCGCGAGGCGCACGCGCTGGACTTCGACGACCTGATCATGACGACGGTGCATCTGCTCCAGTCGCACCCGCACGTGGCGGAGAGCTACCGGCGCCGGTTCCGGCACGTGCTCGTCGACGAGTACCAGGACACCAACCACGCCCAGTACGTGCTGATCAAGGAGCTGGTCTCCGGGACCGAGGGGATCCCGCCGGCCGAGCTGTGCGTGGTCGGCGACGCCGACCAGTCGATCTACGCGTTCCGCGGCGCGACCATCCGCAACATCCTGGAGTTCGAGCGGGACTTCACCGACGCCCGCACGATCCTGCTGGAGCAGAACTACCGCTCGACCCAGACCATCCTCAACGCGGCGAACGCGGTGATCGACCGCAACACCTCCCGCAAGCCGAAGCGGCTGTGGAGCGACGCCGGGTCCGGTGAGCAGATCGTCGGGTACGTCGCCGACACCGAGCACGCCGAGGCCGACTGGGTGGCCCGGGAGATCGACCGGCTGGTCGACGACGGCGAGACCCGCCCGGGCGACGTGGCGGTGTTCTACCGCACCAACGCCATGTCCCGGGTGTTCGAGGAGGTGTTCATCCGGGTCGGCCTGCCCTACAAGGTGGTCGGCGGGGTGCGCTTCTACGAGCGCAAGGAGGTCCGCGACGCGCTCGCCTACCTGCGCGCCGTGGTGAACGACGACGACACGGTCAGCCTGCGCCGGATTCTCAACACCCCCCGCCGGGGCATCGGCGAGCGGGCCGAGGCGTGCGTGGAGGCGCTGGCCGCGCGGGACCGCATCTCCTTCGGCGCCGCGCTGCGCCGGGCCAAGGACGCGCCGGGCATCTCCACCCGGGCGGCGAACGGCATCGCCGAGTTCGTCGCGCTGCTCGACGCGGCGCGGGAGATGGCCGACACCGGCACGCCGGAGGAGGTGCTGGAGGCGGTGCTGACCCGCTCGGGCTACCTGGCCGAGCTGGAGGAGAGCCTCGACCCGCAGGACGCCGGCCGGGTGGACAACCTCCAGGAACTGGTGAGCGTCGCCCGGGAGTACACCGAGCGGATCGAGGCGCTCGGCGCCGACGACGAGCGGGCCACCCTGGCCGGCTTCCTGGAGCAGGTGGCGCTCGTCGCCGACGCCGACCAGCTCCCGTCCGACGATCCGGACCACCAGGGCGTGGTCACCCTGATGACTCTGCACACCGCGAAGGGCCTGGAGTTCCCGGTGGTCTTCCTGACCGGCTTGGAGGACGGCGTCTTCCCGCACCTGCGCTCGCTCGGCGACACCCGTGAGCTGGAGGAGGAGCGGCGGCTGGCGTACGTGGGCATCACCCGGGCCCGCCAGCGCCTCTACCTGTCCCGCGCGGTGACCCGGTCGGCCTGGGGCGCGCCCGCGTACAACCCGCCGTCGCGGTTCCTGGAGGAGCTGCCGCCGGAGCTGGTCCGCTGGGAGCGCACCGAGGGGTCGTACACCTCGTGGGGTGGCGGAGGCGGCGGCGTCGGCGGCCGGGCGGACCGGCTGGGCCGCGGCGGCTTCGCCGGCGGCACGCCCAAGGCGACCGAGCTGGCCAAGCGGCTGGGCGTGGACGCCAGCCGGCTGTCCACCGCGAGCGAGCTGAAGCAGGCCCCGAAGGTCTCGGCCGGCGACCGGGTCAACCACCAGCGGTACGGCCTGGGCCGGGTGCTGGCGGTGGAGGGGGCCGGGCCGGGCGCCCGTGCGCAGATCGACTTCGGCGACCAGACCATGTGGCTGGTGCTGCGGCACGCCCCGATCGACAAGCTGTGAGCGTCGGGCGGTCCTGACCGGCCCACTCAACCCCCGGACGCGGCCGGGCCGCCCGGCGGCGGCTCGGCCACGCCGACGGACCACCTCGCGTCAGCAGGCCACGCCGACGCCCCGTGCGCGCAGGAACGGCGCCGGGTCGATCTGGCTCCACATCGCGCCCTGGTGCACCTCGAAGTGCAGGTGCGGGCCGGTGGAGTCGCCGGTGGAGCCCTCGTAGCCGATGACCTGACCGGCGGTGACCTTGTCGCCCACGCCGACGGCGAGCCGGCTCTGGTGGGCGTAGTGGGTCAGGTAGCCGTTGTGGTGGTCGATGAAGACGGAGATGCCGTACCCGTCGCCCACGTCACCGGCCTTGACCACGGTGCCCGCCGCGGCGGCGTGGATCGGCGTGCCGGCCGGCATGGCGAAGTCGATGCCGGCGTGCTGGGTGCCCCAGCGGGGCCCGTAGCAGGAGGTGATGCCGGCGCCCTTCATCGGGATGACCCAGGCCGGCTTCTTCGCCGCTGTCGTCCTCTTGGGCTTCGGCTTGGGTTTCGCGGTCGCCGTCTTCTTCGGCTTCCTCGGCGCCGGGGTGGTCGCGCTCGCGCTCGGCGAAGGGCTGGCCGGAACGGCGGACGGGGTGACCGGCTCGCGGGCCGAGCGGTCGGCGCGGGCGGCGTCGTCGGCGCGGGCCGCTACGCCGAGGTCGACGGCGGCCGGCGTCGGGGCGGTGGTGACGACCACGCCGCCGATGCCGAGGCCGAGCAGGGCCACCGCGCCGGTGACCACGTAGACGGTACGCCGGGCGGGGCGCGGGCGCCGGGGCCGGGCGGGGGCGTTGTCCGGGGTGGGGCTGCTGTGCTGCACGGGATCCTTCATCGGTTCGAGGGGCACGTGACCTCGAAATACTGGTGTCGGCGCAGCTCGCAGCGGGTATCGGGGGTGCGGAGGCGGCGGCGTGGGCCGTCACGGCGCGTCCGGTTTCCCGCCGCGCGACCGCTTCGGTCGAAGAGTCGATCTTCGACCACCGTGGTCCCACTCACACTCGCGGATGTGACGTGGGATACATCGGCACAGACGAAACCGCCCGGACCGTGCGGTCCGGGCGGTTAAGAGGCGTTACGGAGCGTCAGGAAGCGGCTGCGTCGCTGTAGAACTCTTCGAGTTCGAGCTGGATGTTCACGCCGCGGTCCTTGAGGTATGCCACCGGGTCCTGCGGCTGGCCCTTGACATGGATCTCGAGGTGCAGGTGGGAGCCGTAGGAGTGGCCGGTGTTGCCGACCAGGCCGAGCTGGTCGCCGGCCTTCACCTCCTGGCCTTCCTTGACCGTCACGGCGGAGGAGTGGCCGTAGATGGCCTCGCTGCCGTCGGCGTGCTTGACGATGACGGCGTAGCCGTAGCCGCCGAACCAGCCGGCCTTGGTGACCGTGCCGGCGTGGATCGCCTTGTAGGGCGTGCCTTCCGAGGCGACCAGGTCGACGCCGGTGTGCAGCTTGCCCCAGCGCATGCCGTAGGGGGACTTGAAGTCGTAGCCGTGCAGCGGCAGGAGCCACGGGTCCTGCTCGGCGGCCTTGCTGTCGGAGCGGTCGGAGCGGGAGGCGGCGTCCGCGCTCTTGCCACGGTCGGCGGCGTCCTGGCTGGCGACCGAGGCCTGCCGGAGCTCGTCGAGGACCGACGGGTTGACGCTCTTGGCGTCGGGGAGGGCGTTCGCGCCGATGGCGACGATGCCGGCGCCGACGAACGCGGTGGTGACCACCGCCGCGTAGCGGCTCCGCGGTGGGGTGGGTACGCGGCGGCGGCCGCGATAGCGATCGGGCTCAGACGACAGGCGCTGGCGCACGCACACCCTCCGTTGTCGGGGATCCGATGCGACTCCGGACCGTTCGGTGGAGCTCGGTGGAAACTCCGGTGTCGCGTCGTCACCCGTCCGTGGACCTGATGACAACCGTGGTCACGTTAGCCAACAGCCACTCCTGTCACAAGCCGAAGCGCCGAACTGCTGATTCGTTATGTCCAATTCTATCCGATCTTGTTATATCTCGTGTCGCCGGTCGGATGCCTGTTGACTGCCCATTCGTCGCGGACAGTGACCGAACGGCGGAGGTGTCCGGCTTTCCGCGTGGGGGCATGGGCGGTAGAGGGACGGGCCCGGTTGTGGGACGGTTCCGGCCCGGCTTCCCGCCTCCCGTCCGGCCGGGTTACCGTTCGTTCAGGTCAGGAGTGCCGGTGAAAGGTGTGCGCAGATGAGCTCTCGTATCCGGGTCGTCGTCGCGAAGCCCGGCCTTGACGGCCACGACCGGGGGGCCAAGGTGGTCGCCCGCGCCCTGCGCGACGGGGGCATGGAGGTCATCTACACGGGCCTGCACCAGACGCCCGAGCAGATCGTCGAGACCGCCATCCAGGAGGACGCGGACGCAGTCGGCCTGTCGGTGCTCTCCGGCGCGCACATGACGCTGTTCAAGCGCGTCGTCGAACTGCTCGGCGAGCGCGACGCCACCGACATCGTGGTGTTCGGCGGCGGCATCATCCCCGACGCCGACATCCCGGAGCTGGAGCGGCTCGGCGTCGCGAAGATCTTCACCCCGGGCGCGACCACCGGCTCGATCGTCGAGTGGGTCCGGGAGAACGTCGCCCAGCCGGTCGGCTGACCCGCCGCGTCTGCGGCCTCGCGTTCCCTCCCCCGGGCACGGGGGAGGGGCCGGACGCACCCCTCACACGCCCGGCCCCTCTATGCACGATGCCCCGCCGCCACCCCTCGACCGACAGGGCATCGGCCGCTCCCGTCGTCGCGCTTGACCAGCGCGCCGACATCACACTCAACGAGGCCCCCGACGGGCGGTTACGCCCCGGGCCGGACATCCCCCGGACGGCTGACGCCCGCCCGCGCCGACGCGGCGGTGACCGGGCCGGCCGAGCCCGGCCTGTGCATTACCGCACACCGCGCACCCGCTCGGTTGCCGCCCGTTCCCATCTCGTTAGGCTGCGGCAAATGGCCTGTCTCATCTGATGACAGGCGTCAAACTGATTTCCGAAGCTGGTGGCGGCGCGACGGCGCGCCGCGGAGACGGGACGGGACGCGCAATCGTGGACCTGTACGAGTACCAGGGGCGGGACCTCTTCGAGCGGCACGGCTTGCCCGTGCTCGCCGGCGGCGTCGCCACTACCCCGGAAGAGGCCCGCGCGATCGCCGAACGCCTCGGCGGCCGGGTGGTCGTCAAGGCGCAGGTGAAGGTCGGTGGCCGCGGCAAGGCCGGCGGCGTGAAGCTGGCCGAGGGCGCGGAGGAGACGGTGGCCCGGGCCACCGACATCCTCGGCATGGACATCAAGGGTCACACCGTCCACAAGGTCATGATCACCGTGACCGCGGACGTGGCCGAGGAGTACTACTTCTCCTATCTGCTCGACCGGGCGAACCGCACCTTCCTCTGCATCGCCAGCGTGGCCGGCGGCATGGACATCGAGCAGGTCGCGGCCGAGACCCCGGACCGGGTCGTGAAGGCGCCGATCGACGCCAACACCGGCGTGGACGAGGCCAAGGCCCGGGAGATCGTCACCGCGGCCGGTTTCCCGGCCGAGATCGCCGACCAGGTGGTCGACGTCGCGGTCAAGCTCTGGCAGGCGTTCGTGGCCGAGGACGCCACGCTCGTCGAGGTGAACCCGCTGGCCACCACCAAGGACGGCAAGCTGCTGCTCCTGGACGCCAAGATCACCCTGGACGAGAACGCCGCGTTCCGGCACCCGGACCACGAGGCCCTGGTCGACCAGGCGTCGGTGGACCCGCTGGAGCAGGCCGCGAAGGCCAAGGACCTCAACTACGTCAAGCTCGACGGCGAGGTCGGCATCATCGGCAACGGCGCGGGCCTGGTCATGTCCACGCTCGACGTGGTCGCGTACGCGGGCGAGCGGCACGGCGGCGTGAAGCCGGCCAACTTCCTCGACATCGGCGGCGGCGCGAGCGCCGAGGTGATGGCGAACGGCCTGGAGATCGTCCTGTCCGACCCGTCGGTCAAGAGCGTCTTCGTCAACGTGTTCGGCGGCATCACCGCCTGTGACGCGGTGGCGAACGGCATCGTGCAGGCGCTGGCGCTGCTGGAGCAGCGGGGCGAGAAGGCCACCAAGCCGCTCGTCGTGCGCCTCGACGGCAACAACGCCGAGGCCGGTCGGGCCATCCTCGACGGCGCGGCCAACCCGCTGATCCAGCGGGTCGACACCATGGACGGCGCGGCCGAGCGGGCCGCCGAGCTGGCAGCTGCGGGGGTCTGACAATGGCTATCTGGCTGACCAAGGACTCCAAGGTCATCGTGCAGGGGATGACCGGTTCCGAGGGTTCCAAGCACACCCGGCGGATGCTCGCCGCCGGCACCAACGTGGTCGGCGGCGTCAACCCGCGCAAGGCCGGCACCACTGTCGACTTCGACGGCACCGAGCTGCCCGTCTTCGCCTCCGTCGCGGACGCGATGAAGGACACCGGCGCGGACGTCACCGTCATCTTCGTGCCGCCGCAGTTCACCAAGGCCGCTGTGGTCGAGGCGATCGACGCCGGCATCGACCTGGCCGTGGTGATCACCGAGGGCGTGCCGGTGCACGACACCGCCGCCTTCTGGGCGTACAACCAGTCCAAGGGCGAGCGGACCCGGATCATCGGCCCGAACTGCCCGGGCATCGCCTCGCCGGGCGCGTCCAACGCCGGCATCATCCCGGCCGACATCACCGGCTCCGGCCGGATCGGCCTGGTCAGCAAGAGCGGCACGCTGACCTACCAGATGATGTACGAGCTGCGCGACATCGGCTTCTCCACCTGCGTCGGCATCGGCGGTGACCCGATCATCGGCACCACCCACATCGACGCCCTGGCCGCCTTCGAGGCGGACCCGGAGACCGACGCGATCGTCATGATCGGTGAGATCGGTGGCGACGCCGAGGAGCGGGCGGCCGAGTTCATCAAGGCCAACGTCACCAAGCCGGTGGTCGGCTACATCGCCGGCTTCACCGCCCCGCCCGGCAAGACGATGGGCCACGCCGGCGCCATCATCTCGGGCTCGGCGGGCACCGCCGACGCGAAGAAGGCAGCGCTGGAGGCGGTGGGCGTCAAGGTCGGCAAGACCCCGACCGAGACCGCCAACCTGATGCGGGAGCTCATGTCCGGCCGCTGAGCGGTCGAGTGACGCGCCGAGGGGGCCGACCGGGTTACCGGTCGGCCCCCTCGCGCTCAGCGGTACCAGTACGGGTAGTACGAGTTGCCCCGGGCGCGCACGACGGCGCTGGCGATGATGTTGATCACGCCGAACGCGACGCCCAGCCAGCCGAGCAACTGCGACCTGCGGTTGCGCCGGGCGTCACGGATCGACAGCGCGCCGAAGACGATGCCCAGGATGCCGCAGCAGAACAGGCCGAAGACGATGCCGAGGACGCCCCAGAGCGTGGTCCGGTCGCGGCCGGCGGCCGGTGGCGGCGGTGGCGGCGGATACGGAGCGTGCACGGCTTCCTCCGGACGGTCGGCGCCGCGACGGGAACGGTCGCGTCTGAGGCCGAGGCTAGACCGGATCACCGCCGCCGGGCCGGGGTTCGGCGAACTCGCCGCGCTGCCGACCCGGTATCGGACTGCCGTCCTTCGCGCGGCGTGCCAGAGTAGACACGATGTCACGCGTCACCCCTGATCAGCCCCGCCGTCCGGCCACCGGTCCTTCGGCCGGCGTCCGGCCGCCCGGCCGCGCCCGTCCGGCCGCGCGGGTGCCCGCGCCCCGATCGGGTGAGGAGCCGCGCAGCCGGGCTCCGCTACCGGTCGCCGCCGGGGTGGCCGCGCTCTGGGCGGCGCTGACCTCCTGGCTGCCGGTCTCCGCCGTGCTCGGCCTCGCCCAGCTCAGCGAGGACGCCGGGTCGTTCGGCGGCGCGTTGCGCGCCGGCCTGGTCGGCTGGCTGCTCGGCCACGGGGTCCCGTTGCAGACCACCGCCGGGCCGCTGGGCCTGGCGCCGCTCGCGCTCAGCGCGCTCGCCGTCTGGCGGCTCACCCGCGCCGGGGTGCACGTCAGCCGGGCCGTCGGGGCACGCGGGGTGGGCTCGCCCCGCCAGGCGCTCACCGTCGCGGTCGCCGTCGGCATCGGGTACGCGCTGCTCGGTGCGCTCGCCGCGCTCGCTGTCGACGCGGGTGGCCTGCGGGTCTCCCCGGTCACCGCCGCGCTCACGTTCGCCGCGTTCGGCGTACCGGCCGCCCTGGTCGGCGCGCTGCGCACCACAGGCGTCTGGGCGCTGCTGGCCACGCGCTGCCCCCCACCGGTGCGCGACGGCCTGCGTACCGGACTGGTCGCGGCGCTGCTCCTGTGCGGCGCGGGCGCCGGTGCGGCCGGGCTGGCGGTGGCCACCGGCGGCGGCGACGCGGCCGACATGATCGGGGCGTACCGGACCGGGGTGGCCGGTCAGGCGGGCATCACGCTGGTCAGCCTCGCCTACGCGCCGAACGCCGTCGCCTGGTCGGCCAGCTACCTGCTCGGTCCCGGGTTCGCGGTCGGCACCGACAGCGCCGTACGCACGAGCGAGGTCTCCGTCGGCGCGCTGCCGGCCGTACCGCTGCTGGCCGGCCTGCCGCGCGGGCCGATGGACGGGCTGGGTGGCGCGTTGCTGGCCGTGCCGGTGCTGGCCGCGATGGCGGCCGGCTGGCTGCTGGCCCGGCGGCTGCTGCGCACGGCGGCCGAGGAGCGGGCCGAGGTGGGCTGGCCGGCGCTGCTGCTGCCGGCAGCGCTCGCCGGGCCGGTCGCCGGCGCGCTGCTCGGACTGTTCGCGGCGGCCTCCGGCGGGCCGCTCGGCGGCGGCCGGCTGGCCGAGATCGGCCCGTCGCCGTGGGCGGTGGCCGCGGTGGCCACGCTCGTGATCGGCGTGGGCGCGGTGCTCGGCGCCGCCGCCACCCGCACGCTCGCCCGCGCCCGCTGACGCGCGGCGCCTGGCGGGGCCGGAATACGCGTCAGGGGCGCCCACCGGTCGGCGGACGCCCCTGAACGGGGACGATCAGGGCTGGGTCGGCAGGCCGATGTTGGCGACCACGCCCAGGATGATCAGGATGATGCCCAGGCCGGCGCCGATCGCGCCGCAGATCAGACCGGTCTTGGCCTGACCGTCGTTGTTGGCGAGCCCCTGCGCGGCCTTCTGGCGGCCCAGGTAGCCGGTGATGACCGCGGCGATACCGAGCGGGATGCCCAGGTAGAAGCAGCAGACCATCGGGATCGAGGCGATACCGAGGATCATCGAGACGAGACCCAGCGTGTTGCTCGGGGCCTGGCCCGGCCCGGCCGGGTAGCCGGTGCCCGGGTACTGCGGCGCGGCGCCGTACGGCTGCTTCTGCGCGTACGGGTCCTGGCCGTAGGCGGGCTGACCCGAGGTGGGCTGGCCGTACGGCTGGCCCGAGATGGGCTGCTGTCCGTACTCCGGCTGCTGTCCGTACTCCGGCTGCTGCCCGTACTGCGGCTGCTGGCCGTACTGCGGGGCCTGCGGCGGCGGGGCGTACGGGTCATGCGGCTGACTGGTCGGATCCTGGTTCGGCTGCTGGCCGTACGGGTCCTGTCCGGGGTAACCGGGCTGCATGTCTGGGTGCTCCTCAGATCGGTTCGGGTTGTCGGTCAGTTCGTGCTGCTGCCACCGACGAGACCGGCCAGGCCGCCGAAGAGGCAACACACCACGATGATGCCGATCCAGATCAGGCCGACGATGAGGGCCCACTTGGACCACTTCTTGGACTCGGCGGCGGCGGCCTGGGCGCCGGCGTAGTCACCCTGCTGGATCAGCGGGTTGACCTTCGACGCGTTGATGATGGCCGGGATCGCGAGCGGCCAGAACAGGAAGATCGCGACGATGGACATCGTCATGTTGTTGTCGATCTGCTGCGGCTGCTGCGGGGGGTATCCGGGCTGCATGCGAAGACTCCTCGGTCCGACGGCACGCGGCGTGCCGGGTTCTACGTGGGGGTGCGGGCCGGGCGCGAGACCGGACACCGAGCGACCGGCAGCGTACCGCGATCGTGCCATCGGCGAGGTCAGCCGATGGGCTGCCGCCCCGTAACCGAGCCGCCTGACCTGCCCGATAGGGTTGCCCGGTGACCGAGCCCGCGTCCGTCGCCCGCCTCGTCGTCCTCATCTCCGGCTCCGGCAGCAACCTCCAGGCGCTGCTGGACGCCACCGCCGACCCCGGGTACGGCGCCCGGGTGGTCGCCGTCGGCGCCGACCGGGACGGGATCGCCGGCCTGGACCGGGCCGCCAACGCGGGTGTGCCGTCCTTCGTCGAGCGCGTCAAGGACCACCCCACCCGCGTCGACTGGGACAAGGCGCTCACCGCGCGGGTCGCCGAGCACCGGCCCGACCTGGTCATCAGCGCCGGTTTCCTCAAGCTGGTCGGCCCGGAGTTCCTGGCCGCGTTCGGCGACCGCTACCTCAACACGCACAACACGCTGCTGCCGGCGTTCCCCGGCATCCACGGCCCCCGCGACGCGCTGGCGTACGGCGTGAAGGTCACCGGGGCCACCCTGTTCTTCGTCGACGCCGGCATGGACACCGGGCCGATCGTGGCCCAGGTCGCCGTGCCGGTGCACGACGACGACGACGAGGACGCGCTCACCGAGCGCATCAAGTCCGCCGAGCGGCGCCAGCTCGTCGAGCAGGTCGGCCGCCTGGTTCGTGAAGGTTGGACGATCACCGGCAGAAAGGTCACCATCCCGTGAACGCCACTGAGGACGCCGGCCGCCGCCCGATCCGGCGCGCGCTGGTCAGCGTCTACGACAAGACCGGCCTGGCCGAGCTGGCCCGCGCTCTGCACGAGGCCGGCGTGGAGATCGTGTCGACCGGGAGCACCGCGTCGACGATCTCCGGCGCCGGGGTGCCGGTGACGCCGGTCGAGCAGGTCACCGGCTTCCCGGAGATCCTCGACGGGCGGGTCAAGACGCTGCACCCGACGATCCACGGCGGCCTCCTCGCCGACCTGCGCAAGGACGCGCACGCCGCCCAGCTCGACGAGCACGGCATCGCCGGCATCGACCTGCTGGTCTCCAACCTCTACCCGTTCCAGGCCACCGTCGCCTCCGGCGCCGACGCCGACGAGTGCGTGGAGCAGATCGACATCGGCGGCCCGGCGATGGTGCGGGCCGCGGCGAAGAACCACGCCTCGGTGGCGGTGGTGACCGACCCGGCGGCGTACCCGGCGGTGGTCGCCGCGCTCGCCGACGGCGGCTTCACGCTGGCCCAGCGCCGGGCGCTCGCCGCCCGCGCGTTCGCCGACATCGCCGACTACGACGTCGCGGTGGCCGACTGGTTCGCCACCACAGTGGCGCCGGCGCAGGACGGCTGGCCGCAGTTCGCCGGGCTGGCGCTGCGCCGCCAGGCGGTGCTGCGGTACGGCGAGAACCCGCACCAGGCGGCAGCGCTCTACACCGACCCGGGCGCGCCGGCCGGGCTGGCCCAGGCCGAGCAGTTGCACGGCAAGGAGATGTCCTACAACAACTACGTCGACGCGGACGCCGCCTGGCGGGCCGCCAACGACTTCCCGGACCAGCCGGCGGTGGCGATCATCAAGCACGCCAACCCGTGCGGCATCGCGGTCGGCGCGGACGTGGCCGAGGCGCACCGCAAGGCGCACGCCTGCGACCCGGTCTCCGCGTTCGGCGGCGTGATCGCGGTGAACCGGCCGGTCGGCGCGGCGATGGCCGGTCAGGTCGCGGAGATCTTCACCGAGGTGCTGGTGGCGCCCGGCTTCGACGAGGCCGCGCTGGAGTTGCTGCGGGCCAAGAAGAACCTCCGCCTGCTGCGGGCGCCCGCGTTCGCCGTACGGCCGGCGGAGTGGCGGCAGGTCAGCGGCGGCGTGCTGGTGCAGACGCGGGACGCGGTCGACGCGCCCGGCGACGACCCGTCCGGCTGGACGCTGGCCACCGGCGACCCGGCCGACGAGGCGACGCTGCGCGACCTGGCGTTCGCCTGGCGGGCGGTCCGCGCGGTGAAGAGCAACGCCATCCTGCTGGCCCGCGACGGCGCCACCGTCGGCGTCGGCATGGGCCAGGTGAACCGGGTGGACTCGGCGCGGCTGGCGGTCAGCCGGGCCGGTGACGAGCGGGCCCGTGGCTCGGTCTGCGCCTCGGACGCGTTCTTCCCGTTCGCCGACGGTCCGCAGATCCTCATCGACGCCGGGGTACGGGCGATCGTGCAGCCCGGCGGCTCGATCCGCGACGAGGAGACCATCGCGGCCTGCAAGGCGGCCGGCGTGACCATGTACCTCACCGGCACCCGGCACTTCTTCCACTGACCGGTCGGGCCCTGCCCGTCCGGGTGCGTCAGTCGTCCACACGGCGGACGCACCCGGACGCCGGGCCGTTGCCCGCCGACGGAGGCGGTTGCTAGCGTGTGCGCGGCGACGATCGATCGTCTCCGCTGTCTGTGAGCCCGGCAGGTGTGCCATGCGCGTTCGCGACCGGTTGATCGCCGTCGTCGTCACGCTGGCGTTCGTCCTGGCCGGGCTGGGAGCGGCGGCCGCGCCCGCCGTCACCGCACCGATCGTCGCAGCGCTCGCCGACGCGCCGCCCGCCGCGGCCGCCGCCTCGGCGAGCGGAACGAGCCCTGTCGCGCTGCGTGGCACGTACCCCGGAATCTCCCGGCCGGAGCTCGTCGCCGGGCCGTGGCACGAGCACGGCGGCGGCCTCGGCTACACCGACGGCCCGGACGACCCGGCCCCGGCCGCGCTCCCGCGCGTGGCCGGCCCGGTCGTGCCGGAGCCGGTCGCGCCCGCGCCCCGACCGCCGGTCGTGCCGCTGCCGCCGCGCGGCCCGCTCGCCGCGCGCGCCCCGCCGGCCGCCTGAGCGCACCGAACCCGCAGCCCGCGCCGGGACGCCGCGCTCGCGCCGTACCGGAACCGCCGCGTCGACCCGGCGGTTCCGCCGCGAGCTGCCGTGCGCCGGTACGGCGGCGCGCCTCACGCCGCCGGGCCCTCTCGGGTTCGTCCGGGTCCGCCGTCCGCACGCGTGCCCGCATCGGAGGCCCCGCCCCCTCTTCCTCCGGGGGACGGGGCCTCCGTCGTCACGCCTCGGCGCGTACCTCGGCGAAGTGGCAGGCGCTGGGGTGCGGGTCCGCCGCGCGGGGCACCGCCTGCGGATCCTGCGTCGCGCAGACCTCCTCGGCCTTCCAGCAGCGGGTCCGGAAGTGACAGCCGGACGGCGGCTCGGCCGGGCTGGGCACGTCGCCGGTGAGCCGGATGATGGTCCGCCGGTCGCGGGCCTCCGGGTCCGGCACCGGCACCGCCGACAGCAGCGCCTGGGTGTACGGGTGGGTAGCGCGCTGGTAGATCTGCTCCTCGGTGCCGATCTCCACGATCCGGCCCAGGTACATCACCGCCACCCGGTCGGAGATGTGCCGCACCACCGACAGGTCGTGGGCGATGAAGATGTACGACAGCCCCAGCTCGTCCTGGAGCTGCCCCAACAGGTTGATCACCTGGGCCTGGATGGACACGTCGAGGGCCGACACCGGCTCGTCGCAGACGATGATCTCGGGCCGCAGCGCCAGCGCCCGGGCGATGCCGATGCGCTGCCGCTGGCCGCCGGAGAACTGGTGCGGGTAGCGGTTGACGTGCTCCGGGTTGAGCCCGACCACCTCCAGCAGCTCCTGCACCCGCTGCCGCCGGCTGCGCTTCGGCGCGACCTCCGGGTGGATCTCGAACGGCTCGCCGACGATGTCGCCGACCGTCATTCGCGGGTTCAGCGAGGTGTACGGATCCTGCATCACCATCTGCATGTTGCGGCGCAGCCGGCGCAGGTCCGCCCCGGTGGCCCGGAGCAGGTCGCGTCCCTCCAGCGTGACCCGCCCGGCGGTGGGCGTCTCCAGGCGCATGAGCAGCCGGGCCAGCGTCGACTTGCCGCAGCCGGACTCGCCCACCACGCCGAGCGTCTCGCCGCGCCGCAGCTCGAACGAGACGCCGTCGACGGCCTTGACCTGGCCGATGGTCTTCTTGAACAGCACGCCCTGGCTGATCGGAAAGTGCTTGACCAGGTGGTCGACGGCGAGGAGCGTCTCGCCGCGCACCTTGGCGGGTTCAGCCGTCGCGGTCATCGTGCACCTCCTGGGCGAAGTGACACGCGCTGGTCCGCCCGTCGCCGAGCACCAGGTCGTGCGGCACCTCGTCCACGCAGACCGGCTGGACGTACGGGCACCGGGGGTGGAACGGGCAGCCGGACGGGATCGCCATCAGGTTCGGCGGCAGCCCGCGGATGCTGGACAGTGCCTGGCCGCGCACGTCCAGGCGCGGGATCGACTCCAGCAACCCCTTCGTGTACGGGTGAGCCGGCGCCCGGTACAGCGCGTGCACGCCGGCGTGCTCGATGATCCGGCCCGCGTACATGACCGCGATCCGGTCCGCCACGCCGGCGACCACGCCCAGGTCGTGGGTGATCAGGATGAGCGCCATGCCGAGATCCCGGCGCAGGTCGGCCAGGAGGTCCATGATCTGCGCCTGCACCGTGACGTCCAGCGCGGTGGTCGGCTCGTCGGCGATCAGCACCTTCGGGTCGAGCGCCAGCGCCATGGCGATCATGACGCGTTGCCGCATGCCGCCGGAGAACTGGTGCGGGTAGTCGCCGAGCCGCTTCGCCGCCGCCGGGATCCGGACCAGGTCCATCAGCTCGACGGTGCGCCTGCGCGCGTCGGCGCGGGACATGCCGGCCCGCTCGCGCAGCGACTCGCCGATCTGCCAGCCGACGGGAAAGACCGGGTTCAACGCCGACAGCGCGTCCTGGAAGATCATCGCGATCTCGGCGCCGCGGACCTGCCGGCGCTCCTCCTCCGGGCGGGTGAGCAGGTCCCGCCCCTGGTAGAGGATCTGCCCGCCGCGCACGTACGCGGGCGGAGTGTCCAGGATGCCCATGATCGCCTGCGCGGTGACGGACTTGCCGGAGCCGGACTCGCCGAGCACCGCGAGCGTCTCACCGGCGTCCAGGTGGTACGTCACCCCGTTGATCACCCGGGCCACGCCCTCCCGGGTACGGAACTCGACGTGCAGGTCCCGTACCTCAAGCAGGTGCCCGCCCGGCGGGGTGGGTGAGGCCGGCGTGGGCCGGACCGCGTTCTGAGACATGAACGGTCACCGCAGCTTCGGGTCGAAGGCGTCGCGGATCGCGTCGCCGAGCATGATGAAGGCGAGCACGGTCAGGGCGAGGAACGTCGACGGCACGATCAGCGGGGTGGCCGACTCGCGCATGTGCACCCGGCCGGCGTCGATGTCGATGCCCCAGGAGATGGTCGGCGCCTTGAGGCCGATGCCGAGGAAGCTCAGCGTCGCCTCGGCCGCGATGAAGGACCCGAGCGCGATGGTGAGGACCACGATGGCCGGGGCGAGCGCGTTCGGCAGGATGTGCCGCCACATGATCCGGCCGTTACCGGCCCCGAGCATCCGGGCGGCCGCCACGTAGTCCTGCTCCCGGGCGGTGATCACCGAGGAGCGGACCACCCGGGCCGCCGTGGTCCACCCGAGCAGCGCCAGGACGAGGATCACCGCGAACAGCCGTACCGTGTCGCCGCTGGTGCTCACGCGCTTGAGCAGCACGATCGCGGCCAGCAGCAGCGGGATGCCGAGCACGATGTCGATCACCCGGGACAGCACCGCGTCGACCCAGCCGCCGAAGTAGCCGGCGAGCATGCCGACGACCAGCGCGATGACGCCGGTGATCAGCGCGGAGAACGCGCCGACGAGCAGCGAGGCGCGAGCGCCGTAGACCGCCCGGGCGAACGTGTCGCAGCCCTGGAAGTCGTACCCGAAGATGGCCCCGCCGGACGGTCCGGCGTGCTGCCGGGACAGCACGCAGTCACGCGGGTCGTTGGCGGCGAACAGCCCGGGTGCGACGGCCATCGCGGCGACCAGCACCACCAGCAGCAGGCTGATCCAGAAGACCGGGTTGCGGCGCAGGTCCCGCCAGGCGTCCCCGGCCAGGCTGCGGGCCCGGTCCGGCCGCCCGGCGCGGCCGGGCGTGCCCGGTTCGCCGGAGACGCCGCGCCGCGCGGCCTGGTTCTCGGTCGCCGCCACCGTCTCGAAGTCGCTCACGGCCGCACCTCGCTGCGCTCACTCATAGCGGATCCTCGGGTCGAGGACGGCGTAGAGCACGTCCACCACCAGGTTGGACAGCAGGTAGACCACGACGAGCACGCTGACGATGCCGACCACCAGCGGGCCGTCCTCGGTGCGGATGCCGCGGAACAGGTTGAAGCCGACGCCGGGGACGTTGAACACGCCCTCGGTGATGATCGCGCCGCCCATCAGGTTGCCCAGCTCGACGCCGAGGAAGGTGATCACCGGGATGAGTGAGTTGCGCAGCACGTGCACGCCGACGATGCGGCGCCGCCGCAGCCCTTTGGAGCGGGCGGTGCGGACGTAGTCGGCGCGCAGGTTCTCGGTCACCGAGGTACGGGTCAGCCGCAGCGCGGTGGCCAGGGACAGCGAGCCGAGCACGATGCCGGGCAGCAGCAGCGCGTAGAAGGACGGCTGGGCCCCGGCGGTGGGCGGGAAGACCGGCCACCGTACGCCGAGGAAGTACTGGGCCAGCGGAGCCAGCACGATGGTGGGGATGCCGAGCACCAGCAGCGTGAGCACGAGCGTGGCGTGGTCGAACACGCCGGAGCGGCGGATGGCCGCGATCACGCCGGCGGTGACCCCGAAGATCACCGTCACGGCCATCGCGATCACGGCCAGCTTCACGGTGACCGGCCAGGCGGCGGCGAGGATGTCGCTGATCTGCCGCCCGGTCAGCGACTGCCCGAGGTCCCCCTGGACCAGGCCGCCCAGGTAGTCGAAGTAGCGGTAGAAGAAGCCGCCGACCCCCGTCGCGTCCAGGTGGTACTTCTCGGTCAGGTAGGCCCGCTGCGCCGCGGTCACCGGCCGCTCTCCGGCGAGGGCCTGGATCGGGTCGCCCTGCCCGGCGAACATCAGCGCGTAGACGATCAACGTGGTCCCGAAGAACGCGAGGACCATCTGGAGGAGTCGCCGCAGGATGAAGCGGAGCATGCTGGCAAGTCTGCCGAAAACAGGGTAAATGCGGGCCAATGCCAGGGCCGGGCCACCCGGTGGGGGTGGCCCGGCCCGTCAGCGGGGTGTCAGGCGATTTCGATCTTCAGCAGGTCCACCCGGTCGAACAGGTCCACGTGGACGTTCTTGACCTTGGTCGAGTGGCCGAAGTTGTTCTGCCCGTACCGCAGCGGGATCACCGGCATGTCCTGCGCCAGCAGGTCCTCCGCCGCCTGGTACTTCTTGATCGCCTCGTCCTCGGTGGCCGCGCGGGCGCCCTCGGCGAGCAGCTTGTCGAACTCCGGGTTGCTGTAGCCGTAGTAGTTCGACGAGCCGGTGCTGCTGTACAGCGGGCCGAGGTAGTTCTCCATGGACGGGTAGTCCATGACCCAGCCCATCCGGAACAGGCCGACCGGCTGCTTCTGCTTGACCTTGGTCAGCAGGTCCGCGAACTTCGGCTCGGCGGTGCCGACGCAATCCACGCCCAGGTTGGCCTTGAGCTGGTTGCAGGTGGCGTCGACCCAGTCCTTGTGGCCGCCGTCGCCGTTGTAGGACAGCTCGATCTTCTTCGGGCCGCCCGCGGCCTCGTACGCCGCCTTGGCCTTGACCGGGTCGAACGCGCCGGCCGTGCCGATGGTGTTCTCCCGGTAACCCGCGACGACCGGCGAGACGAACGAGCGGGCCGGCTGCTGCGAGTCCTTGAAGATCGACTTGGTGATCTCGTCCCGGTCGATCGCCATCGAGATCGCCTTGCGCACCTCGGGCTTGCTGAACTCCTCCTGGAACGTCGGGAAGGCCAGCACCTGCAGCGACGAGGCCGGGCTCTGCAGGAAGCGGTCGCCCAGGTCGGTCCCGGCGGTGGACAGGTTCTCGGTCGGGATCGTCTTGATCACGTCGAGGTTGTCCGACAGCACGTCCGCGTACGCGGCGGTCGGCTGCTGGTAGATGCGGAACTCGACGCCGCCGACCTTGGGCTGCTGACCCGGGAACGCGTCGTAGCGCTCCACCTCGACCTTGGCGTCGTGCTGCCAGGTGCCCTTCATCTTGAACGGGCCCTGGCCGATCGGCGCCTGCTCGTAGCCCTCGGCCAGCACGCCCGGCGCGGAGAAGGCCGCCTCGGGCAGCGGGTAGAAGGCGGTGTAGCCGAGCATGGACCTGAAGTCCACGTACGGCTCGGTGAGCGTCACGGTGAAGGTCAGGTCGTCGACCTTCTTCAGGCCGCTGAGCGTCTTGGCCTTCGGGCTTTCGCCCTGCAGGTCGTCGTAACCGGCCACCTTCTCGAAGAAGTAGCTGGAGTTCTGGCCGTTCGGCGCGTACGCGCCGTAGTTCCAGGCGTCGATGTAGTTGTCGGCGGTGACCTGCTCGCCGTTGTGGAACGTGTAGCCGGGCTTCAGCTTGATCGTCCAGACCTTGTTGTCCGACGTCGTCACCGAGTCGGCCGCCACCTCGTGCGGCTTGTTCGCGTCGTCGTAGTCGACGAGCGGGCTGAAAAGGGCCGACAGGACCTGGGAGCCGCTCGTCTCGTTGGTGTTTGTGGGCACCAGGTGCTGCGGCTCGGCGATCTCGATCCGCACGGCCGCGTCGGAGTCGCCGGTGCCGCCGCCGCTGCCGCCCGAGCCGCAGGCCGTCAGGCCGAGCGTCACCGCGAGCGGGAGCGCGGCCCAGGCCGCGAGCCTACGAACACGCATGGGGGTCTCCTCATCTCCTCGCGCTGCGCGGTCGTCCCGACGCTGGGTGACTCTGCGCAACGAGTCGTAACGGTAGGTCGCGATTCGGCCGGTCGACAACATTGGCGTGGTCAATCGATGACAGATCGTGCTCGCCGCGCGTGGCCGAAGGTCGCCTCAGCGTGCTAGATAGGCCACTAGCTGGCCGTATGTTCGTCCTCGGCTGGTCGGGTGGGGTGTTGCCCGGGGCGTCTGGGGTGGTTGTCTCGTCCGTCCCGTGCATGCCCGCCGGGGTGCGGCAGGGCCTCCCTGTCGCCGTGACTAGTTACCCTCCGTGACGTACGGCACGTTGCGGAACGTGATCGTGGGCCGTGGTCGTCCGGCACCGGCGGCGGACGTGAGACGATCACGACGTGACGGCGACGATCCTGGACGGCAAGGCCACCGCGGCGGAGATCAAGGACGAGCTACGAGACCGGGTCAAGGCGCTGGCGGAACGCGGCATCACCCCGGGCCTCGGCACGGTGCTGGTCGGCGAGGACCCCGGCTCCCAGGCGTACGTCAACGGCAAGCACCGCGACTGCGCCGAGGTCGGCATCGCCTCGCTGCGCGTCGCGCTGCCGGCGGATGCCACCCAGGAGCAGCTCGACACGGCACTGGCCGAGCTGAACGCCGACCCGGCCTGCCACGGCTACATCGTCCAGCTCCCGCTCCCCGGGCACCTCGACACCCAGCGCGCGCTGGAGTCGATCGACCCGGACAAGGACGCCGACGGGCTGCATCCGGTCAACCTGGGCCGGCTCGTCCTCGGGTACGACGCGCCGCTGCCCTGCACCCCGCGCGGCATCGTGGAGCTGCTGCGCCGGCACGACGTGCCGCTGCGCGGCGCGAACGTCGCGGTCGTCGGCCGGGGCAACACGGTCGGCCGCCCGCTGGGCCTGCTGCTGACCCGGCGCAGCGAGAACGCGACGGTGACGCTCTGCCACACCGGCACGCTCGACCTGGCCGCGCACACCCGTGCCGCCGACGTCGTCATCGTCGCGGCGGGCGTGCCGGGCCTGCTCACCGCCGACATGGTCAACCCGGGTGCGACGGTGGTGGACGTCGGCATCACGCGGGTGATCGGCGAGGACGGCAAGGGCCGCTACACCGGCGACGTCGACCCGGAGGTCGCCGAGGTCGCCGGCAAGCTGGTGCCGATGCCCGGCGGCGTCGGGCCGATGACCCGGGCGATGCTGCTGACGAACGTGGTGGAACGGGCCGAGCGGGCGGGCTGACACCCAGGCAGGTCATAACCGTCCGCCCCTGACCCGATCGGTGCCAGGATGGCTGATACGGTCCGGAAAACCGACTGGGATCAGGGAGTGGGACGACCATGGGTAAGAAGGTCACTGTCGTCGGCGCCGGCTTCTACGGCTCGACCACCGCACAGCGCCTGGCCGAGTACGACGTCTTCGACACCGTCGTGATCACCGACATCGTGGAGGGCAAGCCGGCGGGCCTCGCGCTGGACCTCAACCAGTCCCGCGCGGTCGAGGGCTTCGAGACCAAGGTCGTCGGCGTCACCACCGGCCCGAACGGCGAGGGCTACGACGCCATCGAGGGCTCGGACGTCGTCGTCATCACCGCCGGCCTGCCGCGCAAGCCGGGCATGAGCCGGATGGACCTGCTGGAGACCAACGCCAAGATCGTCCGGCAGGTCGCCGAGAACGTCGCCAAGTACGCCCCGAACGCCGTCGTCATCGTGGTGTCCAACCCGCTCGACGAGATGACCGCGCTGGCCCAGCTCGCCACCCAGTTCCCGAAGAACCGGGTGCTCGGCCAGGCCGGCATGCTGGACACCGCCCGCTTCACCAACTTCGTCGCCGAGGCGCTGAGCGTACCGGTGAAGTCGGTACGGACCCTGACGCTCGGCTCGCACGGCGACACCATGGTCCCGGTGCCGTCCAAGAGCACCGTGAACGGCAAGCCGCTGCGTGACGTCATGCCGGCCGAGCAGATCGAGGAGCTGGTCGTCAAGACCCGCAACGGTGGCGCCGAGGTCGTCGCGCTGCTCAAGACCGGCTCGGCGTACTACGCCCCGTCCGCCGCCGCGGCCCGGATGGCGAAGGCCGTGGCCGAGGACTCCGGCGCCGTCATGCCGGTCTGCGCCTGGGTCGACGGCGAGTACGGCATCTCCGGCGTCTACCTGGGCGTCGAGGCCGAGATCGGTGCCGAGGGCGTGAAGCGGGTCGTCGAGACCGACCTGGACGCCGACGAGCTGGCCGCGCTGAAGGAGGCCGCCGAGGCGGTCCGCGCCAAGCAGGGCGACGTCGCCAGCATGTGACACCCGAACACTGCGCCTGAAGGCCCGCCGGCTCCCGCCGTCGGGCCTTCACCGTCCCGTCCGCGGCGGCGGGTGGGGGGTGAAGGGGGCGGTCAGGTGGGGAGTGGCCAGGACGGCGGGGGAGAGGGTTGCCAGCAGGTTCTGCCGGGAGTGGCGGGCCCTGTCCGGGTCCACCTCGTGGGCGTACGCCAGGTCCGGTTCCACCAACTGGATGGCGTGCACGAGCAGGTCGCCGGTGATCAGGAGACGGTCGTCGTCCGCCTCGACCAGCACCGACTGGTGACCCGGCGTGTGCCCGGGCGTGTGCAGCAGCCGTACCCCGGGGGTGAGTGACGTCGCACCGTCGACCACCCGCAGCCGGCCGGCGGCGCGCAACGGCGCCAGCAGCCGGGCCGGCAGGTCCGGGTGGAACAGCTCCAGCGCGTCCACCTCGGCGCGCTGGACCAGGTGGTCCGCGTTCGGGAAGAGCGGACCGGCCCAGCCCACGTGGTCGGTGTGCAGGTGGGTGAGGACCACGGTGCGGACGTCGGCCGGATCGATCCCGGCGGCGGCCAGCTCGGCGGGGAGCCGGCCCGGCACCGGCGCCCAACTCGCGGCGAGCGAGTCGGCCGGGCCGATCCCGGCGTCGACGAGCGTGACCGGCCCGTCGCCGACCCGCACGGCGAACGCGCGGAACCGCAGCCACCACCGGCCGTCGTCGGTGACCGCGCCCAGGTCGAGCCGGTCGGCCGCCTGCCAGTGCGTCTCGGTGGCGTCGGGAAAGGCCTCGCCGCGGGGCTGGAAGAAGGGCCCCTCGCCGTCGGAGAGCGCGGTGACCGTGATAGACCCGAGGGTGCGGTTGTGCGGCATCGGCAGATGATGCCAGCGGGTCGCGGTGCGACGCAGCCCGCTTTTCCGGCGGTCCACCCGGGCCGCCTGGGGACTGCCGGCCAGTTTCCAGTACGCTCGTACTGCTTGAGCACGTGTCCCCCGAGAGGAGCGCCGGCCGATGGCGAAGATCAAGGTAAACAACCCGGTCGTGGAGATCGACGGCGACGAGATGACCCGGATCATCTGGAAGCAGATCCGGGAGCAGCTGATCCTGCCCTACCTCGACGTCGACCTGCACTACTACGACCTGTCGATCCAGCACCGTGACGCCACCGACGACCAGGTCACGGTCGACGCCGCCAACGCCATCAAGGAGCACGGCGTCGGCGTCAAGTGCGCCACCATCACCCCGGACGAGGCCCGGGTGGAGGAGTTCGGCCTGAAGAAGATGTGGCGGTCGCCGAACGGCACCATCCGCAACATCCTCGGCGGCGTGGTCTTCCGCGAGCCGATCATCATGTCGAACGTGCCGCGGCTCGTCCCGGGCTGGACCAAGCCGATCATCATCGGCCGGCACGCGCACGGCGACCAGTACAAGGCCACCGACTTCGTCGTTCCCGGCCCGGGCAAGGTGACCATCACCTACACCCCGGCCGACGGCAGCGCCCCGATGGAGATGGAGGTCGCCAACTTCCCCGGCAGCGGCATCGCCATGGGCATGTACAACTACGACGAGTCGATCCGGGACTTCGCCCGCGCCTCGTTCCGGTACGGCCTGGACCGCAAGTACCCGGTCTACCTGTCGACCAAGAACACCATCCTCAAGGCGTACGACGGCCGGTTCAAGGACCTCTTCGCCGAGGTCTTCGAGAACGAGTTCAAGGCCGAGTTCGACGCCGCCGGCATCACCTACGAGCACCGGCTGATCGACGACATGGTCGCCGCCGCGCTCAAGTGGGAGGGTGGCTACGTCTGGGCCTGCAAGAACTACGACGGTGACGTGCAGTCCGACACCGTCGCGCAGGGCTTCGGCTCGCTGGGCCTGATGACCTCGGTGCTGCTCTCCCCGGACGGCCGCACCGTCGAGGCCGAGGCCGCGCACGGCACCGTCACCCGGCACTACCGGCAGTACCAGAAGGGCGAGAAGACCTCGACCAACCCGATCGCCTCGATCTACGCCTGGACCCGGGGCCTGGCCCACCGGGGCAAGCTGGACGGCACCCCGGCGGTCACCGAGTTCGCCGACACGCTGGAGAAGGTCATCGTGGACACCGTCGAGGGCGGCCAGATGACCAAGGACCTCGCGCTGCTCATCTCGCGGGACGCCCCGTGGCTGACCACCGACGAGTTCATGAACGCGCTCGACGAGAACCTGGCCCGCAAGCTCGCCGCCTGAGTGTAAGGAAGGGCCCCTTCTTAACGCCTCGCGTTGTAGAAGGGGCCCTTCCTCTACCGCAGGCGTTAAGAAGGGCCCTTCCTTTCACGCGGCGCGCAGCAGCTCGGCGGCGCGTTCCGGGGCGATGTCGTTGATGAACACGCCCATGCCGGACTCCGACCCGGCCAGGTACTTCAGCTTGTCCTTGGCCCGCCGGATGCTGAACAGCTGCAGGTGCAGGTGGCCCAGCTCCCGGTCGATCCGTACCGGCGCCTGGTGCCAGGCCGCGATGTACGGCATGGGCATGTCGAACAGCCCGTCGAAGCGGCGCAGCAGGTCCAGGTAGAGCGGCCCGAACGCGTCGCGCTCGGCGTCGTCGAGCGCCGGGATGTCCGGCACCGGCCGGTGCGGCGCCACGTGCACCTCGAACGGCCAGCGCGCCGCCGCCGGGACGTACGCCGTCCAGTGCTCGTTGCTCGTCACCACCCGCTCCCCGGCGGCCCGTTCGGCGGCCAGCACGTCGGCGTAGAGGTTGCCCCCGGTGCGCTCGGCGTGCCGCCGGGCGGCGGCAAGCATGGTGCGGGTGCGCGGCGTGACGAACGGGTACGCGTAGACCTGCCCGTGCGGGTGGTGCAGCGTCACCCCGATCTCCACGCCCCGGTTCTCGAACGGGAAGACCTGCTCCACGCCGGGCAGCGCGCTCAGCGCCGTGGTGCGGTCGGCGAGCGCGTCGAGCACCGTCCGCACCCGGTGCGGGGAGAGCCGGGCGAACGAGGCGTTGTGGTCGTCGGTGAAGCAGACCACCTCGCACCTGCCGAGTCCGGGGCGTACCGGGGTGAACGGCGTGATCTCGGCCGGTTCGTCGGCTACCCGCTGGCTCAGCGACGGGAACCGGTTCTCGAAGACCACCACGTCGTAGTCGGGTGCCGGGATCTCGCTGTGCCGCTCGCCCCGGGACGGGCAGAGCGGGCACTGGTCGGCCGGGGGCAGGAACGTGCGGGTCTGCCGGTGTACCGCCACCGCCACCCACTCGTCGGTCAGCGGGTCGTACCGCAGCTGTGAGGCGGGCGGGGGCGGGGGCAGGTCCCGCCGGTCCGGCTGGTCGCGGACCGCGTCGTCCCGCTCGTCGAAGTAGATCAGCTCGCGGCCGTCGGCCAGCGCGATCTGCGTACGCTTCACTCCGCCCCCCTCGTCGTGGGCACCGTCACCAGCTCGCCCACCCTGTCGTCGAGTACCCGTCGGGCCCCGGGTGCCAACCGGTCGTCGGTGACCAGCACGTCCGCCGCGTCCAGGGGCACGATCGACGAGATGCCGACGGTGCCCCACTTGGTGTGGTCGGCGAGCACCACGAGCCGGTCCGCCGCTGCCACGAGCGCCCGGTTCGTGTCCGCCTCCATCAGATTGGGCGTGGTGAAGCCGGCCCGTTCGCTGATCCCGTGTACGCCGAGAAACAGCAGGTCCAGGTGGAGCGCGGCGATCGCGGCCACGGCGAGCGGGCCGACGAGCGCGTCCGACGGCGTGCGTACGCCGCCGGTGAGCACCACCGTCTGGTCCGGCCGGCCGCCGACGTGCAGGACCTCCGCCACCGGCAGCGAGTTGGTGACCACTGTGAGGCCGGGCACGTCCACCAGCCGCCGGGCCAGTTCGGCCGTGGTGGTGCCGGCGGAGAGCGCGATCGCGGCGCCGGGCCGGACCAGCCGCGCGGCGTGCTCGGCGATCGTGGCCTTCTCGGCGGACTGGCGGACGGACTTGGCGTGGAAGCCGGGCTCGTCGGTGGAACCGGGACCGGCCGGCGTCGCGCCCCCGTGCACCTTGGCGAGCAGGCCCTGCTCGTGCAGCGTGTCCAGGTCGCGCCGGATCGTCATGTCGGAGACGCCGAACTCGGCCGCCAGCTCGGTGACCTGGACGCCGCCGGCGCGGCGCAGTCGTTCCAGGATCGCCGTCTGCCGCTGCCGCGCCAGCATCCCCGGCTCACCTCCGCGTCTCACCGACCGCGCGGACACTCGACGCGGTCGAACGTGTTCCAACAAAGACGAACACTACCGCGCAGCGAGGGGTGAGGCGAAACCGCCGCCGTCCGGAAGGCCGGACGGCGGCGGTCGACGTGCTGGGTGCCGGAACACGGCCGGCGATCAGGCGATCAGGCGGACTGGAGGCGGGGCTCCACCCAGCCCGTCTCGGTGAGGTGCTCCATCACCTTCCCGACGGCCTCCTCGACGCTGAGCTCCGAGGTGTCGACCACCAGGTCGGCGTCGGTGGGTTCCTCGTACGGGTCGTCGATGCCGGTCATCCCGGTGATCAGGCCGGCCCGGGCGCGGGCGTACAGGCCCTTGCGGTCGCGCTGCTCACAGACCGCCAGCGGCGTCGCCACGTGGACCAGCAGGAAGCCCGCCCCGGCCGTCTCCGCCATCTCCCGGGCGGTGGCGCGAGCCGCCGCGTACGGCGCGATCGGGCAGCAGATGCCGACGCCCCGGTGCCGGGCGATCTCCGCGGCCACCCAGCCGATCCGGCGCACGTTGAGATCCCGGTCGGCCTTGCTGAACCCCAGCCCGGCGGAGAGTTCCCGCCGCACCACGTCGCCGTCGAGCAGCGTGATCGTGCGGTCGCCCTGCTCGCGGAGCACGTCGGCGAGCCCTCTGGCGATCGTCGACTTGCCCGAGCCGGACAGGCCGGTCAGGAAGATCACCAGGCCCCGGTGCCGCCGCGGCGGACGGGCCCGGGTCAGTTCCTTCGCCACCGCCGGCGGGGTGTGCCACTCGGGCAGCGGGAAACCCCGGTCCAGCAGGTCGTCGATCTCCCGTGTGCTCAGCGCCAGCCGGCGGTTGCGCGGCGGGATGTCCTCGCGCCAGCGCCACTGGCCGTCCCGGTTGTCGTAGGCCAGCTCGCGGGGCACCAGCACGCGCAGGCCGGCGCCGGAGAGCATGCCCTCGGTGGAGAGCAGGTGGGTAACCCCGTACGCGCCGGCGACCCGGGCCCGCAGCAGCGCGTCGCTGATCTCGTCGCGCCGCCGGACCAGCGGCGCCGCCACGAGCGTCGCCGGGGGCATCCGGTCGCGGGCGGCGAACACGCTGCGCACCAGCGCCTCGGCCGGCAGGCCGCCGATCGACTCCTCACCCACCGGGATCATCACCAGCAGGTGCGCGCCGAGCGTACGGGCCGCGTGCGCGATCTGCGCGAGCTGCGGCCGGTGCAACGGGCGGTCGGCGAACACGCCGAGCACCCGGCCCGGCGGCAGCAACCCGCGTACCTCGTCGGGGCCGCGCCGCAGCCGCTGGAACGGCCCGTGGCCGCCGTCGCCCAGGCGGCGCACCGCGCCACCGACCCCCACCATGCCCTCACGGCCCGGCCAGACGTCGGTCACGTCCATCGCCGCCACCGGCGCGCCCTCACCGTCGGTGAGCACCACCGCCCGGCGTGCCGGGTCCGCCGGGTCCAGCCCGTCGGCGAGCGCCGCCGGAACCTGGAGCGTCACCGGCACCGGCCACGACGTGCCGTCGGCCAGCCGGCCGCGCCGCTTCAGCGAGGCCAGGTCGGCCCGGCTCATGAAACCGGTGAGCGGCGCGTACGCGCCACTCAGCAACAACTGGAGATCGGCCAGCTCAGCGGGTCTGGGCGCGTACGACGGCGCATCCCGCAGAACGTCCTCGGGCAGCAGCCACCCGTTGCTCATCGAACCCCCAACTCACCGGCCGGCACACAGTTTCGCAGCCCACCGGCGATCGGTCGAGAGCGCCACCCGGCCTCCCGGTGATCGCGTGTCCGGCGACAGTGCCGAGGACGAGCCGGGTCACCGAATCCTTACCGGCCGGCCCCGGCCGGTCGATCGTGCGAACGGCTGCCGGCGCGCGCCGACCGGCCGACCGCGCGGTCCCGCAGTCGCCGGACCGCGTGGCGGATCCGGGACCGCAGCCGGCGCGCGTCCTCCACCCGGGGCGGGCCGCCGTCGGCCGCGCAACGCACCACCAGCGGCAGGCGGGTGTCGAGCGCCCAGCCGGCCTGGACCACCCGGGCCCGCACCTCCCAGGTGCCCCGGGTCCGGCCGCCGGCGAGCGCCGCGAAGTCGACGGTCGCGGTGCTGCGGTGCCGTATCCGGCCGTCGTCGACCCGCTCGGTGCTGGTGCCGACCGGCAGGAAGAACTCCTCCCGGGTCTCCCGGCGGCGGACGACGAGGTCGGTCCTCGCCCCGCCGGCCCGCAGCACGGCCCCGGCCGGCGCCGTGTTCGCCAGCGGAAGCACCGGCAGCCCCTGGTCGTCGAAGCGCAGCGGCTCGTCCCCCGCGGCCAGGTGGGCGGAGACGGAGACGGCCAGCGCCCGCCCCCGCACCCGCCACGTGTCGACTGTGGCGTGCGCCCGGACGCTGGCCTCCCACTCCGCCAGCCGGCGCAGATCCGCCATCCGCCCCTGCCCGGCGAGGTGTGCGATCACCTGGAAGATCGGCGGCAGCCCGGCGACCGCCTCCGGCGCGAAGCGCTCCTTGAGGAGCTGACCCACCTCGCCGGCCACCTGGTCCGCCCACTGCTGCGGCGCGCTCAGCAGGGCCTGCCCGCGCAGCCGGCTCAGCATCTCCTTGCGCAGCCAGCGCCGGTGCAGCCGGAGGCGGGCCGTGGCGGCCGGCCGGTGCTCGTCGACGATGTCCAGCGCCGAGCGCAACGCCGCGTAGTACTCGGCCGGGTCCATCCGGGTGGCGGTGACGTTGCCCGCGTCCACCCGGCGGACGTGGTGGTAGCAGGGGTGGTCGGCCAGCACGCAGACGTGCCCCGCGAGCAGGTAGGCCGCCGCCATCAGCCGGTGGTCCTCCAGGCGGCGGGGGTGACCCTCCGGGAACCGCAGCCCGTGCTGCTCCAGGAAGGACCGCCGGAACAGTTTGTGACAGGTCATGCTGTCGGCCAGCGGCGCGTCGGCGAGCGTGGCGGCGAACCGGTTCTCCCGGAACAGTTCCCGCGGGACGCCCCGCCGGTGCCCGACCATCCGGCCGATGACGATGTCCGCGTCGTGGTCCCGGGCGCAGGCGTGCAGGCGGGCCAGCGCCTCGTCGCCGAACCAGTCGTCGTCGTCGGCGAAGAAGACGTACTCGCCGCGCGCCTGCTCCAGGCCGCAGTTGCGCGGGTGCGACGGCCAGCCCGAGTGCTCCAGGTGCAGCACCCGCACGTGCGGGTCGGCGGCGGCCAGCTCGTCCAGCCGCTGCGGCGTACCGTCCGTCGACCCGTCGTCGGCGAAAACCACCTCGTATTCACCGGGCGGCAGGCCCTGCCGCGTCAGCGAGGCGACGAGCGGATCGATGTTGGCGCCGCAGTTGTACGTGGGCACCACCACGCTCACCGCCGGCCGGTCCGTGCCGTCGCTCATGCCGCCCCCCGTCGATTCGCCCACATACGGTGGCAGCTTCCCCGCCCGGCCGCTACCCCGTCCCCGCCACCTAGGGGAGCGAGCGGTCGAGGATCAGGGGATCGCCGGGGTCCGGACGGGCTCGGGCGCAGCTCCGGAGTTCTACGCTGAACGGCGTGACACTGCTCGCGACCGAGTCGCTGACCAAGACGTACGGAGGCCGGGTCACCGCGTTGACCGACCTCACTGTGTCGGTCGAGCCGGGGATCATCGGGCTGGTGGGCGCGAACGGCGCCGGCAAGTCCACTCTGATCAAGATCCTGCTGGGTCTGCTCCCGCCGACCAGCGGTCGGGTGCAGGTGCTCGGCCTCGACCCCACCACCGACCCGGCCGCGGTCCGCGCCCGCGTCGGCTACATGCCCGAGCACGACGCCCTCCCGCCCGACCTGTCCGCCGCCGAGCTGGTGACCCACCTGGGCCGGATCAGCGGTCTGCCGCGCACCGTCGCCCGGGAACGGGCCTCCGAGGCGCTGCGCCACGTCGGTCTGCACGAGGAACGGCACCGGGCTGTCGGTGGCTACTCCACCGGCATGAAGCAGCGGGTCAAGCTCGCCCAGGCGCTCGTACACGATCCCGACCTGTTGCTGCTCGACGAGCCGACGAACGGCCTCGACCCGGCCGGCCGGGACGCCATGCTCGCGCTGATCCACCGGATCGGCACCGAGTTCGGCATCTCGGTGATGGTCTGCTCGCACCTGCTCGGTGAGGTCGAGCGGATCTGCGACACGCTCGTCGCCATCGACGGCGGCCGGCTGCTGCGCGCCGACCGGGTGGCCGCCATGACCACCGCCACCGACGTGCTCGCCGTCGAGGTGAGCGAGGGCACCGAGGAACTGGCCGCCCGGCTCGCCGCGCTCGACCTGCCGGTGAGCCGCGACGGGCGGCTGCTGCTCGTCCCGCTCGCCGACGACGCCACCTACGACCAGATTCTCGGCGCGGTCGCCGAGCTGGACCTGCCGCTGCACCGGCTGGACCAGCGGCGGCACCGGGTGGCCGAGCTCTTCGCCACGAGGGAGCCCAGCCATGTCTGACGCGACCGGGGTCATCCACGACATCGGCTACCAGCGCTACACCGGTCCGCGGCTCGGCCGCCGGCAGGTCTTCGGCGCGCTCTACCTGCACGGGGTGCGTACCGTCTTCGGGCTGGGCCGCAGCGCCAAGGCCAAGATCTTCCCGTGGCTGGTGGTCTCCGTGGTCACCGTGGTGGCCGCCGGGGTGACCGCGGTGCGCAGCCAGATCGGCGAGGTGGTGATGACGTACGCCCAGTTCGCCGACGCGATGAGCTGGCTGGTCATCTTCTTCACCGCGGTGGCCGCGCCCGAGCTGGTCTCCCGCGACCTGCGCAGCGGCGTGCTGCCGCTGTACTTCTCCCGCCCGCTGCCGCGCGGCGACTACGCCCTGTCGAAGCTGCTGGCGCTGGTGACCGCGCTCTGGCTGCTGCTCGGCGGCCCGCAACTGGTGATGTTCCTCGGCGCCGCGTTCACCACGAACCGGGGCGTACGCGGGGTGTGGGACGAACTGCTCGACCTGCTGCCCGGCCTGCTCTACGCCGGGCTCTGGGCAGTGGTGTTCGCCTCGATCGCCCTGCTCGTCGCCTCGCTCACCGGCAAGCGCGCGTTCGCCGCCGGTGGCATCGTGGCGGTCTTCCTGATGACCACGCCGGTGGTCGGCGTGCTGTCCATCCTCCCGTCGGCCACCGTGAACGAGCTGGCCTTCCTCGTCTCCCCGCCGACGCTCGTCGGTGGCGTGGGCGCCTGGGCGCTCGGCGACGCGCTGACCCAGGGCCAGGGCGGGGGCATGCCGATCGGTGACTTCGGGCCGGTCTACGCCGCGGTCGCCGTGCTGCTGGTCGCCGTCTGCGTCAGCCTGCTGCTCCTGCGATACCGGAAGGTGGCCGCCCGATGACGGCGATCAGCACCCAGCCGGCGGCCGGCACGCCCGGCGCCACGACGAGCACGCTCGACCTGGCGGGCGTCTCCCGCTGGTACGGCAACGTGGTGGCCGTCAACGACGTCACCATGCGGCTCGGCCCCGGCGTGACCGGCCTGCTCGGCCCCAACGGCGCCGGCAAGACCACGCTGCTGCACATGATGGCCGGCTTCCTGTCCGCGTCCCGGGGCACCGTGACGCTGGACGGCGAGCCGACCTGGCGCAACCCCGCCGTCTACCGGCGGCTGGGTCTGGTCAGCGAGCGCGAGGCGGTGCACACGTTCCTCAGCGCGTACGAGTTCGTGCTCGCCAGCGCGAAGCTGCACGGGCTGCCCGACCCGGAGACGGCGACGCGGCGGGCGATCGAGCTGGTCGAGATGGAGGACGCGCAGACCCGCCGGATCGGCACCTACTCCAAGGGCATGCGGCAGCGCACCCGGGTCGCCGCCGCGCTGGTGCACGATCCGCAGGTGCTGCTGCTCGACGAGCCGTTCAACGGGATGGACCCACGCCAGCGGCTGCACATGATGGCGCTGCTGCACCGGCTCGGCGACGCGGGACGGACCATCCTGTTCAGCTCGCACATCCTGGAGGAGGTCGAGCAGGTCTCCGGCACGGTCCAGGTGATGGTCGCCGGCCGGCTGGCCGCCTCCGGCGACTACCGCACCATCCGCCGCCTGATGACCAACCGGCCGCACGTGTTCGCGGTCCGCTCCACCGACGACCGGGCGCTGGCGGTGGCGCTGATGGCCGAGGCGTCGGTATCCGGCGTCGAGCTGGGCCGTAGCGGTCTGACCGTCAAGGCCGGTGACTACGGCGCGTTCACCCGGGCCCTGCCCCGGATCGCGCTCCGGCACGGCATCCGGGTCCGGCAGCTCCTGCCGGAGGACGAGTCGCTGGAGAGCGTCTTCTCGTATCTGGTGGAGGCATGATGTCGACAGTCACCTGGATCACCGCGCGCGGCCTGTTCGGCCGGAGCCGGTTCCTCATGCTCCTGCCGCTGCCGCTGGTCCTCATCGGCCTGGCGGTGCTCTGCCGGTCGCTCGGCGTCGACCCGGGTCAGTGGGGTCCGCCGGTGCTCGTCGGCCTCGGCCTGGCGGTGGTGCTGCCGGTGGTCTCCCTGATCGTGGGCACCGGCGTGCTGGGCGCGGAGATCGACGACGGGACCATCGTGCACATCCTCACCAAGCCGCTGCCGCGCTGGCAGATCGTGCTGCCGAAGCTGGCGGTCGCGGCCGGGGTCAGCGCGGTCACCGTGGGCGTCCCGATCTACGTCGCGGGCGTGCTTGCCGATTCGGTACGCCTCGGACTCGCCCTGGTCGCCGCCTCGGCGGCGGGCGCGCTGGCGTACTCGGCGCTGTTCCTGGCGCTGAGCCTGGTGACCCGGCGGCCGGTGCTGCTCGGCCTGGTCTACGTGCTGATCTGGGAAGGGCTGCTGGGCCGGTTCGTCGGCGGTACCCGGGTGCTGTCGATCCAGCAGTGGGTGATCGCCCTGGCCGACCGGATGGCGCCGACGCCGTTGCTCGGCACCAGCGTCTCGGTGCCGGTCGCGGCCGTCCTCACCGCCCTGGTGGCGGTCGGGTTCACGGTGCTGGCGATCGACCGCCTGCGCTCGTTCAGCGTGGCCGGCGAGACGAGCTGACCTCGGACGGGGCGGCCGGCATGACGCCGGCCGCCCCGCACGGTCAGAACGCGCAGGCGATGACCAGTTCGGTGGTGCGGTCGGGCAGCAGGTCCAGTTTGGCGATCCGGCCCGCCGAGCGTAGGTCGTCGGCGACGGCGCCGAGCTGGTCGAGCACTGCCGCCGGTCCGAGCGCCTCGGCCAGCGGCACGTCCGCCTTCATCGACAGCTTCCGTTCCGACTTGGCGCGGCGCACCTGACCCAGCGCGTCCGCGGCCAGCCGCAGCAGCTCCGGGTCACCCGGCGCGGCCATCGCGCGGCTCACCTCGTACGTGGTCGGCCACGGCGAGCGGTGCACCGAGCCGTACCGCCACCACGACCAGACCTCCTCGGTGACGAACGGCAGCACCGGCGCGAACAGGCGCAACTGCACCGACAGCGCGGTCGCCAGCGCCGCCCGGGCCGAGTCCGCGGCCGGCCCGGCGCCGTAGGCGCGCTCCTTCACCAACTCGATGTAGTCGTCGCAGAACCGCCAGAAGAACGCCTCGGTGGCCATCAGGGCGGCGGTGTGGTCGTACCCGTCGAAGGCGGACGTCGCCGTCCCGACCACGCCGGACAGTTCGGCGAGCATCGCGGTGTCCAGCGGTTGGGTCACCGGGGCCCGCAGCGCGTCGGCGGCGCCCAGCCCGAGCGCGAACCGGGACGCGTTGAGCAGCTTGGTGGCCAGCCGGCGGCCCACCTTGACCTGGGCCGGGTCGTACGCCAGGTCCGTGCCCGGCTTGCCGCTGGCGGCCCAGTAGCGGACCGCGTCGGATCCGTTCTGCTCCAGCAGCGCCATCGGCGTGACCACGTTGCCCTTGGACTTGGACATCTTCTTGCGGTCCGGGTCGAGGATCCAGCCGGAGAGCACAGCGGTGTGCCAGGGCAGCGCGCCGTGTTCCAGGTGGGACCGGGTCACCGTGGCGAACAGCCAGGTCCGGATGATGTCGTGCCCCTGCGGGCGCAGGTCCATCGGGAAGACCCGGCCGAACAGGTCCGGATCGGTCTCCCAGCCGCCGACGATCTGCGGGGTCAGCGACGAGGTGGCCCAGGTGTCCAGCACGTCCGGGTCGCCGGTGAAACCACCCGGCTCGCCACGCTGCGACTCGTCGTATCCGGGCGGCGGCTCGCTCGTCGGGTCGATCGGGAGCATCGCCTCGTCCGGTGTGAGAGGGTGGGACCAGTCCGGCTCGACAGCGTCGTCGAGCCGGTACCACACTGGCACCGGCACGCCGAAGAACCGCTGTCGGCTGACCAGCCAGTCGCCGGTGAGGCCGCCCACCCAGTGCTCGTACCGGTGCCGCATGTGCTCCGGCACCCAGCGCAGCTCCCGCCCCCGGGCCAGCAACTCCTCACGCAGGCCGGCGTCCCGGCCGCCGTTGCGCAGATACCACTGCCGGGTCGACACGATCTCCAGCGGCCGGTCGCCGCGCTCGTAGAACTTCACCGGATGGGTGATCGGCCGCGGCTCGCCGACCAGGTCGCCCGCGTCGGCAAGCAGCTCCACCAGCGTCCGCCGGGCGCCGTTGACGCTCTGCCCGGCCAGCGCCGCGTAGGGCTCCGCCGGCACGCCGGCCGGCGGCTCCGGCAGCAGCCGCCCGTCCCGGCCGATCACCACCCGGGTGTCCAGCCGCAGCTCCCGCCACCAGGTCACGTCGGTCAGGTCACCGAACGTGCAGACCATCGCGATGCCCGTGCCCTTGGCCGGGTCCGCCAGCGGGTGCGCGCGCACCGGCACCTCGACCCCGAACACCGGGGTACGCACGGACGCGCCGACCAGGTCCGCGTACCGCTCGTCGTCGGGGTGGCAGACCAGCGCCACGCAGGCCGGCAGCAGCTCCGGCCGGGTGGTGTCGATCAGGACCTCGCGCCCGGCCGGGCCGGTGAACCGCAGCCGGTGGTACGCGCCGGGCCGCTCCCGGTCCTCCAGTTCCGCCTGCGCGACAGCGGTGCCGTACCCGACGTCCCAGAGCGTCGGCGCCTCGGCCTGGTACGCCTCGCCCCGGGCCAGGTTGCGCAGGAACGCGCGCTGGCTGGCCGCGCGGGCCGCCGACCCGATGGTCGTGTACGTCAGCGACCAGTCCACCGACAGCCCGAGCCGCCGCCACAGCGTCTCGAACGCCTTCTCGTCCTCGACAGTGAGCAGCTCGCACAGCTCGATGAAGTTGCGCCGGGAGATCGCCGTCGGGTTCTTCCGGGCCGCGTCGTCCACCGGCGCGCCCGGCGGGCGCCAGTCCCTGTCGTACGGCAGCGCCGGGTCGGGGCGCACGCCGTAGACGTTCTGCACCCGTCGCTCGGTGGGCAGCCCGTTGTCGTCCCAGCCCATCGGGTAGAAGACGGTCCGCCCGCGCATCCGCTGGAACCGGGCCACCGTGTCGGTGTGGGTGTACGAGAAGACGTGCCCCATGTGCAGTTCGCCCGACACGGTCGGCGGGGGAGTGTCGATCGCGTATACGTCCGAGCGCTCCTTCGTACGGTCGAACGCGTACGTGCCGTCGGACTGCCAGCGGCGAGCCCAGGTCTCCTCGAGGCCGTCCAGGCTCGGACGCTCGGGGACGCCGCCGCGGGCGCTGATCGTCGTGTCGGTCATCAGCCGATGGTAGGGATTCGGGCCGTGCCGCTCCACGGCTTTGCCGTGCTGAGCGGCGTGCGGCCCTTGACGGGTCGTGTAGGCATCGCACCGTCCACGATGCCGAAAAGGCGCCATGATCGCAGCCATCGGCGCCGGCCTGGCGATCGGCGCCGGTCTGGTACTGGTCGCCGCCGACCCGTCGGACGCCCTCGATCCGGAGCCCGGCCGGGCGGCCGCCGTGCTGGCGTCCGGCGCGGCCGCGATGACGGTGTCCGCCGTGGCTGGCCCCGGCCATGCCGCTGCTCCGCAGTGTCACCCGGGGCATGGCCGTACCGGCGCCGGATGCCTGTCAGCGCAGGGAGTCGCGCCACTGCCGGTGCAGGGCGGCGTAGCGGCCGCCGGCCGTGACGAGCCGGGCCGGCGGGCCGTCTTCCACGACCCGTCCGCCGTCGAGCACCAGCACCCGGTCAGCGGTTTCCACAGTGGACAGCCGGTGGGCGATGACGAGCGCGGTCCGGTCGCGCAACACCTGGTGCAGCGCCCGCTGCACCAGGCGTTCCGTCGGCACGTCGAGCGACGAGGTCGCCTCGTCGAGGATCAGCACCCGGGGGTCGGCCAGGAACGCCCGGGCGAACGCCACGAGCTGCCGCTGCCCCGCCGAGAGCCGCCCGCCGCGCCGGTGCACGTCGGTCGCGTACCCGTCGGGCAGCGCGGCGATGAACTCGTGCGCGCCGATCGCCCGGGCCGCCGCCACCACCGCCTCGTCGTCGGCGTCGGGGCGGCCGAACCTGACGTTGTCGGCCACGGAACCGCTGAACAGGTGGGTCTCCTGGGTCACCAGCACCACCGCCCGGCGCAGCTCGGCGTCGGCCAGGTCGCACAGATCCACCCCGTCCAGGCACACCGACCCGGCGTCCGGGTCGTGGAAGCGGGCCAGCAGCTTGGCGACTGTGGACTTCCCGGCGCCGGTCGGCCCGATCAACGCCACGGTCTGCCCGGCCGGCACGGTCAGGTCCAGGCCGGACAGGATCGGCGTCTGCCGGCGGTAGCCGAAGGAGACCGACCGAAAGGTCACCGCGCCGCGCGGCGGCCCGGCGGGCAGCGGCACCGGCCGGACCGGTTCGGGCACCGCCGGGCGTTCGTCGAGCACCCCGGCCAGCTTCTCCAGCGCCGCGGTCGCCGACTGGAGCGAGTTGTAGAACTGGCTCAGCTCCTCCATCGGCTCGAAGAAGCGGCGCAGGTAGAGCAGGAACGCGGCGAGCACGCCCACCTCCACGTCGCCGCCCAGCACCCGCCACCCGCCGTACCCGAGCACCACCGCCGCGGTCAGGTTGCCGATCAGCCGGATGCCCGGCGAGTAGATCGCGATCAGCCGGAACGCGCGCAGGCTGGAGCGCCGGTAGTCGTCGTTCACCCCGCCGAAGATGTGCTCGTTGCGCTCCTCCCGCCGGTACGCCTGCACGGCCCGGATCCCGCGCAGCGACTCGACGAAGTGCACGATGACCAGCGCCACCGCCTCCCGGGTGCGCCGGTACGCCCCGGCCGACGCGTGGGCGAACCAGCGCGACAGCACGAACAGGAACGGGAACGCGAGCAGCGTCACCGCCGCCAGCGGCAGGTCCAGCCAGAGCAGGATGCCCGCCACCGACAGCACGGAGAGCCCGGCCATCGCCAGCTTGTCGATGCCGCCGTCGACCAGCTCGGCGATCGACTCCAGGTCGCTGGTCAGCCGGGACACCATCCGGCCGGACGTGTAGCGCTCGTGGAACCCGACGTCGAGGCGGAGGAAGTGCCCGTACACCCGGCGGCGCAGGTCGAGCAGGACGGCCTGGCCGATCCGGGCGGCGAGGGTGAGGAACGCGCGCCGGGCCGCGTACTCGACAGCGGTCGCGGCCACGAACGCGGCGGCCACGGCGATCAGCGGGCCGGGACCACCGGACCGCAGCGGCCCGATGCCCCGGTCGATGCCGAGCATGACCAGGTACGGCCCGGACATCGCGGCGGCGTTCTGGGCCAGCAGCAACGCCACCGCCAGGCCGAGCGTCCGCCGGTGCGGGCGCAGCAGCCGCCGCAGCAGCAGCCGGCTGCGGGCGCGCAGCCGGGCCACCGCCTCCGGGGAGGAGTCCTCGGCCCGGCTGCGGTCGGCGTCCGGATCGCTGGCCCGCCCTCGCCAGTGGGACAGGTCGTCATCGTCGCCGTGGCGTTCGCCGGTCGCACCGTCACCGTTCGGCGCGTCGCGCGGCCGGGGCACCCGCGGCACACGGCCGGTCACGAGCGCACCAGTCCGACGCCGCCGGTCCGGCGCTCCGGCTCGGCGGACAGCACCGCCCGGTACGCGGGCACCCGGGCCAGCAGATCCGAGTGGGTGCCGACGGCGGCGATCCGGCCGTCGTCGAGCAACGCCACCCGATCCGCCAGCGCCACTGTCGAGGGGCGGTGCGCCACCAGCAGGGTGGTGGTCGCGGTCTCCCGCAGCACCCGGCGCAGGGCCGTCTCGACGAGCGCCTCGGTGTGCACGTCGAGCGCGGAGAGCGGGTCGTCGAGCACCAGCACCGCGGGCCGGCCGAGCACCGCACGCGCCAGCGCGAGCCGCTGCCGCTGCCCGCCGGACAACGACAGCCCCTGCTCACCGACCCGGGTGGCCAGCCCCCACGGCAGCCCGTACGCGAACTCCGCCTGGGCCAGCGCCAGCGCGGCCCGGACCTCGTCCTCGCTCGCGTCCGGCCGGCCCAGGGTGAGGTTCTCCCAGACCGACATGGAGAACAGCGTCGGCTCCTCGAACGCCACGGCGACCAGTCGGCGCAACGAATCCAACCGCAGGTCACGCACGTCGTTCCCGTCGAGTGTGAGCCGGCCGCCGGTCGCCTCGTGCAGCCGGGGGACGAGCGACAGCAGCGTGCTCTTGCCGCAGCCGGTGACGCCGACCAGCGCCATCGTCTCGCCCGGTTCGACGGTCAGGTCCAGGTCGCGCAGCACCGGCGCGGACGTGCCGGGATAGCGGAAGCGGACCCCCTCGAAGCGGAGCCGGCCGCGTACCTCGCTCCGGTCGAGCGGCCGGGCCTGCGGGCCGTCCACGATGGTCGGCGGCGTGTCCAGCACCTCCTGGATCCGGTCGGCGGCGGTCGCGGCCTCCTGACCGTTTGCGATGATCCAGCCCAGCGACTGTACCGGCCAGATCAGCATGAGCTGGAGGCTGACGAACGCGACCAGCTCGCCGATGGACAGGGCGCCGTCGGCGACCGCCGCGGCGCCGGCCACCAGGACGGCGCCGAGCGTCAGGTTGGGCACCAGGTCGAACAGCGCGGACGTACGGGCCAGCAGCCGGGCCTTACCGATCCCGGTGTCGTGCAGCCGGCGCGCGCCGACGGCGAACCGGGCCGCCAGTTCCGGCCCGCGCCCGTACGCCCGCATGGTGCGTAGCCCCAGCGCCGTCTCCTCGACCAGTGTGGCGACGTCGCCCTGCTGGTCCTGCATCCGGCGCGACGCCGCGTGGTAGTGGCGCGCGAAACGGCGGCTGATCAGGAACAGCGGTACGGCGCTGGCCGCGACCAGCAGTCCCAGCCACGGGTGCAGCCGGATCAGCAGCGCCACCACTGCCGCGTAGGTGACCAGGTTGAGCACCAGGAACAGCAGCCCGAAGGAGAGGAACCGCCGGATCACCGACAGGTCGCTGGTGATCCGGGACAGCAACTGACCGGACTGCCAGCGGTCGTGGAAGGAGGCCGGAAGCCGCTGCAGGTGGGCGTAGATCTCGGCGCGGATGGCGGCCTCCATGCCCACCGAGGACGACGACTGCGTCCAGCGGCGAATGAAGATCAGGACCGCCTCGGCCATGCCGAGCAGCAGCGCCAGGCCACCGAGCCGGAGCAGCCCGGCCTCGTCGTGCCGGGCCACCGGCCCGTCGACCACCCGCTGCACCACCAGCGGGACGGCCAGGCTCGCCGCGGGGGGGGGGGGGGGCGCCCCCCCCCCCCCCCGGGCCCCCCCGCGCGCGGGGGGGGGGGGGGGGGGGCGCCCCCCCCCGGGGGGGTGGGGGGGGGGGGGCGGGGGGGGGGT